>LKNA01000093.1 GCA_001564065.1 Chitinophagaceae bacterium T5-Br10_B2g13
AGCCATTCTGAAATACTATTCCTTCGGTATAAGCGATTTAGATTGAAGGTGTTTTTGAAAACTGCTGAATGGACATTAGTTTCAAACCCGTCGTCTCCCGTTCCCTTAATTTTATTATAGCGATATCCAAGTTCAGCCGACCAAAACGGCTTTATAGCGTATTGAACGCCACCGCCAAAATTATATGTGGTTTGGGTAAACGTATTGTAATTGCTGCCGAAGATCTGATTGTCATCATCCGGATACCCAAGAGTTAACCCGCCATAGAGCGAAAGACTTACTCTTTTGTAATCGTTACTATTCTGTGCCAGTGCGTCTGCCGCAAATAGAAGAAGGAGGGGAGAAACCACACCCAGGCAGCGTTTCATCTTTAAGTTAGCCATTTTAATCCAATTTCAATTTTCACTATTCTTGATGTAAATATCTCTGTATCAACTGAGTAGAGAATAATATTCCTAAAGCTTATCATTACTATGGTCTATAAAGCTACATCTCTACAACTTAATTTCACATTTAGTTTTCTTAACAACAGCGATTTAAGCTTAAATTGTTTTAACCCATGAACAACATGCAGAAGAGTATTAAAGCCCCACACGGTACAACATTAAGCTGTAAAGGCTGGCACCAGGAAGCGGCCATGCGTATGCTGATGAACAACCTGGACCCTGAAGTTGCCGAGCGTCCGGAAGAGTTGATTGTTTACGGAGGTGGCGGTAAAGCCGCCCGAAACTGGGAGAGCTACCATCGGATTATTAAAACACTGAAACGGCTCGAAAATGACGAGACACTGCTGATTCAGAGTGGAAAACCTGTCGGTGTTTTTCGCACGCATGAAGAAGCACCAAGAGTGTTGATCGCCAATTCTCATCTGGTGCCGCGATGGGCTACATGGGAAGAGTTTCGAAAGCTCGACAAAATGGGTCTTACAATGTACGGGCAAATGACGGCCGGTTCTTGGATCTACATCGGTTCGCAGGGAATTGTGCAAGGAACGTATGAGACGTTTGCTGAGTGCGCCCGCCAGCATTTTGACGGTTCATTGAAAGGAAAACTGGTGGTTACGGCGGGACTCGGAGGTATGGGTGGAGCTCAGCCGCTTGCCGCCACCATGAACGGAGCCGCTTTTCTCGGAATTGAAGTGGATGAGAGCCGAATTGATATGCGTATTAAAACCGGCTACTGCGATGTAAAGTGCACCGATCTCGACGACGCTTTGGATAAGGTGATGAACGCCAAGGCGGATGGAAAGGCACTGTCCGTAGGATTAGTGGGGAATGTGGCAGAAGTACTTCCAGAACTGATGCACAAAGGGGTGATCCCCGATGTATTAACGGACCAAACTTCTGCTCACGATCTCCGGCTTGGATATATCCCCGCCGGGTACACACTCGAACAAGCTGCTGAAAAACGTGAAACTGATCCTGAAGCATATGAAAACGATGTCCTGGATTCGATGGTTGCCCACGTTCAAACCATGCTCGACATGCAAAAGCGCGGAGCGATTACATTTGATTATGGAAATAACCTGCGGGGTCAGGTTGCCGATCATCGCGGCATGAAGGAAGCCTTCGACTTCCCGGGCTTTGTGCCAGCTTACATTCGTCCGCTTTTCTGCAAGGGTTCAGGGCCGTTCCGCTGGGCTGCACTTTCCGGTGATCCTGAAGATATCGCGGTTACCGATAAGGCCATTCTGGAAACCTTCCCGGAAAAAGAGGCGCTTCGAAGGTGGATCCATGAGGCACAGGAGAAAATTCACTTCCAGGGATTACCCTCCCGTATCTGTTGGCTGGAGTACGGCGAGCGTGCCGAGATGGGCGAAAAATTCAACTGGCTGGTGAAAAAAGGGAAAGTAAAAGCACCAATAGTCATCGGACGCGATCATCTGGATACAGGTTCCGTTGCCTCACCCAACCGCGAAACCGAGGCGATGAAAGATGGCTCGGATGCCATTGCCGACTGGCCGCTGCTCAACGCCATGCTTAATACAGCCAGCGGCGCAAGCTGGGTGAGCCTGCATCACGGAGGCGGAGTGGGTATTGGATATTCCATTCATGCCGGGATGGTGAGTGTGGCCGATGGCACTGAAATGGCCGATCGCAGATTGCGCCGTGTCCTCACCAACGATCCCGGAACCGGAGTAATGCGCCATGCCGATGCCGGGTACGAACTGGCGCAGGATGTAGCCAAAGAACGAGGTGTGGATCTGCCCGGAATTACGGATAAATAAACTTGAACTCCGAATTGGTTAACTCGTTGCGCAAGGGTCGAATCTTTTTCTCTTGGCTTCCGTAGATAGAATGTGTTGTAGCACTCCGCCCGGCAAAATTAGCTGATCAATCAATCTCTATGGAAACCATCCTTATTATTATCGGAGTCATATGTATGATCATTGGTCTAATAGGCGCATTTCTGCCAATTATGCCCGGTCTGCCATTCTCCTATGTCGGTTTGCTGATGCTTCAATTGACTGAAAATCCGCCCTTCAGCCTTCGGTTCATGATTGTTTGGGCGGTAATTGTGGTGATGATCCAGTTTCTGGAGCAGATCGCCTCGGTTGCCGGCGCTAAAAAGATGGGCGCTTCATCCTATGGAATCTGGGGTAGTGTGATTGGCGCTGTAGGCGGATTAATTCTCTTCCCTCCGTTTGGGATTGTTTTCGGTCCAATCATCGGAGCTTACGTCGGTGAACTCATCAACAAAAAAACCTCCCGGGAAGCTTTACGATCTGCCATGGGTGCTGTGCTTGGATTTTTTGTAAGTACCTTCATTAAAGTGATTGTAGCACTGATCATGACGTATCATTTTGCAGTAAATACATTTTAAAGTTTATATTTTTAGATCCTCTTCTTTTACAATTTCAACTCTAAATCTGTCAGGAGCTCTACACTTCTCAGGTTTTCATTCCGCTCAAATCTTAACTAATTTACAAACGCGGTTTCCTCAAGAGTCGCAACCAATTTGCCTGAAAATTAATGATGATGAAATCCATTCAAATCAACCAGCTGTACAGTGATCTTACCGAACGAATTAATCAGCTCAAAAAGGGGAAAAAAGCGCTGACCGATTCCCGAAAAGTTGTAGACAGTGCCCTAAAGGATGGCAATGCCTACTACGGAATTAACACGGGATTTGGCGCTCTGGCCGGAAAAAGGGTAAACGACGCTGATCTGAAACAGTTGCAGCGGAATCTTATTTTGTCGCACTCGGTTGGGGTTGGGAATTTGATTCCAAAGGATATCTCAAGGCTGATGCTTCAGCTGAAAGTTCACGCCCTTGCTATCGGATATTCTGGAATATCCGAGGAGACATTCGACCGGTTGATGCTTTTCATCGATAAAGACTGGATCCCCACTATTCCCGAAAAAGGGAGCGTTGGGGCTTCGGGTGATCTGGCGCCATTGGCTCATATGTCGCTACCGCTGCTCGGTTTTGGTGAGTTCTGGAATGAGGACGGCACAAGCACTCTGCCGGCTGATGAGGTATTGAAAAAAAACGGACTGGATCCAATCGACCTTCAGCCCAAAGATGGACTTTCTCTGATAAACGGCACGCAGCTGATGAGTGCTTACGGTTCCTACGTGCTCGAAAAATCACTCCACCTGCTCAAAATGGCAGATGTTATTGCAGCCATGAGCCTGGAGGCACTGCAGGGAAGTATCAGACCTTTTGATGAGCGAATTCACAATATCCGTCCTCATAAGGGACAGAAGCAGGTAGCGGAAAATGTTCGAAATTTGTTGACCGACAGCGAAATTCTGGAATCGCATCGCCACTGCGGAAAAGTGCAGGACCCTTACTGCCTTCGCTGCGTACCTCAGGTTCACGGAGCCAGCCGTGATGCGATCGATCACGCAGTATCGGTGGTTCAAACAGAAATCAACTCCGTAACCGATAACCCGCTTGTTTTCCCGGACGGAGACATTATCAGCGGTGGAAATTTCCATGGTCAACCGCTCGCTCTTGTTCTCGATTTTGCAAAAATTGCCCTCGCTGAGATTGCGAGTATCTCTGAACGACGAACGTACCTGCTGCTTGAGGGTCATGACGGACTGCCCAAACTGCTGATGCAGGAGACCGGCATCAACTCCGGGTTTATGATCCCGCAGTACACCTCAGCGGCGCTAGTGTCTGAAAACAAGGTGTTATGTCATCCGTCCTCAGTTGATTCCATTCCAACATCATTAGGGCAGGAAGATCACGTAAGCATGGGGAGCATTAGTGCACTCAATCTGCTGAAGGTGTATGAAAATGTGGAGCAGGTTTTGGGAATCGAACTCTTTACAGCTGCCCAGGCACTCGACTTCCGGAAACCGCTACGGCCCGGGAAAGGAGTTGAGAAAGCACATGAGGTGATCCGGGAAACTATTCCTCATGCATCAGAAGATCAGTACTTTAAAGATGATATCAGTCAGGCCGTAGAACTATTGTGTGAAAAAGAGATGCTGGTAGCAGCAGAGAGTGAAATCTCAAAAAAATTGATGTAAATCTATTATACTTCTCTTGAATGTTGATGAGATAGACAGGTCGTATGATAAAAGAGAAAGTTCCCGCACTGAGTGAATTATCCGATGATGAAAAAATTATCCTGATTGGCGAACTATGGGATGATGTAATGTCAGAGGAGTTGGACAAAAGAATTCTCTATGCTGAAGAAAATCCGGATGAATTGATTCCCTGGAACGAGGTAAAAGAGAAACTGTTTAAAAAATACAATGGCTAAGATTGTATTTCTTCAATCTGCCGTAAATGATATTGAAAGCGCCAGAGATTGGTACGATGAAAAGTATCCCGGATTGGGTGAGAGTTTTTTAAACGTAGTTGTAAAAGCTGTAGAGACAATTCAGGTATCACCAAAAGCATTTCCTATTGTAATTTTTTACAGATTTGAAAACAGTAAGCCAATCCAAATCCACTCTTGTCTACACTACATGCAGAATATTCATTCAATTTTAGAGCAACGATAAACCAAATTTTTCTATGCCCGTACTCAAAAACATCTCAACCCTCTACACCTGCCGTGATGAAGGCAGTCAGACAGACGTTCATCCAATTCAAAACGGTGCTGTTGCATGGAGCGCCGGAACCATCGAGTGGATAGGTCAAGAATCAGATCTGCCGGATAAATATCAAAAAGAAGAGTGGATTGATGCAGGTGGGAAAATGGTCATACCGGGATTAGTAGACTGCCACACGCACCTCTGCTTTGGAGGCTGGCGGGCTGATGAGTTTGAAATGCGCATTCAGGGACGAAGCTACCTGGAAATCGCCAAAGCCGGCGGCGGGATTCTTTCTACCGTGAAGGCGACTCGGGCAGCATCGGAAGATGAGCTTTATGAAAAAGCGTCCGGACTGCTAAAGGAAATCCAAAAACAGGGCGTCACGGCCATAGAGTGTAAAAGCGGCTACGGTCTTTCACTTGAGGATGAACTCAAGCAGTTGCGGGTTTATAAGCGGCTGAGTGAGGAATCAAATGTGCACATGGTATCCACGTTTCTCGGGGCACACACCATTCCGCCTGAGTTTAAAGAGAATCGAAAAGACTACATCAACCTGGTCATCAAAGAGATGATACCGGCCGTGGCTGAAGAGAATCTCGCCGAATTTTGCGACATTTTTGTGGAAGAGTCGGCATTTACAATTGAGGAAGCCCGAGCCATATTTGAAGCCGGCAAGAAGCACGGCCTCACACCAAAACTCCACGCCGACCAGCTCTCATCAGGAGGCGGAGCAGAGCTTGCCGCAGAAGTTGGAGCCGTCAGTGCCGATCACCTGGAACAGATTTCGGATGAAGGGATTAAACAGATGGCAGAAAAAGGAGTGGTTGGAGTTACTCTTCCGCTCGCCTCGCTCTATACTCAGCAGCCCTATCTAAACTGCCGAATACTGATAGATGGCGGAGTTGAAGTGGCCGTCGCTACCGACTTTAACCCCGGTTCCGCCCCTACATTCGACCTGCCTCTTGCCATGATGCTCACATGCAATCATGGTCGACTTACTCCGGCCGAAGTTTTAAAAGGTGCTACAATGTATGCTGCTAAAGCGATCAACAGGGATGAGAAGATCGGATCTATCGAGCGGGGTAAGTCTGCAGATTTCCTGATCATTGATGCAGAGAATGTGAACAAATGGATGTATCATTACAGGGGTTCCAGATTGGAATTTGGATTCCTGAAAGGTAACCGGTTTAATTAACTCTATGCTTTCTGCAACAATCTGGTTTATTATTGGTCTTGTTGCCCTCATTGGAGGCGCAGAACTGTTGGTTCGTTCATCATCCAGCCTGGCTGTTCGTTTTGGAATTTCCAAACTAATTGTAGGGTTGACAGTTGTCTCTTTAGGAACCAGTGCACCTGAACTTGGCGTCAGTATACAGGCCGGATTTGCGGGAAAAACAGACATTCTTCTTGGAAACATCGTAGGCAGCAATATCTCCAATACGCTGCTAATTTTAGGAATTGCCGCACTCATCCTGCCGCTTAAAGTGAATGTTAAACTGATCCGTGTAGATGTGCCGGTTATGATCGGCGTCACTATTTTGCTTTATATCTTTGCACTGAGCGGTGTGATCTATTTCTGGGAGAGTTTAATTCTTGTCATTCTTTTGGGGGCCTACCTCACTTTTCTGATTCGGGAAAATAAACACACCGATGTGGAAGCAGAAATTGAAAAGATGCCAACATCTACGCCCGTTCTGATAATTACCGGGATAATTGGTTTACTAATGCTTGTGTTCGGTGCCCGATGGCTGGTGGACAGTGCTGTCATTTTTGCCGAAATGGCGGGTATAAGCGAGTTGATCATTGGGCTTACAGTTGTTTCAATCGGAACCTCCCTGCCCGAAATTGTTACGGCTGTTGTTGCTGCACTTAAAGTAGAGAGGGACATCGCTGTAGGTAATGTAATTGGAAGTAATATTCTGAATATCCTGGTTGTTTTAGGAGTAACCGGCCTCATTATACCTACATCCATTCCTGTACAGCCATCACTTATCCGGTTTGATCTGATTATCCTGATGGCAGCATCATTTGCGTGCTTGCCTATCTTCTTTACTCGTCACCGTATCGATCGGTTCGAAGGGTTTGTATTCCTTGTAATGTACATCGCCTATATACTATACCTGTTTCTCTATTCAACCGACCACGATCTGCTGGAGGCTTTCAGCAATACCATGATCTTTTTCGTGCTGCCACTGGTTGCTGTAACCATTCTTTCCATTTTCTGGCGGGAATGGAAACAGAGACGTAGATTTTATCTGGCTGCAAAACATCGAAATGAAGAAATGGAGGATGAAAATGAGTAGTAGGGATCCACGACTGAGAGACTACATTGGCAAAAATGTAACTCAACCAAAAGTCAGTCTTATCGGATTTCCTTCTGATGAGGGAGTAAAAATCAACGGCGGAAGGATCGGGGCCTCAAAAGCACCTAACCTAATTTACAAAGAGCTATTAAAGCTGACGCCGCACCCCGTTCACATTGACAAGCACATTAAGCTGCTTCAGAAAACCGAAAGCTTAATCATGCTGAACTGTTCAGGAGATCTGCCCTCAGACCATGAAAATCTGGGTGAGAAGGTGTCCGATACTTTAAGCGATCAGATACTGCCTGTTGTTTTTGGAGGTGGACATGAAACAGCTTTTGGCCACTTTCTAGGATATGCAAAATCAGAACTACCGGTGAACATTGTAAATATAGATGCCCATGCGGATGTCCGGGAGTTTAAGAATGGGAAAGCTCATTCCGGATCACCATTTAGGCAGGCCATCGAACATCAGTCCGGGAAATGCAGATCTTACAACGTGTATGGGTTGAACCCTGCCTCAGTATCAACAGATCATCTTGCATTTGTTCAAAAGCAGGGAGACGCCGTATTTGAGCAGTCTGTCTCTGTAGATGCTATTCTAAATCGGCTGAATCTTTTTAATGAAGAGAACATCATGATTACAATGGATATGGATGCTGTATGTCATGCAGACGCTCCCGGTGTAAGTGCCCCTAACGCGTCGGGGATCAACAAGGAAGATTGGCTGACGCTTGCATATGGATTTGGCAACCACCCGAAAGTTACTTCATTCGATCTGTCTGAAGTAAATCCGGAGTATGACCGGGATCATCAAACCGTAAAACTTGCCGCCTTAACGGTTTGGTACTTTTTATTGGGTGTAGCGCTGAGGTAGGGTATCTACAAAACACTCGCGGCACGACTTTGTGCCGTGCCACGAGTAATTTCAATTAAAATTGGGAAAGGATTACTTCTCAATAACGATCCAGCCGCCTTCATTCACCATCTTCTTGGCGTATTTCCACTTCACATCTTTCACTTCCTGCGTATTGATGTTTTGAAGCTTCACATGGTCGTTACGTCCGGGCTCATCTTCAACCGTTACCGGCTGACGTTTCTCACCGGGCGCTGATGCCTGCTGCTGGCCATCGCCATCTGCTTGCTGTCCGCCACGGAAACCCATATTGGTGGAATCGGCCTGCTGAGCCTGAGCTTTACTCATATCGTATTTACTCTTCTCTTTTTGAGCGGCCTGAACTTTACTCTGTTCAGCCTGGACCTCAGGAACGGCCTTCCAGATAAGGGAGATAGTCTCTTTATTGATCTCATCAATCAGCATTTTGAACATCTCAAACGCCTCTTTCTTGTACTCCATCAATGGATCTTTTTGACCAAACGAGCGCAAACCAATACCCTCTTTTACGGTATCGAGTTCCCGCAGGTGCTCCATCCACTTGTTGTCGATGGTTGACAAAATAGCTGAGCGTTCCAAAGATCGAGCAACTTCGCGTCCTTCATTTTGATAGGCACGGTCAACGTCCACAACGATTCTCATCCGGCGCATTCCGTCCGTGAAAATCACCTGTATTTTAGAAGGCTTTTTCTCTGAATCACCTTCTTTAATCTGCTTAATGATTCTGTAGAGCGGCTCAGAAACCAATCGTTCTTTTCTTCTGTAAACTTCGTAAGCTCTTTCAATGATATGATCTACCAGGCCGTCTTCACCCTTGATTGCCCAATCGTCGCGATCAATTTCAATCTCAACTGCCAGCTGCCTGAGTATTTCATCACGAAGTTCTTCAAACAGGCCTTCCGGATAATATTCATCTACAATGCCTTCCACCATATCCTCGAGCATATCAAAAATATCACTCTGCAGCTGATCACCCAGCAGTGCGTGTTTTCTTCTTGAGTAGACTACATTACGCTGATTATTCAATACATCATCAAACTCAAGCTGACGCTTCCGAATTGCAAAGTTGTTTTGCTCAACTTTTTTCTGAGCGCGTTCAAGTGATTTACTTACCCATGGGTGCTGAATCACCTCACCTTCGTCAAAGTTGAGTTTATCCATGATATTGGCGATACGATCTGTTCCGCCAAATAAGGTCATCAGCTCATCTTCGAGGGATACATAGAACTGCGACATTCCCGGATCTCCCTGGCGACCGGCACGACCACGCAACTGGAGGTCAATCCGGCGAGATTCGTGTCGGGCTGTACCCAAAATGGCCAGCCCGCCTTTCTCTTTTACTTCATCAGACAATTTAATATCTGTACCACGACCGGCCATGTTTGTGGCAACGGTCACAGCCCCTATTTGTCCTGCATGAGCTACTATCTCACTCTCATGGGCGTGCTGTTTCGCGTTTAGCACATTGTGAGGAATTTTAGCTCGTTTCAGCATCCGGCTGAGTTGTTCAGAGACATCCACACTTGTTGTACCCACCAAAACAGGCTGCCCCTTTTCATGAAACTCCTGAATTGTATTGATGGCTGCTTTGTACTTCTCCCGTTTTGTTCTGAAAATCAGATCTTCACGGTCATCCCGAATAATCGGGCGGTTGGTAGGAATGACGGTTACATCAAGTTCGTAAATTTCATTGAACTCACCCTCTTCCGTTGCAGCTGTACCGGTCATACCGGACAGTTTGTGATACATACGGAAGTAGTTCTGAAGCGTAATAGTCGCATAGGTCTGCGTTGCAGCTTCAACCTTCACTTCTTCTTTTGCCTCAATCGCCTGGTGGAGTCCGTCTGAATATCGACGTCCTGAAAGTACACGTCCGGTATGCTCATCCACAATCTGAACTTTACCATCCTGGACGATATACTCCTCTTCTTTTTCGAAAAGGGTGTATGCTTTAAGGAGCTGATTCACAGTATGAATACGATCGCCTCTTTCAGCAAAAAGCCTGTGCAGTTCGTTGAAACGTTTTTCACGATCCTGCTTCAGTTCCTCCTTAGTCTCCTCAATTTTCTTCTCTTTGTACTCTTCACTAAACTCTTCATTATTTTTAATTTCTTCTATATTCTCTTTCTCCAATCGATCCATCTCCTCTTCAATCTCAGAGGTTTCTGTTCCCAGATCCGGAATAACGAAAAATTCATCACCCTCTTCATCATTGGTGATAAAATCGCGGCCTTTTTCGGTCATCTCGATAGACTTTTGCTTCATGTCTACCGCATAGTAGAGGTGCTCGTCAACAATAGGAAGATTTTTGGCGTTATCTGCCAGATAAAAGCTCTCCGTCTGTTGTACCAATCGCTGATACTCAGCTTCCTGCATCAGTTTTCTGAACTTTTTGTTTTTAGGGAATCCGCGTTCAGCACGGTAAAGCGCAAGACCTGCTTCCTCATTTTTTCCCTCTTTATGCAAACGCTCGCCATCATTTACAAGAGAGGCCACCAGCGCTTTTTGGGCTTTCACCAGAGATTCAACCCGCGGCTTCATCTCTTCATACTTCTGCTGGCTATTAGACTGCGGCACAGGTCCGGAAATAATAAGCGGTGTCCGGGCTTCATCAATCAGAATGGAATCGACCTCATCAATAATCGCAAAATGATAGTCTCTTTGTACGAGCTGCTCCTCTTCAATCACCATATTATCCCGCAGGTAATCAAAACCGAATTCATTGTTGGTTCCATACGTAATATCTGCGCGGTACGCTTTTCGGCGCGGTTCGGTATTTGGATCGTATCGGTCTACACAATCAACATGCAGGCCGTGGAAATTAAAAATAGGCTCGTTCCATTCCGCATCCCGTTGTGCAAGATAGGTGTTAACCGTAATAACGTGAACTCCGCGCCCCGCGAGGGCATTCAGGTAGGCGGGGAAAATTGCGGCCAGGGTTTTACCCTCCCCGGTTTTCATCTCTGCAATACTGCTGCGGTGCATGGCAACGGCGCCAACCAGTTGCACATCGTAGGGAATCATATCCCATTCAATTTCTGAGCCCGCTACTTTCCATTTCTTCCCAACAAATCGGCGACAGGTATCCTTCAATACCGCATAGGCTTCGGGAAGAATTTCATCCAGTGTATCTTCGAGAACATCGAGCCATTCCTGCTCAAGTTCGCTCAAACGGTCAGAAAACTCTCTTCTCTCTTCCAGTGCGATGGACTCATCCATAGAGTCCATTTTTTCTTTAATCTCTGCAATTTGGTCGCTAATCTCTTTTGTCCTTTCTTTGATCAGATCTTTAAAGGACTCCGTTTTCTGCTTTAATTCGTCATCAGAAAGGCCTTTCATTTCATCTTCAAAACTGTTGATCTCATCAACAACAGGCCACAATTTTTTTAAGTCTCTCGCACTTTTAGTTCCAAAAATTGAAGTGAGGACTTTGGATATCTTGTCTAACATACAGTTAAATAGGAGTTAAAAATATTTTTGAATGAACTTAACAAGTTACAGTTTAACTAAAGGCAGTTCAACAATCCTTTTATAGAGTCGAAATTTAAGAATTGTTGTGAAAAATAGCGTTAAACTGTGAATTCGTATTGTGCAACGAATAAATACCGTAAAGATTGGAATACGTTCCGAAGTTATAATACTGCTATTTGGGTAAATAAAGCGTTCGATTTTAAAAAAATTATTCTTATTTTTGGGGTCTACCTAAAAATAGGATTCCGAATTTTAGCTAATAATTTAGTTTAGTCATGAAACGTACGTATCAACCAAGTAAGCGTAAGAGATCAAATAAGCACGGCTTTAGAAAGCGAATGAAATCTGCCAATGGGCAAAATGTGATAAAAAGACGCCGTAAAAAAGGACGCCATAAGCTTACGGTAAGCAATGAAAAAGGACCGAAATAGTCCGGAATTAAATTCCCCTGATTTCTCCTTACCGCGATCAAAAATTCTTCGGGGCAGAAAAAACTTCCAACGGCTCTTCGAAAAGTCTACTGTTTTGAACTCAGACTCTATCCAATTTCGATACAGAATCTATCCGGATTCTTCTGAAGGCTGTCTCATTGGATTTGCAGCTCCGAAGAAAAAAGTCCCAAAAGCGGTACACCGCAATCGAACCAAAAGACTATTGCGAGAAGTATACCGACACCAGCAAGCCTACCTTAACGATCTCTTTGATCAGCAATCTTTTGGATTTCACGGCCTGTTTCTAGCAAATAGTGCCGATCTTTCATACAGTCGTATTGAAAACGATATGATCTCCATGCTTAAAAAAACAAGAGAGAGGCTTATGCGAATAAATTCTACAACCGTGCGTCAGTTTAAACAAGATCGACCAACAACCGAAGACATTAATTAAATAGGAAGTAATTTTGGATAAGAATACGGTCACAGGACTTTTACTCATTTTTGTTCTCACAATAGCATGGGCATGGTTTACAATGCCCAGCCAGGAAGAAGTTGAGCGACAACGACAGGAACAGTTGAG
>LKNA01000032.1 GCA_001564065.1 Chitinophagaceae bacterium T5-Br10_B2g13
ATAGCCCATGTTCTGTATGATCTTTAAAGGTTCATCTTTGAGTAGATGGCTCCTAAAAAAATCAAACTGGTGCTCAACTCCGAATGGTATTTGCAGGACTAATTCACCGTGTTTCTCCACTGGTAAATGTGGTGAATACTAATGGACTTAGGTGAGGAATACTCGTGAACCTCGACACTCAATAATGTATTTCTGATTTAATAATGCTTTAAAAAATGTAATATTACAGCTTTCACTGAAGCTTTGTGTAACCATGAAATGGATACTTTTCTGAAAATTCTCCGTAATGAACAATCGAACATAGTGGTTTTTGATGCCTGAGATATAAAATTTAAATTTAATTATTAAAAATAGAGTAGAAATTACATTTCAATGACTCTTTTATTATGAAGCTAGATTAACAATCAATTAAACAGATCAGCAACAAATTTTTGGAAGCGCTTTGTTAATGTTGGATGAAGGTTCAAATAAGCATAATAGGTTTCAGAAGATTTTTTGTTGAACAATCGGAGGTTAGCACAATGGTGAAACGTTACAATGGAAAAATATTAAACTATCTTCTGCTGGCGAGCTTGCTTATTGGTTTGCAGCTTGTTTTTTGCTCAGTATCGTTTGCGCAGAATACGGTTTCTGGCACAGTTACGGATGCCGGTACCGGAGAGCCACTACCAGGTGTGAATATAGTGATTGAAGGTACAGCAAGTGGGACTTCAACGGATGCGAATGGTACGTATGAATTAACTGTACCTTCATTGAATGAGACTCTAATTTTTTCGTATATCGGATATCAAAGGCAAGAAGTTCCTATTGAAGGTAGAACTACCCTTGATATAGTTTTGCAATCAGAGGCACAATTATTTGGAGATGAATTGGTTGTTGTAGGCTACACAAGGCAACGGGCAGCAACGATTTCAGGTGCTGTAGGATCTATTTCAAGTGAAGATTTAACAAACGTAAGTGCAACAAATACGGCTTCCTTATTGCAAGGGCGAGTTTCAGGTGTCACTGTTACAAGTGGCGGTGGTGCACCTGATGCAGAAGCTACAGTAGTAATTAGAGGAACTGGCACTTTTGGTAATGATCAGCCGCTATATGTTATTGATGGTATGATTACCAATACAATGTCTTTTATCAATCCAAGCGACATTGAGTCAATTGAAGTATTAAAAGATGCATCTACTGCAGCAATTTATGGAAACAGAGCTGCAAATGGTGTAGTTATAGTAACTACTAAACGCGGAGATGATATGCCAGGCGTCAGGGTTAATTTTAACAGTAGTATAGGTGGCCAAACTCCAACAAATACTTATGATTTCTTGAATGCTAGACAATACGCAGATCATAATAACAGGATGAGAGACAATGATGGACTTCCAAGAGCTCCAGCATATACTGCAGAAAATTTTGATCCTTCCATTGACACGGATTGGCAAGATGTGCAATTGAATAATTTTACAGAAGCCACTGTCGCTAGAAATAATTTGGCTCTCTCAACAGGTACTGAAAATTCAAGTTACTTTTTATCTCTTGAATATTTAAATAGATTAGGCTTGGTAAAAGAGGCAGATTTTCAACGATACGGTTTACGATTGAATTCTGATTTTTATTTTGATCGATTTACGGTTACTCAATCCATATCAGCTTCAAGAGAAATAAACAATCCAAACATTTTTTTTGGGAGAGAACGGGGAGCATTACCGGTTATACCTGTATATGATGAGAATAATTTAGGGGGATTTGCAGGTGTTGACCCTTCTTTCCATGGAGTAGCAAGAGGTATTAATTGGTATGGTGTATCAGTATTAAATGATCAGGAGATAATTACTGATAGAGTATTAGGAAATATTCAAACTACTTATGATATAGGAAGAGGTTTTGAATATAATCTAAATGTTGGCATTAACTATGGAATGATTGATAATGTAAATTTTATGCCTGCTTTTTTCCAAAGTAGATCTCAAGAAGCATTTAATGACAATGCGAACCTCACTGAAAGTGCAAATAGAACCATAGGGGTATTAATTGAAAATACAGTGAATTATTTTAATATAATTGGTAATCATGAGTTGGATATTTTAGTGGGATATACTCAGGAAAATAACAGAACTCGAACAGCATCCGTTTCTGCTACAAATTTTCCTAATAACAGTTTGAGAACGATAGATGCTGCTTTTGAAATCAACAATGCAAGTGGATCTCTTTTTAGGAATGTACTTCAATCAGGACTTGGTCGTGTAGGTTATAATTATGATAATAGATATTTATTAACCGGAACCTTTAGAGCAGATGGCTCATCGAGATTTGCAGAGGGTAATAGATGGGGTTACTTCCCATCCGGATCTATTGGATGGCGTATCAGTGAAGAAGCGTTTGCTCCTGATTTCTTTGATGAATTAAGAATTAGGGCCAGTTATGGGCAACTTGGCTCTCAGAATATTGCAGATTTTGCAACTATATCGGGTTTAAATATAAATGCTGATTATTTTTTCGCTGGTGGAGTACAAAGTGGCACGGCATTAACTAATCTTAGCAATCCAGATGTAGTTTGGGAGACTTCAACAAACTTAAATTTTGGGCTAGACATTGCATTTTTAAACAATAGTATATCACTTAGTATGGATTATTTTGACAATCGATCAGATGGTATACTGGTTGAGGTGCCAATGCCAGTTTTTGGAGGTGTCGGTTCAAGTGTACTAACAAATGCAGCTGAAGTTAAAAATAACGGATTGGAATTTGTTGGCTCATATATTAGTCAACCAAGGTCTGATTTCAGTTACTCAATTACTGGTAATTTCAGTATTGTACGCAATGAGGTTTTAAAATTAGGTGAAGGTGTGAATCCTATTTCTGGTGGTAACTTTACCCAACAAGGGTTTCTAGCAACTCGAACTGCACCAGGAAGGCCAATAGGTGGTTTCTATGGATTTGTAGTAGACGGTATATATCAAAATCAGGAAGAAATAGATGCTGATGGGCGTGCAAATGCACAACCGGGTGATTTCAGATTTAGAGATATAAACGGAGACGGGCAACTGACTGATGCTGATCGCACCTTTATAGGGGACCCTCATCCTGATTTTGAATATGGTTTAAGTTTCAATGGGTTCTATAAAAACCTTGATTTTAATCTGTTTATTCAAGGCGTGCAGGGAAATGACGTGTGGAATTCAAAAAAGTTTCATTTTATGTTGGATAATGCGGGAGGAAATAAAATTACTGATGTTTTGGATTCATGGACTTTGGAAAATCGAGATACAAATGTTCCTAGAGCTACATTTACGGATCCTGCCAACAATAAACGGCCTTCAACATTTTTCGTAGAAGATGGTTCTTATCTTCGTGTAAAGAACTTACAGGTTGGATACACCCTGCCTAGTTCAGTCATTCAAAGTTTAAGCGGGGTTGCTGCATTAGATAGCGTCAGATTCTATTTTAGCGGATCGAATTTATTTACAATAACAGGTTATAGTGGGTTCGACCCAGAAATCGGCAGGAATAGTGGTTTCAGAAATACCGGACTATTTGGTCAAGGTGTTGATACAAATGCGCATCCTCAGCCAAGAACACTTATTGTTGGTATTGATATATCATTCTGAAATTTTAAACAAAAGTAAAAATAATGGAATAAATTATGTATACATCTATAGATTTTAATTTGAAAAAAGTAGTTTTATTTATTAGTGCTACTTTCATGTTATTAACAATGAATACATGCACTGATGCCGATCTGAATGTCACTAATCCAAATCAACTCACTCCTGATACCTTTTGGCAGTCAGCTGAAGATGCAGAACAAGGATTAGTAAGTGTTTACGGTCCATTAACTGTGATTCAGAGTTGGGGTAGAATGATGGGAGCAATTTTAACCATTCATCGATCGGATATCGTAGATACAAAATCTCAACCAAATGTGTATGATATTGGAACGTTTACACTAACATCGAATGATGCCAGAGTCAATGAAGGTTGGTCGCAGCTAAATGCAATTGTAGCAAGAGCTAATCAGGTAATTGTTAATGTTCCTGAAATTAATATGGATGACAATAGAAAATCAGAAATTATTGGTGAAGCACATTATTTAAGGGGTTTGGCCCATTTTTACTTACTTAATATGTGGAGGAATATTCCTCTCATGACAGAACCTGTAAATAGGGTTGAAGATTTAGATGTTGGGCAGGCTACTCCCGATGAAGTATGGGAAAATATTATTTTCGATTTTCTACGTGCACAGGATTCATTACCAGAATCATGGCCTGAGAGTGATGAGGGAAGAGCAACTTGGGGCGCAGCTACAGCTATGTTGGGCAAATCATACTTGTACAGAGAGAATTGGACTGCTGCAGCGGAAGAGTTTAAAAAAATAATTGATTCTAACATTTATCAACTTACTGAAAATTACCAGGATAATTTTTTGTCGGAGACAAATAACAATGTTGAATCTGTATTTGAATTACAATATCAAAGTACTCCCGATGGAAATTGGGGACCAAGTGGAACGCCTAACCCTCAGAGAGGACAAGCTTGGGAGCCAGATATAGCTCCTCCTGGTTTTACAAGTCAGCAAAGTGTGGACATAAATCAATGGGTATTTGATTTGTTTATGCAAGAAGAAACCAATGCTGGAGAAATAGACCCTCGGGCATTTGCAACATTGCTTTGGAACTATCCGGGGGCAAGGGTTTACCAGGAAGACTTTGAAGAAGCAATGAGTGGTAATGACTTGGAAAAGGTTTTTGTAAGAAAATATTTAAATTTTGATCGAACAAGTTCTCTTACACCTGGAGGCTTTTCATATTCGGATAATAATTACCGAATGATAAGATATGCTGATGTATTATTGATGTATGCTGAAGCTGTAAATGAAGCAAACGGCCCCAATATAGAGGTATTTGATGCAATAAATGAAGTGAGAAACAGAGCAGATATGCCCGGATTGTCTTCTAATCTGAATCAATCAGAATTGAGGGAAAGATTACGTGATGAGAGAGTATTGGAATTAGCAATTGAAGGTCATCGTGTATTAGATTTAGTTAGGTGGGGCATAATGGCTGATAGATTTGAGAATAATCCCGATTTTCGTTCCAATGCGGGTATGAACTTTGAGCGAGGCAAACATGAATATTTACCAATACCACAACAAGACATGGATTCTAATCCTAACTTGGTGCAAAATCCTGGTTATTAAATTGTGAAATTAAAAATATTTTAGATATGAAATATAGTTGTAAATACTTCAGTTTAGTCATAAAAGTAACGCTGCTATTACTTCATATAATCTTATTTGTTTCTATTGGAAATTATGCTAATGCCCAGGAACAACCCAATATTGTATTTATTTTTGCTGATGATCTTGGGGACTATGATGTAGGGGCTTATGGTAATAGTGAAGTTCGCACTCCTAATATTGATGCACTTGCTAGTGAGGGAGTTATGTTTACTCGTGCCTATAATATGGGCTCTTGGAGCCCTGCTGTTTGTGTACCAAGCCGAACGATGTTAAATACTGGGCAGTTTGTTTGGAATGCACAACGCAACAGTGATGAAAATTATAGATCATGGCATGAAAATAATTATTTCTGGAGTAAAAGACTCGAGCAGGCTGGCTATAGCACCTATTTTACCGGTAAATGGCATGTGCCCGGTCTAGATCCAAATGACCTGTTTAACCATGTGGTTAATGTTCGTCCGGGCATGCCCAATCAGACTGAAACAGGGTACGACCGTCCTCATGAAGGGGAGGAAGATCTTTGGAATCCGTATAACCAGAAGTTTGAGGGGTTTTGGAGAGGAGGTATTCATTGGTCGGAGGTACTCAGATATGATGCTATTAATTTTATTGAGTATGCTTCACATCAGGAACCCCCTTTTTTCATGTATTTGGCTTTCAATGCCCCTCACGATCCCCGTCAGGCCCCAAGGGAGTTTGTCGACTCCTATGATCCGGAGGAACTGAATATTCCCATGAATTTTTTACCGGAATACCCCTATAAGAATCCGATTGGTGCTGGTAGAACAGATGATAGATATAGACCTCATCCTCCAGGTACCTCTCAGGAGGTTCTGGACTCGAGTCGTTATTTAAGAGATGAGTGGCTTGCACCGTTTCCACGTACTGAGTATAATATTGGTGTTCACAGACAAGAGTTCTATGCAATAATATCTCATATGGATGCCCAGATTGGTCTTATTGTAAATAAATTAGAAGCCAATGGATTGCTTGAAAATACCATCATTGTATTTACCGCTGACCATGGCCTCGCGGTTGGTCAGCATGGTCTTCTTGGAAAACAAAACATGTATGAACATTCTCTTAGAGTACCTTTTATCATGAAAGGTCCTGGTCTTCCTACCGGAGATATCAATGAATCTTCTATTTATCTTCAAGATATCGCCCCGACTGTAATAGAACTAGCCGGAGGAGAGGTGCCAGAGGCGTATCAGTTTCAATCCTTACTTCCATTGATTCATGGTGAGTCTACTCAACATTATCCTGCCATCTATGGTGCCTATCTGCAGAATCAGCGTGCTGTTGTGGAGTGGCCATATAAACTAATCTTATACCCGGATATTTCTAAGGTCCGTTTGTTTAATTTGTTCGAAGATCCGTATGAAATGGAAGATTTAGCTGAAAGACCAGATTCGGAGTCGATTATCCGCCGGCTTATGCATCGATTAACAAAATTACAACGTGATACAGGGGATGAATTGGATCTGCATACTTCTTTTTCTGAATGGATGTAATTAAAGAAATCAACTTTATTAAAATAACCATGCCATTGTTTAATAAAGAAATATTAATAACTCATTAAATCCGGGGTACGAAACTTATTAAAACATCAAAGTAGTAATCAGGATCACACAATCCCCATTCTTGAGCCGGTTTTTATTACTGACTTCTTCGTCTGGAGTCGGAATTCAAATTAAAGTACTTATGAATAATTCTCTCTTTTTAACGAGTAACGACTATTTTAAACTTCTTTTAGCAACCGTCTTCTCATTTTCTTTTCTCCAATGTACTCCGTCGGACCGGGATGTGATCGAACTCAGCCCGGATGACAGTATTGTACTGATCGGTAATAACCTGGGCTCACGAATGATGTATTTCGGGAATTTCGAGACCGAGCTGCACATGCGCTACCCGGATCACTCGCTACTGATTCGCAACCAGAGCATTCCGGGCGATACCCCTGGCTTCCGCCCGCACTCCTCGCGAGACAATCCATGGGCATTTCCGGGAGCCGAGCAGTTTCATACAGATCTCGTTACCGACTCCGAAAGCCAATGGGGACATCTCAGCACAGGCCACTTCCCCTTCCCGGATGAGTGGATCTCAAAGTTCAACCCGAATGTGCTGATTACTTTTTTTGGATATAATGAGTCATTTCGTGGTCCTGACGGTGTGGAAACGTTTCAAGCCGAACTGAACGCTTTCATCGAGCACAGTCTTGCCGAGCCCTACAATGACGGCGGTGATACCGAGCTGGTTCTGGTCTCACCGATCGCTTTTGAAGACCTCTCCGGTTATTACGATTTGTCCGACGGGGTCCGGGAGAATGAAAATCTGGAATTATATACTGAGGCTATGCGGGAAGTGGCCTCCCGTCATGAGATCTGGTTTGTGGATGTGTTTACCCCAACTCGTCAATGGTATCAGCAAAGTGATGAGCCGCTGACCATCGACGGATCCCAGCTCACTGAGCAGGGTTATGCCCGCTTCGGTGCGCTGCTGGCCGATGAGATTTTTGGCAACGCCCCGGTCCAGGCAGAATCTCACCGTGAACTGATTCATGCGGCTGTACTGGATAAAAACTGGATGTGGCACCAGGACTACAAGATTCCCAACGGCGTTCACGCCTATGGACGGCGCTTTGAGCCGTTCGGCCCGGACAACTACCCGGCCGAGATCGAGAAGACTCGCCAAATGACCGAAATCCGCGACCGGGCGATCTGGCAGGCCGCACAGGGACAGGTCATGGATGTGGCGGCCGCAGACAGGGAGCAGACCATCGAACTGCCGCCGATCGAGTCCAATTTTGACCCGGACCGCCATGGCAACCCGGAGTACCTCTACGGGCAGGACGCCATCGAGCGGCTGACGGTGCCAGAGGGTTACAGGATCGAGCTGTTTGCATCCGAGGAGGATTTCCCCGAATTGGCCAACCCGGTGCAGCTGTCCTTTGACACCCGGGGGAGGCTTTGGGTGGCGGTTATGCCCAGCTACCCGCACTACAAGCCTGGCGATGAGCGCCCGGACGACAAGCTGATTATCCTGGAGGATACCAGCGGAGACGGACGGGCCGACCAGGTGACCACGTTTGCCGACGGGCTGCACCTGCCGCTGGGCTTTGCCTTTGCCCCGGAAGGGGTATACGTCTCACAGGGCCCGAACCTGTTGCTGCTCACAGACACGACTGGCAACGACAGGGCCGACCGCACAGAAATTCTGTTAAGTGGGTTTGACGACCACGACACCCATCACGCCCACAGCGCCTACACGATGGATCCGTCCGGGGCGATTTACATGGCCGAGGGCGTGTTTTTGCATACCAACGTGGAGACCTCCCGGGGGCCGGTGCGGGCGACCAACGGGGGTTTTTACCGCTACGCCCCGCAGCGTGGGCACCTGGAGCGCACCGCCCAGTTGTCGATTCCCAACCCGTGGGGGATCGCCTTTGACGAGTGGGGCCAGCAGATCTTTGCGGTCACCTCCGGCCCGGACGTGCACTGGATGATGCCGGGGACCATTAAACCCCGCTACGGGGTGGCCAGCCCGAATTCACGCAACCTGATTGAGCCGGACCACCGGGTGCGGCCGACCTCGGGGCTGGAGTTTGTCTCCAGCCGGCATTTCCCTGATCATGTGCAGGGGGATTTCCTGATCAACAATACGATCGGCTTCCTGGGCACCAAGCAGCATACGCTGTCCGATGAAGGGACCGGCTATGCCAGTCGGCACCGCCAGGACCTGGTGGTCGGGGCCGACCCGAACTTCCGGCCGGTGGACATGGAGTTTGCCCCCGACGGGTCGCTCTACCTGGTCGACTGGCACAACGTGCTGATCGGCCACATGCAGCACAACGCCCGCGACCCGCTGCGCGACCACGTGCACGGACGCATTTACCGCATTACCTACCCGGAGCGCCCGCTCCTCGAGCCGGCCAGGGTGCACGATGCGAGCATAGAGGAGCTGTTTGAGAACCTCAGGCTTCCGGAGCTGCGTACCCGCGAGCGCACGCGGCTGGAGCTGCGGGGCCGCGTCGCCGGCCAGGTGCTGAGTTACCTGCAAACCTGGGTGGACAACCTGGATCAGGCCGGTGAGCGCTACGAACACCACCTGCTGGAAGCGCTCTGGGTGAGCTGGGGGCTGAATCGGGTGGATGAAACCCTTTTGCGGCGACTGCTCAATGCTGATGACTACCGGGCCCGGGCGGCGGCCGTCCGGGTGCTGCGCTACGCGGGCCACCAGGTAGCGGACCAGCCGGAGCTGCTGGCCCAGGCGGCCGGGGACCCTCACGGGCGGGTACGCCTGGAGGCGATCGTAGCAGCCTCGTGGCTGGAGATCGACCAGGGCATGGCGGTGCTCAATGAAGCGGCCGGCCACCCGCTCGACGACTGGATGGACCAGGCCTACCAGGCGGCGATGGCGCACCTGGTGGGTGAGCCGCCGGCCGACCTTGCAGAAGAAGAGGTGGATGTGGAGATGGCCGACGCCGAGCTGGAGCTCTACCTGCAGGGGCGGGAGATCTACGGCCGGGACGGCTATTGCGGGACCTGCCACGGAGCGGACGGGCAGGGGCTGACGGCGGCCGGGTTTCCTCCGCTGGCCGGAACGCGGTGGGTCAACGGAGACCCCGATCGGCTGATTAAGCTGACGCTGCACGGGCTGGCGGGCCCGATGGAAGTGCTGGGCCGGGAGTATCCGGGGAGCGTGCCGATGACCCCGTTCCGGGGCCTGCTGGATGATGAGGAGGTAGCCGCGGTGCTGACCTACGTGCGCAACTCTTTCGGCAACCAGGCGTCGGTGATCACCGAAGACCAGGTGCACCGGGTGAGAGAGGCGACCAGCGGCCGGAGCGGCTTCTATAGCCCGCAGGAACTGCTCGGGGAACACCCGCTGGAAGAGTGAATTACATAGATAGAATCAGCTGTCAAAATTTGAGATAACAACCATCATGATGAAGAAATATATACTTATATCGATCGCTTTAGGACTTATTTTTGGATTGCCATTGGCTCAGGCACAAGAAACAGCTCAATGGATCACGTTTGACTCTTCAGGCGGCCCGGGAAACGGCCAGCATATTGTGTTGGTCAGCGGGGATGATGAATACCGTTCGGAAGAGGCGATGCCAATGCTGGCAAAGATCCTGTCTGAACATCACGGATTTAAAACCACCGTCCTGTTTGCAATTGACCCTGAGACCGGTGAAATCAAACCGGATCACCAAACCAACATTCCGGGGATGGAACATCTACAATCAGCTGACCTGATGATCCTGTTTACGCGCTTCAGGCAGCTTCCGGATGAAGATATGGCCTATTTTGAGCAGTACCTGCTTGATGGCAAGCCGATCATCGGTATACGTACGGCCACCCATGCTTTTCATTACCGGGATCATTTGGAGAGCCGGTATGCAAAATACGACTGGCGAAGTGACACACCGGGCTGGGAAGGGGGCTTCGGGCGAAAGATTCTCGGGGAAACCTGGGTGGATCACCACGGTGATCACGGCACGGAAGGGACCCGGGCCTTAATCGATGGGATTAAGGAACGCTATGATCACCCAGTCATCCGTGGAGTAACCGATATCTGGGGCCCGACGGATGTGTATGGAACCCGGAAGCTGGAAGGGGATGTGGATATCCTGATCTGGGGACAATCCACCCACGGGATGACGCCGGATGCACCGGTGAAGTGGGAAAAGTCGATCATGCCGGTAGCGTGGACAAAAAGCTATGAGCTGGAAGGAGGAGAGACGGGACGTGTTTTCACAACTACAATGGGTTCCTCGGTTGATTTTGAAAGTGAAGGTTTGCGGCGTTTGATTGTCAATGCCAGTTACTGGGCCCTTGAAATGGGCGACGCAGTTCCAGAGAAAAGCAATGTGGATATTGTCGGTGATTACAATCCAACGATGTTCGGGTTTGAAGAATATATTGAGGGGCTTACACCAGAGGATTATAAATAGAATAATGGGTAATTTTGAAAAGTGATTGAAGTAACGATATTGGGATTTATAAATCTATAGTTGAAAAAATTATCAGAATTAGTATGTTCAGCGGGTTCTTATCCTTCAACTGCGAAAGTTGATTAATTAGTGCATCATCAAAAAGTTGAAAGTCAGACAGTTTAGAAATTTCAGCTTTAAAAGAGATATTCAGAAGCCGTAAACTGAGGTTTAACGACTATAAGTCATTGCCATATGAGTATGTGTTTAGATTTGATCTATTTATTATCGAAAATTACTCGTAAAAATGAGAGAAAGTTTACAAATTCTGCTATTTTTCTTTGAATTTATAAAGGCAATTATTTCCATCAATTATTGGTAAACTATAGATCGCAATCGTCTCAGAATGATCTAATTAATAAAAATTCAAATAAAACAGATAAATAGACATATGTCAATCAGATGTGGTGTCAAAGGATGGCTGTTTGGTATGGAAAAAACCAGCATCACAGTAATCGGTAGTTCAAACACAGACATTTTTGTCCTGACTTCTCATATTCCCACGACCGGGTAAACGATCCTTGGCGGTGAGTTTTTGATGAATGCCGATGTCAGGAAAGTGAATCAAGCCATAGCCGCTGCACGATACGTGGGGCGAGTATTTTTGGTGCAAACGCTATCGAAAACATCTGAAAACGGGCATTGTTGTATCGTGCATATTCACAGACCCTGAAATGGCTTCAGGATTTTTACTTAAAATTATTCATTTTACAGATTTATAATGGTCAGGCTGGTTACATTAGTTATCTTTTTTGTTTTAATAAATTTGATTTTAGGGTGTACACCTAAAGATGAAAGTAAATTATATACAAAATTATTACCGGAAGAAACAGGTATAGACTTTGTAAATTATATAGATGAAAATTCTGATTTGAATGTAATTGATTATCCTTTTATGTATAACGGTGGGGGAGTAGGGATTGGGGATATCAATAACAATGGATATCCAGATGTATTTTTAGCCGGCAATATGGTGTCCAGTAAGCTGTATCTTAATAAAGGTGATTTTAAATTTGAAGATATAACAGAATCTGCAGGTTTGAAAACTGACAAATGGATAACAGGTGTTTCAATGGTAGACATAAATAATAATGGTTATTTAGACATATATCTATCGGTTGTTAGTCCTGAAGATGCTCCTGCTGGTGATAGGGCGAATTTATTGTTTATCAATAATGGCGACAATACATTCACCGAAAAAGCAAAAGAGTATAACTTAGCAGATACAAGTCATACAACACATGCTGTTTTTCTTGATTATAACAAAAATGGATTACTTGATGTATTCTTACTCAATCATTCACCGGGTTCTTTTTCGAGGGATATGTCATCTGGTCAACATTTACCTGGTATGAAAAAGCTATCTACAGGTTTTGATAGACTCTATAAAAACAAAGGTGATGGAACATTTATAGATGTATCCAAAGAAGCTGGAATAGAACAAAAGCTGGGCTATGGATTAGGTGTAGTAGTTTCTGATTTCAATAGAAATGGATGGCCGGATATTTATGTTTCCAATGATTTATCACCTAATGATGTGCTTTACGTAAATAGTAAAGACGGTACTTTTACTAACAAAACTAGCGAATATTTAAAACATACGAGCTTTGCAGGTATGGGAGTCGATGCGGCAGATTTTAATAATGATGGATGGCCAGATATTCTACAGGTGGATATGATGCCAAAAGATTACAAAGATAGAAAATTAATGAGTGGAGGCACAAGTTATGAAAGATTTAATGAAATGCGTGAACAAGGATTTGATAATTACTATTCAAAAAATAGCCTTCAATTAAATAGAGGAATCGATAAAAACGGTGATCTAATATTTAGTGAAATCGGACGTATAGATAATATAGCGTATACTGATTGGAGTTGGGGAGCTCTATTTGGCGATTATAATAATAGTGGATACAAAGATATATTAATTACAAATGGTTATCCAAAGGCTGTAAATAACTATGACTATTTGGTAAATATTTATGAATCAGGAATGTTTGGTAAAGAAGAAGCCATTGCCAGACGTCAGGTAGAAATACTAGATCAATTAGAAGGAATTGAAATTGAGAACTTTCTATTTAAAAATAGTGGAGATTTGAGATTTCAGAATATATCAGAAGAATGGGGTTTTACTGATAAAACATATTCATATGGTGTTGCTCATGCTGATTTGAATAATAATGGACGATTAGATGTAATAATAAATAATATAAATAAACCTGCTAGCATCTATAAAAACATGAATATAGACGGTAATGGTTATGGATATTTAATGATAGAATTAAAAGGTGACTCATTAAATACAAATGGTATAGGTTCTGAGGTAACCATTTATCATGGAGATAAAAAGCAGTACATTTATCATTCACCATATAAAGGATATCAGTCAACTGTTGATAATAGAATACATTTTGGATTGGGTGAGATTACCCAAATCGATTCATTAAAAGTGATTTGGCCAGATGAGAGATATCAAGTAAAAAGCGACATCGTAATAAATGAATTTATAACATTGAAACATGCCAACTCAACTTTAAGTGGTTATAATTTTAATGATATTGGTGAAGATGATAAATTGTTTACTGAGATAAGTAATGATTCAGGATTAGATTATCTCCACAGTGAAAATCAGTTTATAGATTATAATCTACAACCTTTACTTCCATATAAACTTTCAAAACTTGGACCCAAAATTGCAGCAGGCGATATTACCGGAAATGGTTTTGACGACATTTTTATTAGTGGTTCTGCAGGAGAAGCGAGTAAACTTTATATCCAAAACAAAGATGGCTCTTTTAAGCTATCTGAATTTCAACCCTGGGGTTTAGATGCAGATTCAGAAGATTTGGGGGCATTATTTTTTGATGCGAATGATAACGGTTTGCTTGATCTTTATGTGACGAGTGGAGGGTTTGAATTTTCTCCAGCTTCTTTATTACTCCAAGATCGTCTATATATTAATATAGGTAATGGTAGATTTATAAAAGATGAGCTGGCTTTACCAAGAATGTTATCAAGTACCTCTAATGTGGTTGCCGGAGATTTCAATAATAATGGTCTTATGGATCTATTTGTAGGAGGGCGTGTAATGCCTGGAAATTATCCATATCCGGCTAGAAGTTATATTTTGGAAAATAAAGGAGGCTATTTTGAGGATGTTACATTTGAAAAAGCACCTGAATTATTAGAACAAGGCATGATTACAGATGCTATTTGGGTCGATTTTGAAAATAATGGTTATTTAGATCTAATAACAGTTGGTGTTTGGCAATCTATTAAGTTCTATGAGAATGAAAATTCCTATTTAGTAGACATTACTGATGATCTGGAATTACCACCGCTCAAAGGGTGGTGGTATAGCTTGGAAAAGGTTGATGTTAATAATGATGGATATCCTGATATTATCGCTGGTAATATGGGACTTAATTATACTTATAAAACATCACCAGAGAAAAGATTTGGGGTTTTCGCTAATGATTTTAGTCAGAATTTGAGTACAGATATAATTTTTACTGTAAATGAAAATGGGACATTTTATCCATTTTATGGAAAAGCAAAGCTTGGTAAAGCTATTCCTGAAATAAATAATAGATTTCGAAGTTTTAAATCTTTTTCCGAAGCATCTTTAAATGATATTTTTAATTCTAATCTCATTAATGAAGCATTGCATCATGAAGTGGACACTTTTGCCAGTGTTATCATCAAGAACAATGGAAATAAAAGGGGGTT
This sequence comes from Chitinophagaceae bacterium T5-Br10_B2g13, assembly GCA_001564065.1. GTDB lineage: Bacteria > Bacteroidota > Rhodothermia > Balneolales > Balneolaceae > Rhodohalobacter. Next base: position 14,961 of record LKNA01000032.1, read on the forward strand.
TACAGTTTCAGAACTACCTATAGAAGCTCAGTTTTCAGCAATTAAAGGAATAATTACACATGATTTAAACAATAATGGAATTGAGGATATTATTCTTGCTGGTAATATTTACAATACTGAACCAGACACACCAAGAAATGATGCGAGTAATGGTTTGATCATTATAGTAAACGAAGATGGAAATTTGGATTCTATGTCATCATTTGATAGTGGATTTATAGCACCCTATGATGTTAAAGATATAAAACTCATTAAAACACCTTTTGGAAAATCAGTATTAGTAGCCAACAATAGTGACTCGTTACAAGTTTTTAGAATTAATATGTAGATGCCTAAATACAGTTGACGTTTTTAATTAACGTTCTTTGATAAATTGATCCGGCGACAGCCTTGATGGCAGACCCCGGTGTGGTTTACTTCGGTTGTACAACCGCACGGCTTTGGCAACACCCCGCTGCAGTGACCGGTAGCTTTCGATCGTGTAATGCGCCAGATAGTTATGCTTTATCGTTCGGTTGACCCGCTCGCAATAGGCATTCTGCCAGGCATAATGGGCCATACTGTGTCTGACGTCACGGCGATCAAGGTAGTTCTTATACGCGGCACTGGTGTATTGAACCCCTCGATCGGTATGAATGATCAACTCGCTTACATCCTCGCCCTTTTGGCTGGAAAAGGCCTTGGCCAGGCAGCGAACCTGACTTGCCGAGCTCAAATCCTGGCTGCAATGACTAGCCACGATCTGACGGGTATACAAATCGATCACAAAGCTGACGTAGTACCAGCGGCCGCCGCTCCACACATACGTGATGTCGGTTTGCCACACCTGGTTTGGACCGGTAATAGCCACACCTTCAATTCGGTTTCTGCAGATGCCGACGCCAGCCACGGTAAACGAGCGTGGCGGTGTTTTGAGCCGAAACCCACATTTAAGCAGCACTTGCTCGGTCCAGTCGCGACCGCGAGGCATTCGCTCGAGGGTGGCATAGTAAATGTCGCGACATCCCATTTGGCGATGATTCTCGCGAACCTCGCTGGCCAGCTCTACCGTGTCGAGCAGATCTCGCTGAGCTTTACGCAAGCGAGCAATGCCCTGATGGGCACCCTGCCGGGAAATGTTTTGTATCCACCCGACCAACTACACCTTTCGGGTGATGGATGAGGGTGGTAGTTTGCTTGAAAAAAAACCATGACAACAGCATCCAAGACAAAAACTCAGACTATGTTTGCCCTGGTGGACCAGTGGAAGAGTTCTGACATGACACAAAAACAGGTTTGTTTTAAGCTGAGATACCGAGAGTTGTAAATTTTGGAACCGGTTTCAGTCACCATGGTATGGAATCAGAAAATAAATCAACTATTTTAGAAAGAAATTTTAATCAAACAATACTCAAATGACATCCAGAAGATCCTTCATTAAACATTCTGTTTTATCATCAACCCTGTTGTTACCGGGTGCTCTTCAGAAAGGGCTCGGAACCATAAAAAAATTGGATCAGCAATCAGGCAGGAGGCCGCTGATCATTTCAACCTGGAATCACGGAATTGCTGCCAACGAAAAGGCTTGGGAAGTTCTGCACAGCAACGGCTCCATTCTGGATGCAGTTGAGGAAGGGGTGAAAATAACTGAAGCTGATCCCGACAGCCGGTCAGTTGGGTTGAACGGGCATCCCGACCGCGAAGGAATCGTTACACTGGATGCATCCATCATGAAAGGTAACGGGGATTGTGGTTCAGTCTGCTTTGTAAGGCAGATCAAACACCCCATCACACTGGCGCGAAAGGTGATGGAAAAAACCCCGCATGTGATGCTTGCCGGTGAGGGTGCAAGACAGTTTGCCATAGCCGAGGGAATGCCGATTGAGCAGGAAGAGTTGCATCCCGATTCAGAAGAGGCATACCAAGAATGGCTTGAAGAAAAAGAGTATCGGCCCATCATTAATATCGAAAATCACGATACGATCGGCATGGTGGGGGTTGATGCAGACGGAACCCTGGCCGGTTCGTGCACAACAAGCGGTCTGGCCTATAAAATGCACGGGCGCGTGGGAGACAGTCCCATCATCGGAGCCGGACTATATGTGGATGATGAAGTTGGCGCGGCCACAGCCACAGGTATGGGCGAGACGATCATCAAAGTTTGCGGAAGTTTTCTGGTGGTAGAATTGATGCGCCAGGGGCGTTCGCCGCAGGAAGCGTGCGAGGAAGTGGTCGACAGGCTGATCAAGAAAAATTATGAGGACATTGAGGATATGCAGGCCGGATTTATTGCCGTGAATAAAGATGGTGAATATGGCGGGTATGCCGTCCATCCCGGATTTAATTATGCAGTACATCATGAAGGCGGCAACGAAATGGAAGATGCAAAGAGCCGGTTTGAGGTTTGAGAAGTACGGAATGTGGAGAGTGGATTTTTTAGTATTCTCGTTCCACACCCTGGATGGATAACTTTGTTCAGTTTTCCACCGCACTCATCCAATAATTTCCAGATATTTTTAAACTGTTACTAATCACTCAAAGAACTTGTTTCCACCAAAGTTTAAAGATGCTCTATTGTTTAAAGAACTGAAGCGTGGGAATAAGTTAAAATCAGGATATAGTCAGATGTATATCTCCGGCGCCCATATCCTTCAACAATGTTTGAACGGATTGATGTCGAGAATCGCCCGATTTGACTACCGGCCTCATAATGTTCAAAGGTTGGTAAAGACAACGACATTTTATGTATCAGGATAGATTGTTTTATTGATAACTTCCATATTTTTGTAACTCAGTTTTCATTTGATTTGTTAGTTAACTCTACTTGTGAATGAACCAGAAAATTAGAAAACCAGAATTCCTTACAGTTTTTTTCATTACCTACACACCCCACTCCATAAATGAACATTCTTCTCGAAACCCCCGTTTTTACTGTTGAAGCAGCCCTGAAAGTGGCTGAATATGGTGCTGACCGACTGGAACTGTGCAGCTCGTTTTATGAAGGCGGGGAAACGCCGGGAGCAGGTCTTTTTTCATATTTGAAAGATAAAATAGGCACTCCAATTTTTGTGATGATCCGTCCGAGAGGCGGTGATTTTGTGTACACCAGTAACGAAGTGGCAGTGATGAAGCGTGAAATCATTCATTTTTCAGATCTTGGGGCCGACGGATTTGTGTTCGGAATTTTGAAGGCAGACGGCTCGGTTAACATGGAAGCATGCACCAGTCTGATACAGGCTGCCGAGGGAAAACCGTGTACGTTTCACCGGGCATTTGATGTGTGCAGTAACCAGGAAACGGCACTTGAAGACATTATGGAGTGCGGGTTTAGCCGCATATTAACATCAGGCGGGAAAAACACTGTCACGGAGGGATTGCAGCAAATCATCCGGTTGCTGGAGATTGCGAAAAACCGAATTATCATCATGCCCGGTGGTGGAATGAAACCAGGACATATTGCTCCCCTCAGAGAAACGGGTTATCTGAAGGAGATTCACGCAAGCTGCAAAAAGATCAGGCTTTCAGAACAGAACTACTTAAATCCCAATCTAACACTAACCGCCGGTACTGATGAAGAACCTGGTGTGCTAACGGTGGATGAAACTCTGTTTGAAAAGTTTAGAAAGGCCATGCGCTGAATCTCTACCAAATTAAATTGAATAAATGATATAGCCACTGAAAGCCTTCGATAAATGATGACAGAACCCACTTTCACAAATAGTTATTGTTTCGATCGTTTCGGCTCCCTACCCTACTCGCGCTGGAAAAGCATCAGCTCAACAAGGAGGGATTTTTTTTGGAAATTATTCTGGCAGAAGTCACTTCGTGAATACAATTATTTGACAACAAAAACATGTAATTTTCGTGGTCCATGAACTCCTTCAACCCTGTCGAGTTCTATATCGGAAGTTGCAGATGGTCCGGATATCATCGTGATGGGCCGGCCGGAGTTCGTTACGACAGCATCAAGCTTTTGAATTGCTTCAGGAAAATTTCCGACGATCTGAGAGGATTTGATCACGCAAATATGAAAATCTGGTAGCAGAGTAAGCGCCCGCCGTCCCTGTCCGGGACCGGCATCCAGAATGATGGTCCCAGTCTGGGCAACCCCGAGAAAGCACCCGGTCAAAACAGCATCGCAGGTATTCAGTTCTTCTTTAGAAAGGGGAGGGGAGTCAGGAAATAATGTAGTTTGGGAATTAATTTCTGAAGTCCATGAACTATCCAGGCCAGGAGGTATCACAAGGGACTGCACACCTTTTCCACTGCATAAGCTTGAAATTTGTTTCCCGATCTTATCACGATCTGATTGTTGAACAACAGCTTTGTATTCACTTACTCTTTCTTGAAACAGGCTGATGTTTTCATTTTCGGATCGGTCGCTCTTATGCTGATACTCCCGCGGAATGTCGGTGTCCGTAAAACCACTATCTTCGCCGATATTTTTTCCCAGTGAAGATCGGATACGGTTCAGAATAAGTTCTTTTGAATCTATCATGACCGATCCCTCCACCATTCACGAAAGGTCTGTTTCGGTATCGGTTTCAGATCCCGGATGGATGTCCACTTAGAAAGCTCTCCCGGAAGTTTGGAGATGGTGCCATCTTTCACAAACATTTTTTGACTCATTCTGCCCAGCTTTTGCAACATTTCATACTTTCTCCTGGTTTTGAATGCCTGGCCCATTACCACCATTCCTGCATGAGTAGAATTGGTTTTCTCTTTAAAACCACCGTTCTCTTTATTATTTCTCACCACTCTTCCCCTCAAATGAACCAGCACTTCCGGAATGTTGATTTTCACGGGACAAACTTCATAACAGGCTCCACACAGAGTGGATGCGTACGGGAGCGAGGCCGCTGATTTATCATCAAGCCCTTTTAGCTGGGGAGTTAAAATGGCTCCTATCGGCCCGGGATAAACGGAGTGATAGGCATGGCCGCCGGTTCGTTCATACACAGGACAGATATTCAGGCAGGCGCTGCACCGGATACAGTGCAGTGTTTGCCGTCCGGTTTCATCAGCAAGCACGTTCGTCCGGCCATTGTCTAAAAGGACAATGTGGAACTCCTGTGGTCCGTCTCCATCAGTTGTTCCGGTCCAGAATGTGTTGTAGGGATTCATCCGTTCAGCCGTAGATGAACGCGGTAAAAGCTGCATAAAGACTTCCAGATCCTGCCAGCTGGGAATGATCTTTTCGATTCCCAAAATAGTGATCAGAGTATCGGGCAGCGTGGTGCACATACGCCCATTTCCTTCAGATTCCACAACTGCAATGGTGCCGGTATCGGCCACGGCAAAATTCCCACCGCTGATGCCTACATTCGCTTTCAGAAAATTTTTCCTCAGGTACAAACGCGCAGCCTCAGCAAGATCAGCCGGTTTATCACTTAGGTGTTCAAGGTTCAGTTTATCTTTAAAAAGCCCCCGAATTTCCGAACGGTTTTTATGAATTGCCGGCACAAGTATATGTGAAGGCTCATCTCCGGCAAGCTGTACAATCAATTCTGCAAGATCTGTTTCCAGCGCTGAGATCCCTTCCTTTTTGAGAGCTTCATTCATCTTGATCTCATCCGTGGTCATCGATTTTACTTTTACGACCTCGGTTTCTCCTTTCTCCTTCACCAGATTTGTAACGATTCGATTTGCCTCGTCTGCATCGCTTGCCCAGTGAACCACACCGCCGGCTTTTTTAACGGACTCTTCAAGTTGAAGCAGGTAGTGATCGAGGTTGTTCATCACCTTCTCTTTAATCAGTCGACCTGCTTCTCGGAGTTCTTCCCAGTCATGTAATTCGGCCGTAACCTGGTCTCGTTTTCCTCGAATGGTTTGCGTTGCATGGCCAATATTTCGTCGCAGCTGTGTATTTGACAGATATTGCCCGGCACTTTTTTCGAAAGTTGGATTCGATTTGATTTTCTTTTTACTCATGCTTCACCCCAATTTTCACCGTTTGAAGCCAGAATTTCGGCCAGGTGAACTGTTTTGATGCCGCTTCGCTGACGGCTCATCGCTCCGCCAATATGCATCAGGCAGGAGTTATCAGCAGCCACACAGACTTCCGCACCGGTTTCTTTAATGTGATGAATTTTGTCACCCAGCATAGCAGCGGAGGTATCTGCATTTTTTATAGCAAATGTACCGCCAAAGCCACAACATTCAAGAGCTCCCGGCAGATCCACCAATTCCAATCCTTCTACATTTCGAAGAAGCTTCAGAGGGGCATCTCCGACATGAAGCACGCGCAGCGAATGGCAGGTTGGATGATAGGTAACCCGGTGAGGATAATAGGCCCCCACGTCAACGAGATTCAATTCGTTAACCAGGAACTGAGAAAATTCAAATACCCGCGGAATTAACTGTTCCACCCGCTTTTCAAGATCACTGTCTCCAGACAAATTGGCTACTTTCGGATAGAATTCATGGATCATACCAACACACGAAGCAGAGGGGATCACCACCGCTTCAGAATCCTGGTATTGGTGAACAAAACGGCGGACCAGCGGAATCGTTTCCTCCTGGTAACCTGTATTATAATGCATCTGTCCGCAGCAGGTCTGTTCCATATCAAAATCAATAGTGTGACCAAGACGCTCAAACAGATGTACAACAGCCTTACCTGTTCCGGGGAAAAGAGTATCGTTCATACAGGTCAAAAAAAGAGATATTTTCATTTGATGGAATCTGTTTGATGCGTTGATTTAGCCCAGCTGTAGTGACCAATTTGAATATCGGGAAAGGGCTTATGCAGTTTTAATCCGAGCATACTTTTCACCTCATCTCTGGTAAATGACGATGGCTGTAGAACCAGGGCAGCTCCCAGTGCCGAGGCGTAGGGAGTCGATGCAGTATAAATCTTTTTATCTGTATTCATTGTGGCCAGTAATCTGCAGAAAAAACGGTTCTTTGCAAAACCACCAGTAATTATCACCTGTTCTGCCGGTGGATCACTATCAGCGATCTGCATAGCATCAGTCTGTATAGATACCAGGTCGAGCATGCATTGATGTACCGCCTCTTTATAACTTTTAAATAGGTTTAACTGCCATTTGCCAAGTTTAGCATGAGGATACGGCCCGGTTTGATGAGCTTTTTCAAGAACCAGCTTTTTTTCCGGACCTTCGTTCAAAGCAAGTTTTTGAATGAGCTTCGGATCTGGCTCCATTTCAAGGTGAATTGGATCCTTTCCAAAGTATTCTCCCATCTGTTTAACCTGTTGGGAGTATTCTGCACCCAGTAAAAATCTTGATGCTTTTACTGGATTCCCATGTATATTTATGTAATGGAGGCAATCACGTTCCAGCTCCTCATACGTCAGCGATCGTGTAGTGAAAGAGTTCATCGCAATACTCCAGGTTCCTGTTGAGAGCTGGATGAAGGGTTTCTCCAGGGCCATAAGATAGGGTACAAGAGCGGCCGAACTATCGTGGATTCCAATGCCTGTACGAATACTATGGGCCTCTAGTTCACATGAATAAGTATCTTGAATCGGCTGAACTGAAGGCAATAATTTCTGAAGATTTTCCTCTTTCAGCCATGGATGATATTCATTTTTCCTAAAATGCCACATTCCGGTATGACAGCCAAGACTTGTGAGTTCGGCCGATTTTTTTTGTGTAAACAAAAAGCTCAGGTATTGGGGGAGATGAAGCGTTGATTTGATCTTTGAAAACAGATCCGGCTTACGGTATTTGAGCCAATATAGCTGGAGTCCCGAATTCAGCATTCCCATTGGGGGAGATGCCGTTTCCAGTGAAAACGTTGTTTTGCCACCATATATGTTGTAAAACTGGCTGGCAAGATCTACGGGAAAGGGTTTCAGGTAATTATACAGCGGTGTTACGGGTTGATCGTGTTCACCAACGTGAACCAGTGTGGCTCCATAGGTGGAAAAATTCAGTCCGTTAATCTCATAGTTTTGCGAAGAGACAGCTTCTGTAAACTCCTCCTTCATCCACCGGGTCAATCTCTGAAGATCCTCACATACGAATCCATCATCATCTTCAGTTTCCTCCAGAGATATCTGTCGCTTATGCACGATAGAGTAGTTTTGATCAAACAAGAGAAATTTCTTATTGGTTTTTCCAATATCAAAAATTGCGGTGACTGCTGATGAGGATGGCATATTTAAGCTTTCAATATTAAAGTTGGATTATACAATTTTGAATAAAAATTTCACGGGATATATGGGCAATCAATTATACAAAGATCGAAATAATTCTTAATCCCAAACCGGTAACTGTTCAATCGGCCCCGCGTTCATCGATGAGCTTTTTACGTACCCTGAGATTTCTGTAAATCCAATATGGTTTACAGATGCACCGCTACGTATTCTGATTTCACGAAAAAGCGGACGTAAGATTGTAAAATTGGCATTTTACAACAGCTCCTTGGCGCAGAGTTCAAATAGTTAGTATTTCGCACAACTTTCAGTTCATCACATTTAACAATCATAGTCTCAACGTACGTTATCTGAATTGCTTCTATCGACTTAATTAGATCTTCAAGCATTTCTTTTATTTTATGATCGGCATCAAATACCCAGCTTGGGATTCCAACCTGAAAATCAGCCAGAAGATCAATAATTGCTTCAGTATCAACATCATTTTCGGAAAGCCGGTCAGCTAGATAATCGTAGAATTCTCTCTGCCCAGTGGAAGTTTTTTTGTTATCGTTATGAATTTGATCATTAGAAATTCTCATAATTTTTTCTACTTCGTCCAGAAATGGGAAGTTGTGAACCTCAGGTTCATCCCGACAATCATATAGTGATTTACATCAGAAACGAGATGACATCATTGAATACCAAAATTGCAGGAACAATTGTAAGGTAAAGCCCGAGGAAGGGTATAATTTTTAATACAATTTCAAATATTAGATGATTTATTGCATTTATAAAAAATAACTTATTTAATAATGTCGGATTCATTGCTTTCAGTTAAAGTTATCGAATGGCAATCACTGTCTTCAAACAGCACAATCTATCTCATAAAGGCGTCTGTTAAACCGCCATCAACGGGAATAATGTGACCAGTCGTATTTTCGAACCTTGAGCTAAGCAGTGAATAAATAGCTTCTATTTGCTGTTCGAGGCTGATCGCTTTCTTGGTCAGTGTTCGGTTTGCATAGAAATTAGCAAGTCGATCCCGAAGTACTTCAGTCTCTACAGAGTTATCAAACTCAATTTCATATTTATTAAGAGAAGCCATCACCCTGTTACGCGGAAACATACTGCTGCCCTCTACAACTGTAGCAGGGGCCACGCCGTTGACCCTGATGTTGGGTGAAAGTTCTATCGAAAGTTCTCTCACCAGGTGGTTGGCTGCAGATTTACTGGTATCGTAAGCCATACTTCCTTTTTTAGCAACTACAGCATTAGCACTTGTTGTAATGACCATGCTGCCATCGCAATCCTGTTTTTTCCAAACCGCTGCTACTTCATCAGCCACAATAAAGTTCCCCTTCACATTAACGGCAAACGAGTGATCCCATGCACTATCGGGCAGATGACCGTCTTCATCCGGAGTGGGAAACAGTCCTGCCGTAACCGCCACCATATCCACGCCGCCATAAGCGAGAATGGTCTGTTTGATAGCTTCTCGTACTGACTCCCGGTTGGTTATGTCGCATTCCAAACCAATCACATCACCGCTGCCGCTGATTCCGGAGCCGGCAACACCAATCCCCATGCCGATATCTTCAAGGACTTCGTCGGCAGTCTCTTGTGCATCTTCCTCATTGAGATCAAGACATGCAACAGTTCCGCCATTCTCAATTAGTTTTGGCACCAGGGCTTTTCCAATTCCGCTGCCGGACCCGATAACGAGAACTACTTTACGGGAGAGTTCACTTTCAGGTGGCATACGCTGCAGTTTGGCCTCTTCAAGAGCCCAATACTCAATATCAAAGGCTTCCTGTTTAGGCAGGGCAGTGTACGACCCGATCGATTCTGCTCCTCTCATCACTCCGATAGCAGCAGTGTAGAATTCGGCTGTAACCCTCGATTCACTTTTCGACTTACCCCAGGCAATCATGCCAATCCCCGGAATAAGAATAACCGTTGGGTTGGCACCCCTCATATCGGGTGATTCTTCATCTTTGCACTGGTTGTAGTAAGCCGCATAATCTTTACGGTAGTCCGCGAGTCCATCTTCAATTTTTTTCTTCAGTTGCTCCGAATTTTCTTCTTCTGGATTCCAGTTCACATAGAGCGGTTTAATTTTTGTTCGCAGAAAGTGATCGGGGCAGGAGGTGCCGAGTTCAGCTAGACGTTCTGCATCATTTGAGTTAATGAACTGCAGCGTCAGGTCATCATCTTGGTAGGTTCCGATAAAGCGATTCTCTTCGTTCAGCAAACCCCGGATGTAAGGGAATATATCCGCAATCGCGTCATGTCTTTCATCCTCTGTTAGAGATGAATACTTCTCTCCGCCAAATGAAGAGTGGCCTTTTTCATGATTTGCTACATACTCGGCTGCTTTATTGATAAGCTCGAGACTTAATTCGTAGCATTCTTTATCATCATCAGCCCAGTTGATCAGCCCGTGACCGCCCAGAATAATCCCTTTAATTCCTGGATTTTTTTTGATGGTTCTTTGCAGAGCGAGGCCAAGTTCAAAACCGGGTCTCATCCATTCAACCCAGGCCACCTCATCGCCGTAAATTTCTTTCATGATCTCCTTGCCATTATCAGCTGTGGCGAGTGAAATTATTGGAACAGGATGTGTGTGATCAACAATTTTATAGGGTATAAAACTATGCAGTGGCGTGTCGATCGATGGGGTCCTTGGATTCAGATCAAATGTACAGTGCGCATACATTTGAACCATTTCATCTTCTGCAGGAGTTTTAAGACCGGTATTTTCCTTGCTGTTATAAATTTCCTGTAGCGAAATCAGGCGATCCTGGTAAAGAGATGCAAAATTCGGTCTTTTTGCAGTTCGCAAATCGCCGCCAGATCCTTTTACCCATAGTACATTTACATCTTCCCCGGAAATGGGATCTTTTTCAACCAGTTTACTTGAAGTGTTTCCCCCGCCGGTATTATTGATGTAGGCGTCGCTGCCCAGTAGATTGGAGCGGTAAACCAAGCGGCCAACCGGTTCAAGGCTTTTGGCATGTTTATCATCCCACTTATTCTCTACTTGCCTGAAGTAATCTGTGGTACTGCTTATTGTAGAATCTTTTTGTTTTGTTTTTTCCATATTATTAGCGCTAATAATTTAATAGTGAATGTATTTAAATTGTTTTAGTTATGGAAACTAGTGAAAAGTAAATATTAAGCTTGGTTTTTAAAGTTACAGAGGCATTTTTTTAAAAAGGCACAAGTTATAAATAAAACCACTACTGCTGTTTTAAAATCTCATCCAGCAAAAAACTGCCAAGAGTCTTGATATCATGTTGGCGTGATGCAAAGAGATTTTGTTTTTAGTGCTTTGTTCTTAAAGATTTCAAAATCATCTTCTATAAGAAGAGAGACAGTGAGATCAGCCATCTACTGATATCAAGGCAAATTTCATCACTATAAAAATCAATGGAAAGGCTGGTTAAAGCATACTCGATTTAAGATTGAGAGTATAGATTTACCACCAAACTTAATTACTATCAGTTTTTGTCTGATGTTTATATGACTTAGCCAAATTCTGTATGAAGAAGAGAGCGATCGTGCTGTAAAAGTTGCTCTACTACGATGGACTCCTTCTGGCGTATGACTATATGACGGATGGGTAACCTCACGACTCTACCATAGCAAAGGACTTTGTCGTTGCCAGCTGATGCTGTTATTGTGGCCGAACAGGCCTATTTACACTTTCCAACAACTTAAAGTGGAAGACTGAGGGAGTTACCTTGTGAACATTTTAAGCAATCAGTAAAATGTAAGCGTGAAGACGAGACTCCCCATGCTCAAGGAACATACCACCTAGATACCCTGGTTGATGAATATCTATTGTTGAGTTATCAACAGGCGTTTGAAAAAAAACGCTAAGCTACGGCGAGTGGTTTACGATTCTGAAAAATATCAAACCATTATATTGGCTACCATAAAATTTACATGGACAGCAAAGACGATTTGCAAACTATTCAAAGCCCGTGGGCAGTGTGGCCCTCTCTTTGTAGAGGTAAAACAGCTGCTGAAAATAAATCTATTTTTGGGCAATTCGACCAACATTATACTCATTCAGATTTGGAAACAATGATTACAATGTTGATTTGAAAGTACCTGAATGTATGAGCAAAGTATTACTGTTTCTGTCAAATGTGGTGGCTATAATGCGTCTAAAACTCTTTGTGAAAGTAGATGTAAAGAAAACTGATGGACACTCTCTTTGAACCACTCAGGCAGTTTTGGAATTCGCCAACAAACAGACATATTTATTTGAATGGAGGTGAACTTTGAAACGTGAAAAAATCTGTTCGAAACGAGAAGAATTGAATATTTCTTCCAGATTCCAAAACGTTTTGGGCAGCTATTGGAAGGTATGTTTTAATCTCCTGCCAATCTTTTAGCAGTTTTTTGGTCGGTAATTAAAACATGAATATAGCCACCAATTAAGGCTCCTTTAATGGCGGCAAACTTTTCTTTACCACCGGCAATGCCAATCACATTTTTAACATCTTTCAATTGTTCAAGCGTCATACCAATGAAACGATTTTGGAAATCAGTTTTAACAATTTTACCGTTCTTATCAAAAAAATTCAATCCAATATCTCCTACGGCTTTCGAATTAGTTATTTCTTTTTGTACATCGTCAGATATCTCAGCATTTTCTTTTTTCAAAACGTTGTTAGTGCATATAGCCCCAATTCCCACATAAGCTTTGTTGATTTTTGGGAACAGATTTAGAGCGCTTTTAACTCGACGATCTGTAAGCAATACGTCTTTAATTTCAGGAGTGTCTACTATACCTGGTGATTGAAGCAAAGTTAATTTTGCATTTAATGATTGAGAGAAGCGCCTAGAAATATCCATGGCATGTGCTTTCGCTTCCGGCGGGCCAAATCCTCCGAGCATTTGTACAATATGTATATTGTCAGTTTGTAATGCTCCAATTTTATCTGCCATTACTTGAAGTGTAGTTCCCCACGTAACTCCAATTATATCTCCCTTGGTAACTGTTCTTCGTAGATGTTTTGCTGCAGCGTCTCCCAAATGTGATTTAATCAGATTATCGTTCTGACTGGTACCAGATTGACCTACCTCCACAACTATAACCTCATTCAAACCATATTTTTCCTCGATCCTTGATTCTAAATCAACATAGTTGCCCTCAGGATAGGAAACAGTAATGGTTACAACCCCATTACTTTTGGCCTGCTTTAAAAGACGAGAAACCTTTGGTCTGGATATTTCCAACCGATTGGCAATATCCTGTTGGGTATACTCATGATCGTAATAAAGAGTGCTTACCTTACTCAGCAGGCGAATATTTGGAGTATCAGCGGGTCGAACCATTCGAGAGTTATTAATTAAAAATTTTAAGTTAAGAAATTAAAAGGTAAGAAGATATACACAATCAGTATCACACTCTCTTCCATGTGAAGGCTCATGATCAGGTATATGGTGCAATGTCAAAATCAGTGAATATGTATCAAGTTAAAAACAATGTCTTTCTACTTGATTATAGACATCATAAAAAAAGAAATAGCAAGCATACGTATATACTGCTTTTGTGACCATTTTTACGGTTTATGATTTAATTATAAAGAACTTGTGAGCGTTCGTCTGTTCGCGTAATGTTCGGCTATACGGCTATACGGCTATACGGCTATACGGCTTTTAAACTGAAACGCACGGTTCACCACAGGATAGTTCAAAGTTATTCTAGTCCTAGCTTGTAGTGGTCACTCTATATCCAATAAACACAATTTAATAGTCTTAGACCTGAATCCGTGATCTAACGATTCAGAATTGTTCTTTAACGTACTTATTTCGTGTTTGAGTTACCAGACAACGTTTGGCTAGACTATTTTGAGGCCGAATAGGGTGCGAAATTGTAATAAGCCGTATTTTGCACGATTTTAATCCATTAATCGAGCAAAATGCCGAGTTTTAGATACACGTCTTCCACTCGATGGTTGGTCGACATCGTATATTCTGATTTGCAGGTGTGGTGAAGGGCTTCAGGGAATCACCCATCGGGTCCGCGGGCCAGAGCCATGGCCGTGGATGCCCACCCATGGCCCTCGAAGATACGAAGGAACCGGCGGCGGGCATGGCGGATGATCCGACCGGCCATATAGATCAGATTCTGCATGACCGTTCGTAGCCTCAGACGCTTGCTGGCTGACTTACGCCCGGGCACCAGCCCGCTTTTCAGCGATTGCTGGCCGATCGCTCGCAGCAGGTTGTAAGCGACCATCCCCATGTTGAGCAAGTGCTGATTGACGGAAAACTTTCCCGAGGCCAGCCGCTCCATATCCAGATCGGTTTTAAACTCACTGTGGTACTGCTCGCTGGTTCCCCGCTGCTGATAAAAGCGTTGAATCTGCTTTGGGCTCCAATTCAGAGACGTCCAGTAGGCTTCGACGGTGACCTCAGGCTCAAAAAGAAACTGTCCGTCGGGGGCGGCAAACCGCTCGATTACCCGAAAGGTAACGCGCAGCTGCTTTTCGGGCTCACCCGGCAGCCCAAGCTGACGCTCTCCATACCAGGCACGGGCACCGATGTCGATTTTCTGGTATGGGAATTGGTCTCCGGTTTCCGTTTGGCGTTGCTTCGACTGGCGTTTGGCCAGCTCGAGCCATTCGTGGGGATCTTCTTTGCGAAGATTACGCTTGATCAAAAAATCGGTATCGTCCATTTGATCCAGCATCTGAAGGTTGTCGGTGGAATCATGGCCTGCATCAGTGACCAGAAGCCGGCGATGGGATGTGGCTTTTTCTGCCATCGCCATGGTCTGCTTGAGCCACTGACGGGTGCCCTCGCAGTTGCAGTGGGAGCTGCCTTTGCGCAGTTCGTTATTGAGCATAAAACCGAACGGGCCGATGTAGGCAAAGATAGGCGCATACCCATTGAACTTTTTGTAGGTGCAGCTAACGCCCTCTTTTTTCGTATCGGAGTTATCCATTGGGGAGACATCTACATGGACCACGCAGTAGTCGGTTCCGTGAAGCCTCTGCCCTAGAAAATCCTGGTTTTGGCGCAACTGCCGGATGGTAAAGTTGCGAAGGACATCGCCCAGCTGCTCAGGCAACGTTTGAGTGCGCTGACGCAGACTCTCGGGCGAGGGCAGCCGATCAAGGCGCAGAGCCTGAGAGAAAAACGGTTCGTTGCGATAGTCACCAATGGCATCAAACTGGGGTTTGCCCACGGTAATCAGCCCAATCATTGAGCGGATGATGTCAATGTCCGGAATCCGGTCTTTGCGCATCGGCTGCCGGCAGACCGACGCCAAATGGTTGTGTAATTTTTGTTCAGCCAGCTGATCGCCAATAAATGCCAGACCGGCCGTGGACGTGATGGGTGTGGAGGTAAGCTCAAATTCGAAATTCACAGCAACAATAATTAATCGTTTGTGTTCACCTGTTGGATGAAGGTAACAATTACGATAACTTCATGAAAATATTAAGGTTACAATCTATAAATCAAATTAACTCACGGAATCAGGTTAGAGAAAAGAATGGGGTTGGCTGATATTTTATTTGCACTTTTAATCAGTTTTAATTAGTATAAAGAACATATGTTCATAATTGAACAAATGTTCATACTGATTGAGCCAACGCTTCACATATAAAAAACTCAATCCTTAAGAATTAGAAATTAGAAGCCCTTCAACATATGCACCATGGGTTCCGGCTTAATAAGCAATCATAGAAGCGCTTATAGAAGCGCTTCCAGAAATCAAAATAATATTTGTCTACTGGATGAATCAAACCCTATAAATATGCACAAAAAAGCTACTACCAAAGATCAAACGGAATCAGATTTATGGATAAGTTTATTAAATGGGAATAAGAAAGCACTTGCCTCTCTGTACCTTAAAAACCACCAGATGCTTTTTAAGTATGGTTACAAAATTACACCTAAAGAAGGTTTTGTTGAAGACTGTATACAGGAACTTTTTCTTAGGATTTGGGAAAATCACAATTCTTTAAGTGAAGCTAAATCTGTTAAGGCGTATTTGTGTATCTCTATGAGGAGAACAATTTTTAAAAATCTCCGAAAGTTGAGAAATCAAAAAGACAGAAACCAGATATACGCAAAAGAGTATGATCGGCAGCCTCTATGCATGGAAGAACTGTTGATTGAGATTGAAAATGACAAGGAAATTCAGGAAAAACTGAATAATGCTATCGATTCGTTGAGTAAAAGTGGCAGGAAAGTTATTTATCTAAAATATTACAATGGTATGTCTAATACAGAAATAGCAAATGAAATGGATATAAATCGACAAAGTGTCTACAATCATGTTTCTGAAGCAATTAAGGCAATGCAGCAGTTTGTAAAATAATTGACCTGGGAAAAATGATGACTCTTTTGAAAATAGAGTTTTTTGGGAATCTTGTGGAAAGTGGGGCTAGCTGTATAAAATAGAACTGTATGGCATTGTGTTAATATTGATAGCTCTTCGAAATATGCATACTGCAAACTTTGCCCCATCATGGCACGAGAGTGTTCTTCTGAATTTAGTTTTCCTCTTTTTGAGATTTAGTGCATTTGATGAATTGCAAATTATTCTCCAAATGGAATAATCTATGGCAGGTAAATCAAATTCACACCTGTTGGTCCCCGGTGCTTACATTCAGCTTTTGGAATCGGTGTTGATTACAGAAACAATCGACTGGTGTAAAAACTTGCCTGACGACATTAAGCTGGCCAGAATCACTGACTAGATCTTATGGAACTGACGTAAAACCGCTACGATCACCGGGCTATTATATAGCCAGTTAGTTGCCCATTAATAGCTGGTTTGATTTGTTTTCTAAGGAGACGATTGTCAACGCGATATTTCACCGATTAATGCATGCCTTCCACAAAGTTGAATTGACAGGAGAAAATTTTGTAAGAAATGTAGTTACTCAACAAAAGGTGCAACATCAGTTAAATATTTGTTATTGAAAATATAAGATTATATAGCAGACTTTCTAAAAACTTCAGGAAGGGTTATGCATTGAATAATGTTTTATTCTGCTCGTTGTGATATCCTAAGGCAATCAAGCTCACGGTGCACACGGTAGAACAAAATTCAAATGGTATGTTTTAATAAGTTGGTATTAAAAATGCTCGAAGTTAGAACTGCAAGAAATGAAATATCTAGCATAATCAGTCCTAAAATAGATTCGAAAACAGAAATTGCATTAAGGATAGTTTTACAGTGAAACACCGCATTCCCTGCCTGCAGATGCAGATAAATCCACTTAGATGCATTTACTATTAGAAATGAAATTAAATTGAAAAAAAAATAAAGAATGGAGAATTTGTAGTAAGCATGCTCATACGTTTGAAGTCGACCTATTTACTGACTAAACTATTCATGATGACGATAAGTTCTAGATGAATACGACGAGACTTGATTCACTCTCAAAATTTGAACCAGTTAGAATTAAGTTTTTTACTCCCATTTCAAGCAGCTACCAGAAAAAACCTTTACCCATACCTTTACCCACTGCAAACAAATAAACCCCTAACTATATAATAGTTAGGGGTTTATTTGTTTTACTGAGTACCTCGGGCCGGTCGTTTCCGTTCTTTCTGGACGACTACCGCAACCACGAGACCAACTCCCAGGCCCCGGATATGACCAGTAACATCCTGAACTGGTACCACCGCATTGGCACAGTCATGGCCAAGAAGAGCACCGACCACCAAACCATTGAAACGCCCATGAAGGCGTGCGTGGTGATGACCGGTAACGACAAGCCGAATGACGCGGCCGTGCTGAGCCGACTGGTGATTCTTAACTTCAACAAGTTTCTCAAGCGCGAGGAGCTGCAAACCGTTAGCGAGGTAGCCGAGCACACCGACCGGTTCTCCAAATTCCTGGGGTTGATTCTTCAAAACTATCCAACGATTCGGAAAACTTTTTTTGCCCGGCTACAGAGCAATCAAAATTATTTAAGCGATCAGGGTTTTGAAGGACGAACCGTGAACAACTGGGCTATCATACTGGCCGGACTGGAGTGCGTAAACAATCTTTTGCCTGGACTCTCCATATGGTTTGAAAATTTTGAGGGCTTTAGAAGCGAAATTTGCAGCGCCATCCGAAAAGAGCAGTCGCTGCACACTGAGCACAACCCCATCCATGAGTTTTTCCAAAGCATGGAGCACTATGCCACCCAGCGGTTCGATCCATCGTCCGAGCCACCGGGCAAATATTTTACGCTGGACCACCGGCACTTCCGCATTAAAGAGTTTGAAGTCGTCCGCGATCACACTGGAGCCGTGATCTACCAGGGACCGATACTGGCCATTCATTTAAAACGAGTCTGGAACGCCCTGCAGGATATCCGCGCATCCATCGCCTCAGAGATCTCCATGTCTGTATTGGAATCCCACTTGATGAACAGCAGCTATTTCTTAGATAAAAGCGTGCAAATGCTTCTCACCAAATCGATGGGAGCCAAAAAAGAGGGTAACGTTCGATGCTATATTCTCAACATAGACGAGCTTTTGTCTAAAGGAATGATGGAAGAGCTCATCGAAAAAGCCAGAGAGTACGAAAAAACCCGAGTCCAACGGTTAACTTTTTAAAACAATAAATCCCCTCCTTTTGAAGGAGGGGCCAGGGGTGGTTGTTTTTTTTCAACAATGAGAACTCTCCCCTAACAAGGGGAGATTTAGAGGGGTGTTCAGACGAAAAGGCGTCATCCCGTACTTGATACGGGATCTCCCATTTTTGCATAGTCAGGAGATGCCGGATCGGGATCCGGCATGACGGAATAGTTAATGAATGTTCATCTAAGTGCTAGAGAAATCCTTAAAAAAAGAAACATAAAAACAGACAAATCACTGCTAACTGCTAAAAACTCTAAAAAAACCATTCATATACTATCAAAAACATCGCTTCTATTAAAAACAACTACTGCTAAACACTGCTAAGAGGTGCTAATGGCTGCTTAAATTCTTAGCACCGATTAGCACTCTTTAGCATTTTGTTAATTAAACTGCTTAGCCAATAATCGATTAATACAGTCAAGAAAGCCCA
>LKNA01000094.1 GCA_001564065.1 Chitinophagaceae bacterium T5-Br10_B2g13
ACAGATCCATATTGGTATGCAGGCAGCCCGGCTGTTCCATATCCTGAAAATTATCCCGGCTCAGCTCATTTCGGTTCATCGGTTTTGCTTTGTCCGTAAAGAATCGGAACGCATCAAAATGCGTGCAAAGAAGCGGACGTGACTCAACAAATTCGGCAATTTCTTCCTCTGAAAGACGAAGCGGAATTTGATCATGGCGAACATCTCCGGCGCGATAGACCATCGCCCACTCATGCATTCCAAAACATCCAAAGAGTGGCTTTTTACCGGCACTTTCTTTTAGCAGGTCGAGTGTCCATCGAAGTGATCTGATCCTCTTTTCTGGGAAATGTTTGGGGTCAAGATAGGCGAGATGACCTGAAACCGTCAATTCAGAAACTTCAGGCAGTTCGGAATTTGTACCTATTTCCAGAGATACTTCGATTCCCGGTGACCAGCGCTTCAAATGGGAAGGACGAAATGCGTAGTACTCAAACAGAAAATCGAGAACGGGGTCTTTCTGCTGCATCGAACGTTTTTTTAGATAGGGATCAAGTAGCTTCGCTAGCTCATTCTCATGAGATTGCATGGTGTTTCTCCACTCGTTCTCCGGCAAAATCTTTTGGTCGACTGTTATTTCTCCATTCATCAATTCCATAGTGTAAAAATATCACTCTTTAGCTTGCGATGCGAAATTGATTCATGTAAACTATTCAAAACCATATTAGCTATGATTAAAGAAATTGGTCATTTTTTGCTACACCTCCGCCTTCACTACCAGTTATTTATACTGTCAGGTGGATTTTTGCTGGGTGGTTTGTTGGCAGACCAGATGAATACGGTTCAATTCTGGTTGCAGTTTTTGAATGTTCACCTACTTCTGTTCGGCGGTGCCACGGCTTTCAACTCCTACTGGGACAAGGACGAAGGTCCAATCGGAGGGTTGAAGAATCCTCCCAAGATGACAGACTGGATGCGAATGGCGTCTCTCATCATGATGTACCTGGGATGGATTTGGGCGTTATATCTTGGTGTAATATACTTTGCAGTTTACGGAGTAAGTCTGCTCCTTTTCTGGCTCTACTCAACTCCGCTTGCCCGATGGAAGAGTCATCCATATCTGAGCCTGCTTGCTATTGCCGTGAGTACCGGCTTTAACTCGGTTTTGCTCGGGACCATTGCTGCAGGAGGAAGTATTTCTGTATCCGTAATAATTTCCGCACTGGGTGCATCTATGATATTGCTGAGTCTCTATCCGGTTTCACAAATATATCAGATGGATCAGGATAAGAGACGCGGAGACAGAACATTTGCAGTTGAATATGGAGTTGACGGCGTGAAATTCTTCTTTATAATTTCATACCTGTTTGGGATGATTTTATTCAGTGCCGGTCTCCTGCAAGTGTACACTTATCCCGCGGTCATTTTCTTCATACTCGGTTTAATTTCCGGCGTTATCTTACTTCGTTTGCTGCTGAGGTTAAAAGGAATGGAAAGTGAATACAGCAGTGTTATGAAGATGAAGTTCTTGGCTTCACTCTCATTTGTAATTTTTTTATTAATACTCAATGCTATTCGATATAAATGGATCGGCGACACAGTTTTAAAATCCTATTTTTGACAAAAGATTTATGACAGAAGTAAAAGCGGCACCTATCACAAGAGAAGTTCTTGATGAAGCATACACTTATGAACAGTACCGGCAGTTAATCGACAACCTGATGGCTGAAAACAAAACGACCGGAGAGAACCACTCCGAAGCGATGCTGCACTATACCAAGATGAACACTTACCGTATGCGTCGGCTCGATAAAACCACTGAGCTTCTGCCTGAGCTGCAGGAGCGACTGGAGCAGGTTGAGCGGCCGATGACCTGGCTGGTGTTGACGGAAGCGTGGTGTGGTGATGCGGCTCAGATTATTCCGATAATGAAAAAGATGGCTGATCAGAACGAATTGATAAATATGAGGCTGGTCTTAAGAGATCAGCATCTGGACATTATGGATGAGTTTTTGACTAATGGAAAGAGCCGGTCAATTCCAAAGCTGGTGGTGTTGGATTCAAACTCACTGGATGTTTTGGGTGACTGGGGCCCTCGACCTTTTGAAGCGCAGGAGATGTATGATAATTGGCGGCTGAATGATGGCGATGATTATCGGGAAATTTCTGAAACTCTGCACAAATGGTACGCTGATGATAAGACCGCATCGACCCAGGAAGAGCTGCTTCCGTTAATCGCTCAGTGGGATAACGGTTAGATTGAAGAGAAATAGTTTATGACGGAATTTTCAGACGCATTTTATAAGCATGTAGCTCAAACCAGTGAATTTCCGATGGGGCTGGAGATTGATCATGCTGAAGGGTGTCATATCCACACAAAAGATGGAAAATCCTACCTGGATCTGATCTCCGGTATTGCTGTGAGCAGCCTGGGACACCGTAACCCGAATGTGATTGATGCGATCAAGAAACAGCTGGATAAGCATCTCCACGTGATGGTGTATGGCGAATACATCCAGGAGCCACAGAGCCGTTTTGCTCAGCTTTTGACCGATCAGCTGCCCGATACGCTCGACCGAGTCTATTTTGTGAACAGCGGAACCGAAGCCAATGAGGGGGCACTTAAGCTCGCAAAAAAGTATACGGGACGCCAGAAGTTTGTTGCGTTCAAAAACAGCTACCACGGTGACACACACGGCTCGCTGAGCGTCACCGGCCGGGATATCTATCGCGATCCCTACAAACCGCTTCTGCCCGATGTCCATTTCCTCGACTTCAATGATCCTTCCGGATTGAGTGAAATTGATAGCGAAACCGCAGCGGTTATCATGGAGCCGATTCAGGGAGAGGGTGGCGTAATTCCAGCCGACAAAGATTGGCTTAAACAGGTTCGGCAGCGATGTGATGATACCGGCGCACTGCTCATTTTTGACGAGATTCAGACCGGGTTTTACCGAACCGGGTCACTCTTTGCTTTTCAATATTACGATGTGGTGCCCGATATCATCTCCCTCGCCAAGGCGATGGGCGGCGGTATGCCGATGGGAGCGTTTGTCTCATCCTCAGAAATTTTTGAGGAGTTTAAACACAATCCGCCATTGAATCATGTAACCACATTTGGCGGTCATCCGGTCTGCTGTGCCGCAGCTCACGCAAACCTGGAAACTCTATTGAAAGGTGATTTTTCTTCAAAAGCAGAGCAGATTGAGAAAACTGCCCGTACAATTTTGAAAGGGGATGGAATTGTAGAAGTACGGGGCCGGGGAGGGATGCTGGGACTTCAACTTCGGGATTCGGATTTAACTCAATCCGTAGTTGAAGAGTGTTTCAAAAAGGGAATTATTCTCGGCTGGACCCTGCACTCAAACTCGTTAGTTCGTATTGCTCCACCGCTAATTATTGAACAGGATCTGCTGGAAAATGCATTACACAAGATCCAGTCTGCCGTTCAAAAATTCGCTTGAGTTAGGTTCTCGCAGATGTGCGCAGAGTTCTCCGTAGAGTGTCGCAGAAATTCTGCGTAAATCAGTGTATCATCCGCGAATATCTGCGAGAAAAATAATATGATTTTTTTGACGTCTCTTTGTGAAGCTTAGAACCCTTGTGACTTTGTGGCGATAAAATGATCTCTCTTGATTAAACACAGATTAGCTCATACATTAAGCATGTATAAAATATGTGTAAATTATGAGTCAGCCAATCAAAGGGCGGGGATCCGCTCAAAATCCAAAGAACCGATTTCTCAAAACCAACTTGGAGTATGAGATCGACGCTGAAACAGGTCAGCTCAAGAAGCCAAAGACGCAGCTTCTAAAGGATCACACCTCCAGTGTCATATCCAAAAACCAGAGTCCGGATATTCCATTCGATGTGGGGCTGAACCCATACCGGGGTTGTGAACACGGATGTGTCTACTGCTACGCCCGGCCTACCCACGAATTTCTGGGCATGAGTGCAGGCCTGGACTTCGAATCGAAAATTGTTGTTAAGTATGACGCTCCTGAGTTACTGAAGAAAGCGCTGGCCGATCAAAACTGGAAGCCGCAGACGCTGGTGATGAGCGGAGTTACAGATCCATATCAGCCAATTGAAAAAGAACTGGAGATTACCCGGCGATGTGTTAAGATTTTGACTGATTGCAGCCACCCCTTGGTAATTATTACCAAAAATTATCTGGTAACCCGCGATATAGATTACCTGAAGAAATTGGCTGAGATTGGGGCTGTACGAGTTACTATTTCCATCACTTCTTTGCGGCCTGAAATCACCAATGTAATGGAGCCGAGAACATCACGTCCTGCCCGCAGATTAAAAGCAATCGAAGAACTGACACAAGCAGGGATTCCGGTAAATGTGAATATCGCCCCGATCATCCCCGGTTTGACGGATGATGAGATCGTACCGATGATGGAAGCTGCCGCTAATGCCGGAGCTTCATCCATCGCCCATACAATTGTAAGGCTGCCGTACGGAGTGAAGGATCTCTTTTCGAAATGGCTGAAGGATCACTTTCCGAGTCGAAAGGATAAAGTCTTGAATCGAATCAGAAGTTTGAAAGATGGTCAACTGAATAGGTCAGAGTTTGGTGAAAGATTTCAGTCTGTGGGACCTTATGCCAATCAGATCAAACAACTCATCCAGATTCACAAAAAACGATTGGGTTTGGATCAGACGGTTCCGCCTCTTATTAGATCCCATTTCAGACGACCGACTGACGGTCAGCTGAATCTTTTTTGAAAAGGATACTCTGTGCCGGCCAATGATTAAACTGAATTAATGGGAGAAACGGTTGGTTGATTTTTATATCTTCAAACCGAAATTTCTGAATGCATCTACCTGATCAACTGTTACGTCTATAGAATTCGAAAAATAATTTAATGGAGATCTGAAATGTCTGCAGTCAATTCAACCATGCTTGAGCTTGGAACTAAAGCTCCAAAATTTTCACTACCCGATACCGTGACCGGTAAAGAAGTAACTCTGAAAGATTTCAGGGGAAATAAAGCGTTACTGGTGATGTTTATCAGCAATCACTGTCCATATGTGAAAAAGATCAAAGAGGGTATTACAGAGTATGCCAAGGACTACCTGCCCAAAGGTATTGGCATTGTGGCAATCTGCTCGAATGATGTGGAGAACTATCCTGATGACAGCCCGGAGAAGATGAAAGAAGACGCCGAGAAGTTTGGGTACCCTTTTCCTTATCTCTATGATGAAACTCAGGAAGTGGCGAAAGCCTATAAAGCGGCGTGCACACCTGATCTGTTCCTGTTTGATGAGAAGCATGAACTGGTCTATCGCGGACAATTCGACAGTAGTCGACCGGGTAACGATGAACCGGTAACAGGCGAAGATCTGAGAGAAGTAACGGATAAAGTGCTTACAGGAGAAAAAGTACCTGAAGATCAAACACCAAGCATTGGCTGCAACATCAAATGGAAAAAAGGAAATGAACCGGAATACTTTGGGTGATCAGATATGACAGATATCAAAATTTCTGATTTACGGAAACAGTATAAGAAGGACAGCCTTGAGGATACCGAACTTCCGGAAGATCCTGTTGTGCTGTTCCGAAAGTGGTTTGAAGAAGCAATTGAAGCTGAAGTAACCGAGCCGAATGCGATGGCCCTTGCAACGGTGACCGGCGCTGAAACACCCAATGTGCGGATGGTTCTGATGAAGGGACTGGAAGATCACTCCATATCATTTTATACTAACTACGAAAGCCGGAAAGCCAAAGAGCTTGCGGCACATCCTGTTGCTGCATGCACGATCTGGTGGGCGGAACTTGAACGACAGATAAGATTTAGCGGTAAGGTTGAAAAGCTGACTGTAGCCGAGAGCGAAGACTACTTCAGAAGCCGGCCTCGGGAGAGCCAGATTGGGGCGTGGGCTTCCAATCAGAGTACACCGGTAGCGAGCCGGGGTGATCTCCAGTCGCGTTTTAAAGAGATGGAAGAAAAGTTTGAAGGCAAAGAAATTCCAAGGCCGGACTTTTGGGGCGGTTATAAAATTGTATTTGAAACGATAGAGTTCTGGCAGGGACGCCCCGGACGACTGCATGACCGTTTACTCTATCAGCAATCTGCCGGAAATTGGAACCGACAACGATTAGCACCATAAATATCAAAAGCAGGGATGGCGAAAAATAAACTCCAAAAGTTTGAGGATGTTGATCGATTCTCGAACGTTTTTGAATACACCGATTTTGATGACGGTTCACCCAAGCCAAAAGGAAAATGGCATGGAGAGATTTTCAAGAACGACAATCCAATTGTACTTGAACTGGCCTGTGGAAAGGGAGAATACACGATAAATCTCGCACGTATGCATCCTGATAAAAACTTTATCGGGATCGACAAAAAAGGGTGGCGAATGTGGACAGGAGCCAAGCAGGCGCTGGAAGAACCATTACCGAATGTTCATTTCATGCGGATCTACATTGACCATCTGGCCGACTACTTTGAAAAAGGGGAGGTGGACGAAATCTGGATCACGTTTCCCGACCCATACCTGAGAGAGTCGAAAGCTTCCAAAAGGCTCACATCATGGAAGTTTCTTGAGATCTACCGAAAGGTGGCCAACCCCGGAACCATTGTCCATCTGAAAACAGATTCTGATGAGCTGTACAGTTTCACTCTTGAAACAATAGTTGAAGAGAACTGTGAGATAGTGGATCGATTGGATGATGTATACGCAGAACGCCCGGATGATCCTGTTCTGTCGATCAAAACATACTACGAAAAGATGCACTTAAAAGAGGGTAAAACCATTCATTATGTCTCTTTTCGCCTGAATCGTGATGACGATTGATATTTCCTATCTGTAAGTTTTCAGCATAAACTATTGACATTCTAGTCAGATTTGATAAATTAACACTGTGTACTTAACAGTGTTAACCTAAGTTTTATGTCTCTAAGGGAAGAAATTTTAGATGTCAGTAAAGAGCTGCTGCTCAAGTATGGCTTCAGTAAAATGTCAATGCGGAAGATTGCTAAAAAAGCAGATGTAACGGCAACAAGCATTTATCTTCATTTTAAAAATAAGGATGATCTTTTGCTTGCCCTGGTGGAAGAGAGTATTGCGAACCTGAACAGGGAATTGAGGAATGCATTAGATAAGTCTGCCAGTCCAATTGAGCAGCTTGAATCTCTGGCTGATGCATATGTGGACTATGCGCTGAAAAATCCGCAGGAGTATGAAATTATCTATATGGTACGTCCGGAAGAGATGCCCAAATATCCCAAAGAGAAGTTCCAGCAGGTGAGAGAAATTTATGAACTGCTTGCAGGAATTATTCAGCGCGGTAAAGTACAGCAACTTTTTGATGTAGAAGATCCATTGGTTAGCGCTTATACATTGTGGGCACAGCTTCATGGAGTGGTATCGGTGATTTTGGGTAAACGCCTCGATACCCGGGTTTCAAAAGACAGGTTTCTGAAACTAGCCACAGATCAGATTATTCAAGGATTTATCATACAAAAAACACCCGCTTAAAAGGAGTCAATTATGGAAGCTTTAGTCAATCAACTCGGATTTTTCAGTGAAATGGCCACATGGGCCGTTTGGACCGGAATAGTCCTCATTTTTTTAATCTTTGGATTTAAGGGGGCGCCACTTTGGATTTGGGCCGTCGCCGGCCTGGTAGCACTTGCCGGATTGGGAGCGCCTGTCTGGTTAATTACAACGTTTCTTGTATTGGCCGTTATTTTTAACGTGAAAGCGATTCGAAGAACGCTGCTTTCCGGGCCGATAATGAAAGTGCTGGAGGCATTAAAAATACTTCCGGCCATTTCGGAAACGGAGCAGACTGCTATCGATGCGGGTACGGTTTGGGTTGAAGGTGAGTTGTTTTCCGGGAGTCCTGACCTGAAAAGAATGAACAGTGAAGCCTATCCGGATCTGACAGATAAAGAGAGAGAATTTATGGATGGACCTACTGAAGAGCTCTGTTCTATGGTATCAGACTGGAAAGTATTTCAGCGGAAAGGGTTTGATGATAAGACATGGAACTTCATGAAGGAAAAGCGCTTTTTCGGTTTGATTATTCCGGAGGAGTATGGAGGTTACGGATTTTCTGCAAACGCGCACAGTGCCATAGTAGCCAAACTGGCCTCCCGTTGCGGACCACTTGCAACCACCGTTATGGTTCCAAACTCTCTGGGTCCCGCAGAACTTTTAATGCACTACGGAACTCAGGAGCAGAAAGATCACTACCTGCCAAGGCTCGCGAAGGGTGAGGAGATTCCATGTTTTGCCTTGACCGAACCGAACGCGGGATCGGATGCCGGCGGGATGCAGAGTCATGGCGAAGTATTTAAGGGCGATGATGGAGAGCTCTATTTGAAATTAAATTGGGATAAGAGATATATCACACTTGCTGCAATATCCACAGTAATTGGGCTGGCTTTTAAACTTTCAGATCCCGATAACCTGCTCGGCAAAGGTGAGAACTTGGGAATTACTGCGGCATTGGTTCCTAGCGATACTGAAGGGGTTGAACTTGGCAAACAGCACGATCCGCTTGGAGTACCGTTCTACAACTGCCCTACACGCGGCAAGGATGTTGTAGTGCCGGTTGATGCGATTATCGGCGGAGTTGAAGGAGCCGGCAATGGCTGGAGAATGCTGATGGAGTCGCTCGCAGTTGGCCGGGGAATATCTCTTCCTGCTCAAGCTATTGGCGGCGCAAAAACGGCTACCCGTGCAGTAGGAGCCTACGCTCTTATTCGTAAACAGTTTGGTTTGAATATCGGAAAATTTGAGGGTATCGAAGAGCCGATGGCAAAAATTGGCGGTTACACCTACATGATGGATGCTGCCAGGGGTTATATCTGCGGTGCTTTGGATGAGGGTGCAAAACCGGCAGTTGTTACGGCCATCGCCAAGTACAACTTTACCGAGCTGGGCAGAGAAATTGTAAATGATGCAATGGACATTGTTGGCGGTGCAGGAATTTCGATGGGACCGCGAAATATTTTTGCTCACAGCTACATAGCCATGCCAATTGCAATCACCGTAGAAGGGGCAAATATTCTTACAAGAACATTGATGATTTTTGGGCAGGGTGCAATTCGAAGCCACCCTTACGCTCTCAAGGAGATTGAGGCACTGATGAATAAAGATGTGAAACAGTTTGATGATGCATTCTGGAAGCACATCGGTCATGTATTTAAGAATGAAATCAGGTCTTGTCTGCTTAGCATTACACGTGGACGACTGGCTTCATCACCGGTGAGCGGACCCGCAGCGAAGTACCATCGGAAATTGGCATGGGCTTCAGCCTCTTTCGCATTTATGGCCGATATGGCTTTAGGTTCCTACGGCGGTGCTTTAAAAATGAAAGAGAAACTGGCAGGCCGTTATGCAGATATCCTTAGCTGGATGCTGCTGGCCACAGCAACGCTGAGAAGATTTGAAGCTGAAGGCCGGAAAAAGGAGGATGAGATATTTCTTCACTGGTCTATGCAGCATGCTTTCTACAGAATTCAGACCGCGTTTGATGAGATCTATGCGGAGATCGAGGTTCCGGGTTTGAGCTGGTTGTTCAGAGGTCCGATCGGTCTGTGGTCTCGAATGAACAGGATGGGTAAAAAACCGACTGATAAGCTGGGGCATAAGGTTGCGCAGGCAATGCAGACCCGAGGAGATCAGCGAGATCGTCTGACTTCCGGAATTTATATACCTGAGTCAGCAGATGAAGCTCTCGGTAAATATGAGTACGCGATGAAAGTAATTGAAGAGTCATTCCCGATCTACAAGAAACTCTATAAAGCGACTAAAGCGGGAGAAATCAAGAAGGCTCACGTATTGAAGCAGCTTGACCCGGCACTTGAGAAAGGTGTGATTACGAAGGAGGAAGCAGAAGTTGTTAAGAAAACGGAAGAGGCTCGGTTCGATGCAATTCTTGTGGATGAATTCACCCTCGAAGAGTACAACCGGTCTGCTGTTTCCGATGATGAAATACCAATGGGGTATCGTAAAGACGATGGAGAAACAGTTTTAGTTTAACCCAATAAAGAGAGGATCCGGAGTTGGTTAAGGGGTTATCCGCGGGCTCCGGATCATTTTTCAAAATAGAACTTATTTCATTTTCACCTTCGGATTGCAAAAGCGTAAACGAACCCGTATCTTAGGTTTCTATTGAAGATTCAACCAACGCCAGACCACGATTATGAAAAAAGGAATTCATCCCGATTATAAAGAAATCACAGTAGTTTTAAGTGATGGTACTGAGATGAAAACAAGAAGTACCATGGACGTTTCAGATGGTATCTACAAAAGTGAGGTAGATTCTAAGAACCATCCATTCTATAACAAGAATCAAAAAATTACTCAGAAAGCGGGCCGTATCGATCGTTTCAACAAACGATACGCCAAGAAGTAATTACGCTTTACAATACCATTTTCAAGGATGTAGTGATTTTCATTACATCCTTTTTTTATATCTGATAAATTATGGAGATCAAACAGTATACCGTAGGCCCGTTCGCTGAAAACACCTACCTGTTATTGAAGAATCAAAAAGCCATTTTGATTGACCCCGGATTTTTTGATCCAAGGGAGTTTGCCGCTTTTAAAAATGAGCTTGAGGAGTCGGGGGCCGAGCTTATTGCAGTTGTTCTCACCCATGCTCACATCGATCATATTATGGGGCTGGATAAGGTATTGAAAGAGTTTGAACTGCCGGTCTATCTGAATCACTCCGATCTCTATCTTTGGGAAAACTACCCCGATCAGGCACTCCGGTTTGGCTTCAGAACATCCGGGTTTGGTTTTACTCCTGATGAGTTACCGGAGCAGAATGCATTTTCTATCGGTCCGTTTACGTTTGATGTACTTTTCACGCCCGGCCACTCTCCCGATCATGTTTCGCTCTATTTTAGCGATGAAAAGTTGGTAATTGCCGGTGATACGCTTTTCAGAGAGAGTATCGGAAGGACAGATCTTTACAAGGGGGATTTTGATCTTCTGGCTATATCCATTCGAGAGAAACTTTACTCACTGCCTGACGATACGAAAGTATTACCGGGTCACGGCCCATCAACCACCGTTGGGTTTGAGAAGGCTAACAACAACTTTGTGAAAGGGTAGGTTGCACGTTTAGCTACTGATCCTTTTTACTTTCTGAAAGCTTTTGCTGCAGTCGAAAAATCTGTTCGTCGTAGTAATCTTTTTTTGAGGAGTTGGTGCGCCTCAGCTTTTTAAACGTATCGATTGCGCCTTTATAATTCCCCTGCTTTTCGTGTATAACGGCCAGCGTATCCGTAACAATATCATCTACATTGTTACTTGCTTCACTTAAATCGGGTTGCTCTTTTTCATCGTCCGATAGGTCCGGCTTAATACGCTTCTTCTCTGCTGAAGAGAGTTTTGCAATGAGTGAATCGAGATCCTGGATGGGGTGTCCTCTGTCGTTGTTGAATTGTCGTTTAAATGGTTCACGGGTGGGTTCCGGTTCCCACGCATCAAAATGGTGCGGGTGGCTCATCATATAGTGCAGACGTTCCATTAGCTTGCTGCCGGGGGCAAGTATCTTTGCATGCATTGCTGCTTTCACCGATTTCTGTTTCTGGCTGTTCCGATGATAAAACCATGCCAGGAAAAAATACCCCACCGCACCTGCATTACGTTTGGTAACGTGATTTTCGAGCCGTTCGATCGCAGCCTCCGGTTCGGATTCAAACTGCTCTACGTAACTCTGTAGAGATTTGGGTATTTGTTCTGCCGTTAATTGCATGACCAAAAGTAGGTAATGACTGGATGATTTACCAATTGCTTACCGCATCATTAAACATATTATTTGCAATCTGCTGAAGAGCGGCCTCTGCGGCTTCCAACTCACCGTCAACAGGGTTTTCCAGAGTGTTGTATGTAGCGCTGCCGCTAAAGCTTTTATTCCAGAGGGGTTCGTCATCTTTCTGGTACTGGAAAGTAGCCCTTACTGTAATCTGGATTTCATTGATATTTGCCTGTTCATCACCGCGAACACTGAACGGGCGGTTTACGTAGTTTTGAATGGCACCCTCAATAAAAGCATCAGCCGACTCCTGGTTATTGGCCAGGGATAGCCGGCTCTGATTTACAAAACGATTAATCAACGCCTGGTTGAGACGATCACTCAGATCACCCAGTCCACTCCGAGACTGATCAGGGAAGAACGGGATGTTGATGGTTCGTACGTCCGACGGTATGGATGTACCTGTAAAACTGTAGCTAATACAACCGGACATACATATGGAAAGCAGCAGTACAAAAAATATATTTCGTTTACTGTAGGTCATATTGGTCCAATTTTCTATAAAGTGTACGCTCACTAACTCCCAGCGCATCTGAAGCCTTTCTTCGGTTTCCTTCAAATCGCTTTAAAGCCTGCTCGATTAAAAACTTTTCAGCCTCTTCAATAGAGGGGATCTCTTTATCCGTGAAAAAATCCTGAATTTCGTCCTTCTCCTCATCATCGTGCGATTCGGCCGGTGTTGATATTCCCAGTGAATCTTTATCCGATGGATCCCTGTAAATATGCCCTGATATATCATTCGGGTCGATATCACGTGGCATGGCACTTGGCAGTGCTTTGAACTCTTTATCAGAAAATGTTGAATAGACAAATTTTGCCAGCATCTTTTTCAGGTCGGTAATATCTCCCTGCAT
>LKNA01000033.1 GCA_001564065.1 Chitinophagaceae bacterium T5-Br10_B2g13
ACTGGCTCCCATGGCCGACATGAAATCGTATCCCATAAAACTCATGATGATAGAGCCGATTGCAAAAATGATGAAGTAGACCACAAAGAAGCCAAGAATATTTTTTAAAATGTTGGATTCAATTACCCGGTTGCCCAACCTTACAGGGATAACTGCTTGTGGATGAAGAATCTGCTTAAACTCACGTCCTACATTTTTCAGGATGATTAAAATTCGAATCATTTTAATTCCACCCCCGGTTGAGCCGGCTGTACCTCCTGTAAAAAAGAGAAGGAAAAGTAAAAAAGAGGAGAATGGCATCCATAAGGCATAGTCATCTGTCCCGAATCCGGTAGTAGTTAAAATGGCTAAAACTTGGAATGAACCATAACGGAGTGCTTCTCCTAACTCGTAGTTATCAACGAGCCAAAGACCACCGGAAATCAGTACGATAAACAAGAGAGTTAGCAGGGAGTAGAATCGGAGCTCCCGGTTTTCGAAGAAACTTTTGGTATTACCGCTCAATAGTCTGTAGTGCATGGCAAAGTTAATACCGGCCAGAAACATAAAAATAGTGATTACAACGTCAATATAGACAGAGTCAAATCCCGCTATGGAGTCGTTTTTTGTTGAAAAACCACCGGTTGCCAAAGTTGAGAAAGCGTGATTTATAGCATCAAACCAATCCATGGAAGGGTGGACCCACAAGAGAAGGAATTGGAAAAAAGTCATTCCTACATAGACTGACCAAAGAAGCAGTGCCGTTTCCTGAATTCGCGGAGTGAGTTTGTCAGATGTAGAACCGGAATATTCAGCTTTGTAGAGCTGCATTCCTCCAATTCCAAGCAGGGGTAAGAGTGCCAGGGTTAATACAATAATTCCCATACCACCCAACCAGTGAGAGAGTGACCGCCAAAAAAGCAAACTTTTATCAATCTCTTCGATGGCAGGGTTTTGTATCCCATCGCTTGTAACTCCTCCCAGAATGGTAGCTCCGGTGGTGCTGAGACCACTCATCGTTTCAAAAACGGCATCGGTATAGCTATGTAAAGTACCGGATAGCGTAAATGGAAACGCACCAATCAAAGATCCGACGAACCATGTCAGGGTAACAATCAGAAATGCTTCGCGCATTCGCAGTTCATCTTGAGGTTTAAAGAAGTAGAAAAGTGCAGCCCCGATCAACATAGATGGGGCAGCAGTATAGAGAAATGCTGTCCAGGAAGGTTCGTTATATATAAGAGCAATGAAAAATGGAAAGAGTAGGGCAACTCCAAGAAAGAAGATCAGCCCTCCCATAATTCCTGATACGATTTTGAAATCTATTCTGGGTCTGTTTGAGGTTTGATTCAACAGATCAATCATGGAAAAGTTCTTCTACTTTTTGGATGGCTCTAGGTTGAACAAACAAAATGACGCGATCTCCTTTCTTGATGACCGAATTACCGGTTGCAATCTCCAGTTCATCGTTTTTAAGGAGTGCCCCTACAATCATTCCATGTGGAAAATTGATGGATTTGAGCGGACGATCAAGAATTTCGCAGTTTTTACCTGCTTCTACCTCTATGATCTCTGCATTAATACCGTGCAGTCCTTTAACCGTTAGCAAGTTGCCCTGACGAATATTTCGATGAATTTCATCGGTAGCGGCTGCTTTAACACTCACAATTGAATCGATTCCGATTGCTTGGCTGAGGGGCACATATTGTGATTTTGAGACCATTGCAACAGTCTTTTTCACTTCAAGGTGTTTGGCCATAAGGGCAGAGATGATATTGGATTCCTCATCCTCAGTTACGGAGATAAACGCATCCATCTCCTGAATACCTTCAATGGCGAGCAGATTTGGATCGGTCGGATCTCCATTTAGAACCAGAACGTTGCGAAATTCAGATGCAAGGTGGTTTGCAATTTCCTTATCGGGTTCGATTAGTTTAATTTTCCAACTTTGATTATCGCTGCTCAGCTTTTTAGCAAGTATTCGGCCGACTTCATTACCACCGGCAATCATGATATTTCGAATTCGTTCTTTCTCATGCCCCGTAGCTGCCGCTAACTTTTCTATTCCCTCTGTTTTAGATAAAACAAAAATATGATCAAGTGGCATGAGCTTATTTTGACCGTCTGGAAGAATTGTTGTACCTCTGCGCGAAATTGCTACAATGCGGTAAATTTCATTCCGATACATAATTGCAAGTTCTCGCAGTGTTTTACCAACTACTGGAGCATTTTTTTCAACTCTGATACCCACGAGCTGCATTCTACCGTTTGCTAAAGTAACTATATCGCTGGCTGAAGCACGTTTAATGAGCTGGTGAATTTCGGTAGCGGCACTCTCTTCCGGATGTATCAGAACGTCGATACCGAGCTCTGAGGGAGTAATAGGAGCATCTTTTTGGGAGAGTTCGTCATTCCGAACTCTGGCGATGGCAGATTTTACGCCAAGCCGTTTGGCCATCATGCATGCGATAATATTTACTTCGTCTACACTGGTGCAGGCAACCAGCATATCGGCACCTTTTACGCCAGCTTCAACCAGAGTATTTGGTGAAGTTGCATTCCCCTCAACGGTGAGTACATCCAAATTGTTTATAACACGCTGAAGGCATTTTACCCTCTCATCCAATACGGTTACATCATGACGTTCTTCAGATAAAACTTTGCTGAGCTCAAAGCCAACTTCACCGGCACCTGCAATAATTATTTTCAAAATGGAAAGACTATTATTTGTACTTCAAACTTAGCAAAGTTAGAAATTTTTTCTGTCAAAGAGGAATTTACTCTAAAAGTTAAATTGAAAACGTACTGGGCCGAAGCAATTCGTATGCGTGTTATTGGTGTTTTATGCAAACTGTTGCAGTAGTTCCAGACATTTCTTTTCCATAACTCCGCCATGTGATGGCAGTTTATGGAAGCTATATTTGCTGACATCTCTGCTTCTGATATTAATCTGATCCATTTTATCGGATATAGTCGGTATATCACAACCGTAGAATACTTGGTCAATCCTTGCCCAAATTGCAGCACTCATGCACATCGGGCAGGGTTCGCAAGTGGTGTAAAGCGTAAACCCGGACAGGTCTGTTTTCTTAAGCTGGCTGCATAATTTCCGAATCACCATTACTTCTGCATGTGCGGTAGCATCGTGCAGTTCTTTGGTTTGATTGGCGGCGGTTACAAAAAGTTCATCTCCCATCGCCAGGGCAGCACCAAACGGGGTTTTGAACTTTTCAGCTTCTGCAATGGCAGCTCTCATGAATTCAATACTGGGAATAGCCATATACTTTCGGCGATTTGTTCTGAATTATTTTAAATGTCTTTCCAGATAGTCTGTATACACTTTGTAGAGAAGAAGGTGGCTCTGCTCGTTATAGGCTATGCTGTGGTCTCCTTTAGGGTAGATTCTCAAATCTACATCTTTTCCTGCTTCGGTAAGTGCAGTTATTAGCTGCATGGTGTTTTGTATGTGAACAATTTCATCCATAGAGGAGTGGGCTATAAGCATGTTGGCTCTCAGTCTACCGGCGTGATGCATCACAGAACTGTACCGATAGTTCTCCTCGTTTTCATCAGGAAATCCCATGTAGCGCTCACTGAAAATAGAATTATATAGTCTCCAGTCAGTCACAGGAGCTCCTACAAGGCTAACTTTAAAAGTTGTAGGATGCAGAACTGCCGTCAATGCAGCCATAAAGCCACCATAACTGTGTCCGCGAATGGCAATGCGATTTTCATCAATCCAGCTTCGGCGGGAAAGGTATCTTGCTGTTGTCGCATAATCTTCTGACTCAAGAACACCAAGCTTTTTATGAACAGCTTTTTTAAAGTCACGACCATATCCACTGCTACCCCGATTATTGATGTTGGCAATCACATAACCCTGTTGGGCCAGGTACTGTACCCAGGTGGACGTTTCAAACTCATTATAAACACCCTGTGAACCGGGGCCGCCATAAACCATCAGAACAAGTGGATAGGATTTATCAGGATCAAAATTGTGTGGACGAATGAGATATCCATCCAGCTTGGTGCCATTTAAAGAGGTGAATGAAAACATCTCCCGTGGTTGGTAAGCGTACTGCTCTAAATAGGTTATTACCGAACTGTTATCACCCAATACTTCAATCAAATCGCCTCCGTTTTGTGTGGTTCTGAGATCGACTCGGAGCGGAGTTTGCGTATTTGACCACCTGTCGATGTAGAACTTTCCATTTGGGCTTACATTGAACTCATGGCGCCCGGAATTTTTTGAAATCTGAACTTTTTCAGATCCATCAAAACGAATAGAGTAGAGGTGCCGCTCCAATGGGCTTTTCTCTGTTGATGCGTAATAGATAACTTCTTCTTGAGAGTTAATTTCCAATAACTCAGTTACTTCCCAATCTCCATCTGTTATCTGATTGATTAGATTGCCATCATAGTCATATCGAAAAATATGGTTGAATCCTGTCCGGTCTGATATCCAGAAAAATTCATTCATATTACCCGGAAAGAAAAGATAGTCGTTTGCAGTGGTGAAATAGTTATAGATATCAATCCAGCCTGTTTCGTAGCTCTCTTCAAGTACCAGTCTCTTCTCTTCTGAATTCACATTGTAAAAATAGAGCCTCATGTGATTTTGTTCTCTGTTCATCCAAACCACGGCAAGTTCTTCAGGGTTTGCCGTCCAGTAGATACGGGGTATCAATCCATTTTTACTATCCAGCTCAATCCACTGCTTGTTACCGGTCTCAATATTTATAATTCCGATTTTTACTTCGGGATTATTATCACCGGCCTTCGGGAAGGGGATGGTATTATAGGTTGGGTGAACTCCTTCGTAATTGCTTGAATTGAGTAATTTCACGTTACGTTCATCAGTCTGCCAAAAAGCTATATGCCGGCTGTCTTTACTCCACTTCCATGCTTTTGTTTTCTTGAATACCTCTTCATAAACCCACGCAAAGCGACCATTGAAAAGATGCTTTTCAGACGAATGTGTTAACTGTATTTCCTCCCCGGTTTCAAGATTGTGTATAAACATCTCTCCGTTTTTGTGAAATCCTACTTTATTACCATCGGGGGATATCTGCGCATTGAAAGCCTGGTGAGCAATATGAGTAATTTCTTTGGAATCGACATCATAATGATAGTATTCAGCCGAACCGGAGTAGCGGTAAACCGGCGAAAAATTGGTTTTAAAAAGAATGCTGGATTCATCTTCAGACCACTTGTAGTCCTCAAAATAGAACGGCATGGAAGTATGCGGAAAGGAGTGTTCTGCAGGATGAAACAGCAGAGTATCTTCTCCGGAAGTGAGATTACGAACTCTTATTTCGGGGGCAAAATGCTGAAGATTTCTCTCCAGGTATGAGTATCGATATCCATCACTAATCCATTGAACGTTTTTTGGTCCCTGATCACCTGTTAGCTGTCCGCTCGAAAAAAGAGCGTGCTGCAGACTTTGGTAGGTTCTTTTATCCTGAGCATAAGTATGTTGGAGGCTGAAAATCAGGCAGAAAAGACAAATGAGCAGAGATGTATGGATTGGCTTAAAAACCGTTGTCATAAAGCCTGTTGATTATATTCGAGGGATTAAAACCTTAAACCGTACCTTTTTTTTATTTCAATATGAGATAAGTAAGTAAAATTTCTGCTGATTTGGAAAACTTACGCCTTCTGAGATGATATACTGTTTCGATTTAGAAGGCGGAGACCATTCAATACAACGAGGAGTGTACTCCCTTCGTGTCCGATTACTCCGATTGTTAACGGCAGGTCGATCAAAAATACACCGAATAGCAGCATTATAATCACGGCAAGACTAAATACAATATTTTGCCAAACCACTTTTTTGGCTTTTCTGGAGAGTTGAAGAAGATAGGGCAGCTTACTGAGATCATCACCCATCAGGACGATGTCGGCAGTTTCCAGTGCAACGTCTGTACCGGCTGCTCCCATGGCGATACCGAGATGGCTCGTGGCGAGGGCAGGTGCGTCATTAACTCCGTCACCTACCATGGCCACGGTACCAGATTTCTTCATTTTCTCAATCACCTCTACTTTTTGCTCGGGTAATAGATTGGCATGAACTTCGTCAATGCCCAGCTGTTTTGCGATAGCTTCAGCAACTCCCTGGTTATCTCCGGTAAGCATGGCAATTTTTTTGATACCGTTTTTTTTGAGCTGCTCCAGGGCTTTTTTTGTTTCGGGACGGATCTGATCTGCCAGTGAAATCAATCCAATCGGGTCATTTTCTAAAACAACAAATACAACGGTTTTCCCCCCGTTACGAAGATCGGCAGCCTTGTCCCGGATTTCCTTATCCCAATGATCAATCTGTGCCTCAAACATTTTTTGGTTTCCTACGGACGCAGTTTTGTTCTTCCACTCTGCTTTCACTCCCTGGCCGGGTGTTGCCTGCATGTTTTCTACGCTATAGGGATCAATGTTAAGTTCCTTAGCCTTGTTAACTATGGCTTCGGCAAGGTGGTGTTCGGAGTGCATTTCGCAGCCGGCGGCAAGTGCAAGCAGCTGTTTCACAGAATCTCCTTCAGTTTCAAACGAACCGGAGCTTTGGTTATAGGAGATCACATCTTCAACCTCAGGTTTACCCTGAGTGAGCGTTCCGGTCTTATCGAATGCGATGGTGTCAATCTCTACGGTTTGTTCAACATGCACTCCCCCTTTAAAAAGAATGCCGCTTTTAGCGCCGTTGGCAATTGCAGATATGATGGATGCGGGTGTACTGATGATGAGTGCACAAGGGGATGCCACAACCAGAACAGTCATTGCACGGTAGAATGTAGGGTCAAAATCCTGACCGAATGCAAGCCACGGAATAAAAATGAGCAGGATGACAGCTGTAATCACGGTGATGGCATAGCGTGGCTCAAACGTTTCCAGAAAGCGCTGGGTTTTTGCTTTATTTTTTTGAGCACTCTCTACAAGGTTAATAATTTTTGAGACGGTTGTATCTTTTGCAGGTTTACTTACCTCCAGCTCAATCACTCCATTTTCATTCAAAGTGGCTGCAAATACGGAATCCCCAATTTCTTTGGTAACCGGTATACTTTCACCGGTAATAGCAGATTGATCAACAGTAGTTTGTCCCTTAATTATATTTCCATCAATGGGGATGTGTTCGCCGGGTTTTACGATAACGGTGTCGCCTACCTTCAGCTCTTCGATCGGCACAAGCTCTTCCGAGCCATCCTCATTTCTGCGAAGTCCCTTTGATGGCCTAAGCTCAAGTAGTGAGTGTATGGCATTTCGGCTTCTGTCTAATGCATACGCTTCCAGTGCACCGCTTAACGAGAAAAGAAATAGAAGAGTTGCACCTTCTATCCACTCTCCAAGAATGGCTGCACCCAGGGCGGCGGCTATCATCAAAAAGTCGATATTCAGTTCAAATTTTTGAAGGCTCTCGAAAGTTTCAATTACACCCTGGTAGCCTCCGGATGCATAAGAGATGAGATAGAAATAGATTGCAATATTTTGCGGTAAAAAAGATGTATGCTCCGCAAGAATACCCAGCACCAGCGATATTGCGCATATAGCGGTTAACCAAATTTCTCTTGAACCGTTGGTGTGGGAGTGAGCCATCTGTTTATTTTTTTCAAAAAAATGAACCGTATCCGAAGTAAGTTAACGTGTATATATGAAAATAATGTAAGCAGTTACAGGTAATTAAACATGATAAGAAGCAGTAACATCCTTAATTTAAGTAAATAATAAAAGAGCACTCAGCCGGCTCCCGAATGCAAATAAAGATAAATTCGGACGGGTACCGGGACGGCAAATACTTAATAAAATTTTAGGGTAATTATTTTTAAAATGGGACAGAATCAAATAGTAAAAAAAATACTGTTAATCACAGCATTTGTAACTCTTTTCGGTTCAGGACTAGCAGCACAGGATAGCGGTTCAACACTTCTCGAACAGTATGAAGAGCGCCTTAAAACGGATGAGTTTAATGTAATTATGCTGCTTCAGTCAACGGCAGACTTTTCATTTAAAGATGATGATTTTAATGGCGGCCGGCAGTTCGGAATGGGGGCAAACCTACTGGACTTTAAGGGCAGCTTACCCAATAATTTTTCATACAGACTTCAGCTGCAGTTAAACCGCACCCCCGCAATTCTTGATGGACAGGTAGGGTATAGATTTTCCGATCAGTTTAGGGTAATTGCGGGTTCCATGAAGCCTGCGCTGAGCGTGGATCTAGATCCAAGTCCGGCAAGCACGGATATGATTGATCGTGCACGCCTGGTTGGTTCAATGATGAATGTGAGGGAAATCGGACTTTCTTTTCTGGGCGACTTCGAAAACTTTTACTACCGTGCCGGTCTGTACAACGGTAACGGGCTGAATGCCGGAAATGACAATCGGTTTCAGTACACTGCCAGAGTTGGATTCAAGACTGAAACAGGATCCGAAGGAGAGCTGGATATTGGCGTTAATAGTTCATTGAATAGAACAGAGCAAGAAACTGTGGGAAATAGCGGCCTGATTTCTGCAGGTGACAGAGTTCTTTATGGATTCTATCTGATCTACGACAGCGACTCTATTTTTGGTACCATTGAATTTTTAGAAACTCAATTTGAACTGGACGGCGCAGGGGATGACGAAACGATTTCCGGCTTCTATGCTACAGTAGGGAATCAAGTGACGGAAAAGAGTCAGTTATTGTTACGCTGGGATCGGTTGGCATACAGCCTATCACCTATTCCTACGTCCGATCAGCTTATTGTTGGCTGGAACTACCAGGTTAATCAATTGGTGAGCTTTCAGCTAAATGGAATCTATCAGGTGAATGACGGTGTGGATGATCAGCTGGGAGTATCAACTAATTTCCAGTTCTATTTTTAAAAATGAAGAGTACTTACTCGTAATACAATTGATGAAACATTGGAACACAATGACTTGTTTTCGATAAACAAATCACACTAACCAGGTAACATGTTTTCATTATCGAGAGATAAAGGTTGCCTATGTTTAAGATTGAAGATTACAAGACGATAAAGTATCTTCGCGAAATCCATCAAAATTTAATTCGTTATGAAAAAATTATTTCTACTATCTCTGTTAATATTTGTGCCGCTTACTTTGTTGCAGGCCCAAACTGAAACGTCAATCGTTAGCGATATGGAAGATCGCTTTAAGTCAGAAGAGTTCAGTGTTGGTCTTTTACTGCAGTCTGTCGGTGTTTTTTCGCTTGATAATGATAATTTCAATGGAGGCCGTCAGTTTGAACTGGGCGCAACCCGTCTGGATATACGAGGTGAACTCCCCAGTAATTTCATGTATCGAATGCAGGTGGATTTCAGAAGAAATCCAAGTATTCTGGATGCACAGGTTGGTTATCGGTTTTCAGATCAGTTTAGGGTTGTGGCAGGGGCGTTTAAGCCGTTTTTGAGTGCAGATCTAGACCCAAGCCCGGCCAATACTGATTTTATTAATCGTGCCCGTTTAGTGGGATCTATGATGAACTCACGGGAGATTGGAGTTACAGCTTTAGGTGAGTCAGAAGGTTTTAACTACCGGTTTGGCATGTACAACGGAAACGGACTTCAGGGAGGAAACGACAACCGTTTTCTCTACACTGCCCGGCTAGGCTATACTGTTCCGCTCGAAAATAATGGCAATGTAAATTTTGGTCTGAATGGTGCAATTAATACCAGTGAAGGCGAACAAGTTGGCAATACCGGCTTAACCTCAGCCGGGGATCGGCTGACCTACGGTGCTTTTGTGAAGTACGACAGCGACACCTTTTTCGGTACCATAGAATTCTTGCAAACCGATTTTGAATTACTTGGCAGCGGGCTTGATGAAACCATTACCGGTTTCTATGCAACCGTGGGGAATAATATTACGGATCAAAGTCAGTTGCTCGCACGATGGGATCACTTATCTTATGATTTGACCGGAATCGATTCAAATCGTGTAGTGCTTGGCTGGAACTACCAGGCTACACAGCTGGTCAGCTTTCAGTTGAATGGTCTGCTGCAGTTTAATGACGTTGTGGACAATCAAGCAGGAATCTCAGGAAATCTACAGTTTCACTTCTAAACGTTGGTTTCAGTAGCATAAATAAAAAAAGGAGTGCCGAATCAACCCCGGCACTCCTTTTTTATTTTCGGATAAATTCTACCGTTTCCACTTTACTTTTTTCCAGAGAATCCAGATCCCGATAATTACGAATGGAACGCTAAGCAGCTGACCCATATCGAATGTGGCACTTGCCAGAAAATCGGCCTGCGTCTCTTTTGTGAACTCTATCAGGAAACGTCCGGTAAAAAGCATA
Organism: Chitinophagaceae bacterium T5-Br10_B2g13; assembly: GCA_001564065.1. Taxonomy (GTDB): domain Bacteria; phylum Bacteroidota; class Rhodothermia; order Balneolales; family Balneolaceae; genus Rhodohalobacter. Next base: position 10,265 of record LKNA01000033.1, read on the forward strand.
ACCAGGAAGGCTCCAAACAGGGATCCTTGCGGCGGATTAGCTTTGTATTTCTTGTAGATCACCCATAGAACAGCCAGTACAATGATGCATAAGATGGCTTCATAAAGCATAGAGGGGTGCCGGGGTATTAAACGCTCAGCCTCCGAGAGCTGAGTAGAATTTTTAAAGATAATAGCCCAGGGAAGCTCGGTCGGGTTCCCTACTATCTCAGAGTTGAAAAAGTTACCTATCCGAATAAACATTCCACCAATAGCCACGCCGGGCACAACTCTGTCGGCTACCCACATAAACGTTGTGTTTGGGGTTCGCTTTGCATAGAGATACATCGCAATAATAATTCCAATTGCCGCACCGTGGCTGGCTAATCCGCCTGTCCAAACTTGTGGAATCAGGTGTATATTTCTCAAATAAAACTCAGCCTCATAGAAGAATACGTGTCCAAGCCTTGCACCGATAACCGTTGCGACTAAAACATAGATTAACAATCGGTCCAGCTCTTCCTGGCTTCTTCCGGCATCTCGGTACATTTTTAATCCAACGAAATAGCCCGACATAAATGCCATTGCAAACATCAGGCCGTACCAGCGAGGTTCTAAGGGCCCAAATGAACTGATCGAGGGGGAATCGATAAACAGAAAGGGCAGCTGTCCGACGATGAGTGCACCAATAATTAATCCGGCAGCTTTCCACCCCTCCGGTTCAGGGGCTTTCTCCCCTTTTTGTGCCGGTGGTTTAATTTTACTCCAGCCAAAATAGATCAGTGCAGCTCCAATGATGAGTCCCCAAATGGAAATAGGAACGGGAAAAGTGATTTCGGGGATATTAACCAACACCGGGTCGAAATCCCATGTAATAAAGTTACTATTGTTCATAAAGTGATATTATTTCAAGTAGCGCTGTCCAAAATACAAAAGAGTGATGGAAGCTGCATTCAAATATTTACCAGGCTCCGGCTTCTTAATTACCACCAAAGATTCTGCGAAGAACGTCTCCGGCACCTTCACGTACACGCTCTCGAATAATCTGCTGGATAACGGTTGTGTCCGGTCTCACCTGTGGATCCTGAGATGTTCCTGTGATAAGAATGGGAACGGCCATTGTGCCATCTTCCCGTTGCAGTGCATCTGCTGCCTCATTGGAAATGACGGTGGCAATACCGCGTTTAAACCGTTCAGGCAGGAATAGAGTGGCCTTGTAGTTAATCACATCGGTAACCAAGTGTTGTGTGCCTTCCAGTTCCATACCGATATTGTCGCTCGTAAGACTGAAGTCTTCAAGCGTCATTACGGTGTCTTTAATGGCAAATGTTGCGGTGAATTCATCCAGGTTCATTCTGCGAAGCTCGTCGGCTCTTAAGAACTGAGCTAATCGCTGCTGAATGGGATGCCCTTCAATCCTTCCTTCTGCAATCCCAAAAGTACCGGATGCGTCTGTGGTTGTAATATCTGGGGAGGCGGTTTCATCAAGTTCTGTATAGTATTCAAACTCTGAGCTGAACAGACCGCTGATGTATTCGTGAAACCGGCTGTCACTTCCCATAAACCCAGTATCGCGGAAAAATGCCTTAGCGCGTAAATCTGTAAGATCGCCGTTAAACCGGATGTTTGTTCGAAGTGGCTCAGGAACTTTCCAGATCATCGTACCGGTAGCTGTGCCTTCGAACATTTTAGCTTCAGCATTATCCAGAATAAGTTCGTCGGGATTCATCCGCCCGGAACCGGTAATTTCAGTAATCGGCAAACCAAATATAATCAGGCTGTCGATACGTGCGGTTACATCTGCAGTTAAATTAGGCAGATCAATCGGCAGCGGCTCTTCGTCTGTTTCCTCATCCCAGTCTATCATCTCATCCATGTTGAGAAAACGGCTGTGGTAGTTGCCGGTCATATTGGGCATGGTCGCCTCAGAACTGTGACTCTCTTCAAGAAATCCGAGATATCGCCGAAGTGACCCCTCCAGGCCAAAGTCCGAAGATCCGTAATTCATAGTAAATCGCTCCAAAGTCATGGCGTCGGGTGTAATGCTAAGCCTGCCTCCAAGGTCGGTAACAGGCAGTGGAATAGAGTCTCCGATAGCATTTACATTACTTACTTCCAGCGAGCCGTTTAACGCAATCTGAGTTGGATCACCGGCTGGACCGCGTGCGTTTAAATTCATTATTGCGCTGCCTGTAAGCTCCTGAATCCACGGTTCCAGTGAGTAATAAGTGGAGATATCATCAAAAATTGCATTCCCATCGAAGGTTAGATCAAATGTGGGATCTTCGCTCAAATAGTTGGTAACGCTACCGGTCATGGCCAGTGCATTCTCACCGGTACGGAATCTCGCATTACTGGTGTTTAAACGTGTGCCGGTAGCCTCAGCCACAAATGTGATATCTTCTAAAGGCCGGGCTACGATGCTGTGAGAAAGATAACCGTTCCGAAGCTCGATCGTGCTGCTTTGGAGCAGAGACTCGATGCGGTCGGGATCAGGCTGTCCCTGAAGGCGAACCTGAGCATCCAGCTGGCCGCGCATTGCCAGGGTGTCCTCATCTATCGGATAGAACTCTTTGATGGTAGCTAGGTCAAAGTTCAGGCTGGCGGTGAGGTCAACCGAGCGGGTTTCTTCGTTGAGCGGATTAATTACAGTTCCATTCATTGTAAACTGATTGGATGCAGCTCTTAATCCTGACCTGTTGATGGTTATTCGGTCCTGATTCGCCTCAATATCTGCTTCAATATTTTCGATGGTGCGCGGTACCTCCGCATATTTAAGTCGGCCCTCTGTTAGCTTGAAAATACCGGAAAAAACGGCCTCTTCGGGCTGATCCAATCGTCCACTGGCATTTGCATTAGCTTCCAGTATTCCGGCCAGCTCTTCAACCCCAAACTCATCGATTGGATAGAAACGGCTGAGTGTTCCAAGATCCACGTCGCCATCCAGTTCAATTGAGAAAATACCGTCCTCATCCAGCGGCCGCTCAACCGATCCGGTAGCCGTAACGGTATTATCGCCGGCACGTGCTCTAAAATCCCGAATAGTTGCCAGGTCGTTATTTACTTCAACCTGAAGAACGATGTCTTCGATTGCATCCGGAAGGTCCGGGTTTTGCACAAAACCATTCGCCACGTCAATTACGAGATCAAAACGGGGAATCTCATCCTCGGTGATTTGACCGGATACGGAACCCTCCAGTCTTAGGGAACCGCGGGTTTCAAGCCCGGCAAGTATGTCGTCGAATTCGGGTGGAGCAAGGCGAAGAAGCTCTCCAAAATTATCGGAGCTAGAGGAGAATTGGAGATCGAGTGAAGGTGCATCTGCGCTCCAGTCAGTGATGTTGCCAGTCAGATTTAAAGCCAGGCCCCGAATTGAAAAAACTCCCTGAGTAAGGTTTACAATTTCATTTTCCAGATCGATGGTGGATGTCTGGTTAAGACTGAGTGATAAATTACTGACATAGCTTGTTTCATCGATTGTGGCACTGAGTGAGCCGAGCCGGGCATCGACGGTACTTTCAATTAAATCGGCAAAGCGAAGGGAAATATCTGCATCAAGTTCTGATAAGCTGAACAGAGAACGGGTTGTTTCATCTCTGTACGTGAGTTCAGCATTGCGAATTGTAAATTGAGAAATATCAATAGCCATTCCGTCTTCTTCATCATCTATGGCTGTTTCATCATCAGCCAGTGCGAGTAGGAAATCGATGTTTGATGTGGAATCTTCGTAAACGTGATAGGAGATGACGGGTCTGTTAACCGTAAGTTTTGAAATCGAAAGTTCGCTTCTGAAGAGTTGGAAGAGTTCCACACCTACAAGCAGGTCGTCAACGGTTGCTAATGTATCGCCCTCGGGAGTTGGGAGTAGGAAGTTTTCCAGCTCAACTCCAAACTGCGGAAAGGTTCTGAAAAATGTGAGCGACATTTTTTCCACCTGCACTTCACTGCCCGTAACCGCTCTCACTTCGGGCAGGATCATATTTTTCAGGCGCTCATCTGTGAAATAGATATTGAGTGCCACAATTACAATGGTAAGCAAGATGATGAGTCCTGCAAGGATCTTGAGAAAGGTTTTCATATATCTCCGATTGGTATTGTACTATTTTTCAGTAAGATAATAGGTTTTATCAACTTTTAGAGTATGTATAAAACAGATCAAAGAAAAAAGCCTGTTCCGCTCAATAAGTTAGCAAAACAGGCTTTTAAAAAATTCCACGCTGAATAATACGTTAACTCAGCTTTTCGAGGGCGGTATCGATTCTTTTAATTACCGTTTCTTTCCCAAGAAGTTCCATGGAGGCGAAAAGATCCGGACCAAATCCCTGGCCGGTAACCGCAATGCGTAAAGGCATCATCAATTTACCGAAACCGACATCATTTGCGCTGATTACCTCTTCGAGATGACTCTTTAACGTTGCAGCTTCAAACTTATCCTCATCCAGTGCACTGACCTTCTCTTTGTACTGCGAAACCAGATCCGGGCTGTCCGCTTTCCATTTTTTGAGTGCTTTTTCATCATACTCACTGGGCTCATCAAAAAAGAAACTGCCCATATCCAGGAGTTCTTCAATTTTACTAACCCGGTCTTTTAATAGTGAGATTGCTTTCTGAAGATATTCATCATCTGGAAATTCAACTCCCTTGGCTTTTGCGATAGGTCGCAATCTTTCAGCAATCGTCTTATCAGTCTGTTCCCGCAGATAGTGCTCGTTGTACCACAATAGTTTTTTGTGATTGAATACGGCGCCTCCCTTGCTAACCCGATCTAATGAAAATAGATGGCAGAGTTCGTTGAGAGAGTGGATTTCACTGTCGTCTCCGGGGCTCCAGCCGAGATATGCCAGAAAATTAACCAAGGCTTCAGGTTCGTAATTCTGTCTGATATACTCTTTTGTGTTTACCGGAATCCCCTCTTCCTCTGCTTTCCGCTTTGAGAGTTTTCCGCCACTGGGCGACATGATTAAAGGCAGGTGAGCCATCTGTGGAGCTTCCCATCCAAACGCCTGATAGAGAAGGATGTGCTTTGGCGTGCTGCTCAGCCACTCTTCGCCGCGAATTACGTGAGTAATTTTCATCAAATGATCGTCCACAACATTTGCGAGGTGGTAGGTGGGCATACCGTCTGATTTTAATAGAACCTGATCATCCAACCCTTTAGATTCAAATGAGACGTGTCCTCTAATCAGATCTTCAAAGCGAATCGTTTCTCTTCTTGGCACTTTCAGTCTTACTACATACTCATCCCCGTTTTTCAGTCTCTTTTCAACTTCATCTTGTGGCAGAGTGAGACTGTTTATCATCGACTGCCGGGTAACGGCGTCGTACTTAGGTGAGGGGTTTCCCGACTTTTTGAGCCGTTCTCGCATTTGATCGATCTCATCGGTTGTGTCAAATGCATAGTAGGCACGCCCTTCATCAATCAGTTTCTGTGCGTACTTATGGTAGATCTCTTTTCTTTCACTTTGGCGATAGGGACCAAAATCTCCGCCTTCGTTTGGACCTTCATCGATTTTCATACCGCACCACTGCAGTGAATCGATGATGTCTTGTTCAGCTCCCTCTACATATCTGCTCTGATCGGTATCTTCAATTCTAAGTATAAACTTTCCGCCGCTATGGGATTTAGCGAATAGGTAGTTGTAAAGTGCTGTTCGGAGTCCGCCGATGTGTAAGAATCCTGTTGGAGATGGTGCAAAACGAACGCGTACTGATCCTTCCATGAAACTTGTTTTATGATGAAATTTAGTTAGCTTTTAAAAATACGGCGATTTATGAACGAAGGCTAATCAAATCCGATTGGTTTTTACAGTTCCATGCATCGCAATTTTTAAAAATTAATAAGTACAGATTATGAAATTTGCCCGGGTCTTACTCTATTTTACCTTTTTTGTGGCTTTAATCTTTTTGATGTCCGGTTATGGGTATCAGTGGAATATCTGGGAGCTAGGCACCGGTTTTACTCTGTTAAGATATGCTGCCTACGCCTCAATCGGAATATTTGCAGTAAGTATTCTGTCGCTTTGGTTTTTACGAAAATCCGGATTCAAAGCTGTTTCGTACCTGGTCATCGTATTGATATTGTCGGGAGCCGCTTCTGGCACAGCCCTCTACTGGCAGCAGAGAGCACAATCGGTCCCTCCAATTCATGATATTACTACAGACCTGGAAGCTCCTCCTGAGTTTGTTGCGATGGTTAGATTACGATCGGATGCACCCAACCCACCGGAGTATTCTGGCGAAGAGACTGCAGAAGCTCAGCGAGAGGCTTACCCGGAAATTGAGCCACTTTTGCTCAGCGAAAATTTGCAGCATGTAATGGATGAAGCAGTGATGCTGATCGTGAACAGGCGTTGGGAGCTGGTGGCCATCAATCGTCAGGAGGGGAGAATTGAGGCTACGGAAAAGCTGGCCTGGTTTGGATTTAAAGATGATGTGGTATTGAGGTTTACAGAAACTGATGAGGGAACCCGCGTGGATATGCGTTCCAAATCCAGAATTGGACGAAGTGATGTGGGCGTGAATGCCAAGCGAATTGAGCGCTTTTTGAGTGATCTTGAGGATAGGCTTAATTAGGCAAATCAATCGATACTAAACTCCTAAGTTGAGGATTGGTTTTGCAGGTCATAGATGGTGAGGGTATTTTCGATAAAACTTCAACCGTTCAATAAAATTGATTTAAAAAATATGTCAGACACTAAAATTCCCCGTTTTCATCTTGCTTTTCCCGTAAAGGAGTTAGAAAAAACCATGAAATTTTACAGAGACCTTCTTGGCTGTAAAACAGGTCGCAGTTCGGATAAGTGGATCGACTTCGACTTTTGGGGCCATCAGGTGGTTGCCCACGTAAGTCCGGGAGATGCCGGTAAATCGGCCTCAAACGAAGTGGACGGTCATGCTGTGCCGGCCAAACATTTTGGGGTTATATTGGATTGGGATGAATTTCACAAGCTCGCCGATCGTTTAAAGGAACACGAAATCGATTTTGTAATTGATCCTTATGTTCGCTTTGAGGGGAAGCCCGGTGAGCAGGCTACGATGTTTTTTCTTGACCCGAGCGGGAATGCGCTGGAGTTTAAAGCCTTTAGAGATGAAAGTCAGATTTTTGCTAAGTAGCAGCGAGCTTTACCCTTCAATCTGGTTAAGTTTATACTCAGAAAGTTCAAGCCGGGCGTGACTCAGTACTCGTTCGGCTATTTTTTTATCCCTGCGCCGAATGTGTAGTTTGGCAGTGCCGTGATCTGATCCAGGCAGATCGTTCATCACCTTCATCGACTTACCTACTATTTCAATTTTGGCACCAATCCATCCCGGTTTGTAGTTTATCTCCTCAATATCCCCGAATGGAATTGTAATCTCTTTCAAATCGGACTTGATCAGGCCAACAACTGTATCCTGGCTTTCAAGCTCCAGAATAAGCTCATCCTCTCCAATATGGAGTAACCCCCGTGCCTCAGCAAGGCCGTAGTTTAAATTTTTAATACGGAAAGGGATTCGTTTACTCATTATATCCTGATTTTGAATTTCAGTAAGCTAAAGTATTGTATTTGCCGATGATTCGAAACATAGAATCTCTTGCGGTGATCATTTTCAAAATGTAAATTCAACCTACTGCAGTAAAAAAACAGAGAGAAAAAGGAATTGATATGGGGACAATTCTACGCAAAATAGCTGAATTTCTGTGTTTGGCCGGTTTTATACTGCTACCTGTCAATCATGGATATGCACAATCAATTGTTGTTATCAATGAGTTTATGGTAGATCCGCCTTCGGAATTTGTACCATATGTAGAGTTGTATAACAGCGGAGAAGAAGCCGTGAACCTTCAGGACTGGGAGTTGCTGAGAAGAGATGGTGCCAACGACATTGGCGGTGTAATTTTCAGTGAGGATATACTTCTACAGCCAGGAGAGTTTATTGTTATCACATCTGATACAGCTACACTTGAGTTTATTTACGGTGAGTTGAATCATGTTGAGATGTTACTTTTTCCTGATTTTGGCAGGCAAGTGGGAGATGAAATTCGTTTGGTGGACAGCTCGGGTGTTACAGCTGACTCACTTAGGTACACCATTTCCGAATGGGGCGGCCGCGGTGTGGCGCTGGAGAGAAGGCGCCCGGATTTTCCCTCAATTTACAGTGAGAACTGGGCCGAATCACCGGCTGAACTTTTTGGTACTCCGGGAAGTGAAAATCTCGCAGAGAGTGAATACCCGTTCACTGTTACCGGAATACAAGTGAGCTCTAACAGAGACATATTCCTCATATTTAACTCTGATGTTAATCCTGATGATATGATCCCTGCAAAGTTTGAAATGGATGGTATCAGGCCGGCCTCCGTTGCATTAACTGACCCAAATATTGTGAGTTTTCAGTTTGCTGAGCCACCGGAATCGGGAGAAAAAACAGTTCGAACAGGGTTAATTCGGAGTCTGCCGGGATGGACAATCAATGACGGGGAGGAGTTCAGATTTACTATTTACGACACCTACAGTTCCGGAGATATTGTAATCAATGAGTTTATGTACAATCCCCCGACGGATTATCCTGCATATGTTGAACTGTACAACGTAAGTGATAAATATTTGAACCTGAGTAACTGGAAGCTGCTGCGAAAGGAGATCTCTACAAGGCCTGGGGGTACCATATCCACCGGCTCAGTAACAATTGGGCCACGGGATTACCTGGTGCTAACAGATAACTCTGAGGCACTGGAAAATGTTTTTGGGGATTTAAATGCTGTTGAGATGGCGAATTTCCCGGGGTTCCCAACAACTCTGCCGGAGCAGATCCGCATATTTGATGCTTCCGGTGAACTGGCAGATTCGCTGGAATATATTCCGTCGGTTTGGGGAGGAAGAGGAATTGCGCTGGAACGTAAATCTCCGAATGTGGCTTCCGTTTATGCTGAAAACTGGGCTGAGTCGCCGGCCGTCTTGCTGGGCACACCGGCTGAACAAAATCAGGTTCAGCCCGATACGGACAGCCCCGTTCTGAGTGAAATCAGTCTGTTTGAAAATCGTGGTTTCTACTTACAGTTCAACAAGACGGTAGATCCGCAAAGCGCCGGAAATCACAGTAATTACAGCTTCAGTCCTGCACTTGGCATCCGGGAGATTAATGTAGACCGGAGTGAGGTTTTCATACTTCTGCAACAGCAGTTTCAAAACGGCAGAGAGTACACAATTACCGTTGATGGAGTGACGGATCTGTTTGGAAATCCGATGCTTCAAACTTCCGAAACTCTGGAATTCCTGGAATTTGATAATGTTTCCCCGGGGGATCTGGTGATCAATGAAATTCTGTACCGTAGAGAAAGCGCAGGAAGTCCGGAATTTGTAGAAATTTTCAATAAAACCGATAAAACGATCGATCTGAGCGGTGGGCAGTTTTTTGCCGGATCAAACAGTACAATTTTGCCACAGAATACTGTTTTAAGGCCGAATAGTTTTCTTGTGTTGACCGATGAGGTTAGTTTTGCTGATCGTTCAGATCAGATTATTTATCTGTTGGGTTTTCCCGGTTTAAGTAATACCGGCAGCAGTGTGGGGTTGAGAGACCGGGATGGAGTTACGATGGACAGTCTGGCTTACACTCCGGATTGGGGCAGTCATACCCCGGGTGTTTCTTTAGAGAGGAGAGATCCGGAGGCACTTTCAATTGATCCCTTTAACTGGAGAGACAGCGCCGCAGAGAGCGGGTCTACACCGGCTGAACAGAATAGTCGGTTCGAAGTGGATTTAACACCTCCTGAAATTCTGTTCGCAAATCTGAGTCATCCGGATTCCCTTGAGATCGTTTTAAATAAATTTGTCGACTTATCCGGTTATGAACAGGCACAATTTTCGGGCTTCACTTCAGATCAAACCGCCACTTCAACAAGGTTTTTGATCAATGGTGTGGAGGCAGATGTAATTGATTACGAAAAAGGGAACGCAAACCGAATCACACTTGGAGCAGGAGTGGTGGTTCCGGGCGAAGAGAATATTCTTAAAGTAGAGAACTTGTCAGATTTTAAAGGCAACACTACGGTTGATGAAGTTGAGATTGCGCAGCCGGTAACAGAAGGAGATTTGATTATCAATGAGATTATGTATCAGCCACTTTCGGGTGGAAGTGATGGAGCGCCCGATCAATCTGAATATCTGGAGATTTACAACAGGCAACCCTACGCGATATCACTGGAGGGAGTTTTTCTGCACGATCAACCGGATGGCAACAATAATATTGCAAGAATAGACCCTGTTTCAACTTCACAAAAATGGATCCCTGCAAATGGATATGCTCTTTTCTACCCGGAACCGGAGGATCTGTTGTTATCGGAAAGCAGAACCGGAACGGCTTTTGGTCTTTCTGAAGAGGTTAATCCTTTTGGGCTGAGGGCAGATCGGACCAGTCTGAGCTTAACATTATCAGGAAGATCGGTCTACCTGGCCGACAGTACGAGGATGGTCATTGACAAAGTGGATTACAGTCCGGAGTGGCATAACCCAAACCTGATTACAACACAGGGAATTTCTCTTGAACGGATCAGTCCGGATTTTGAGCCCAACGATCCCTCAAACTGGGGTTCCAGTACAAATGTAATCGGTGGAACACCAATGGGGCAAAATAGTCTATATCAGTTACCGGAAATCGATGGTGAGTCTGAAGGGATTTCATTAACACCAAACCCCTTTTCACCGGATGATGATGGAGTAGATGACAACCTGTTTATCAACTATCAGTTTGACGACCCTGATTACCTGTTGAAAGTTCGAATTTACGATCGTTATGGCCGATTGGTTCGAAATCTTGCAAACAATTATTCTGCCGGCTTAGATGGTTTCCTGATATGGGATGGACGCACTGATGACGGGCAGAGAAATCGTATTGGAATCTACATTGTTTACGTGGAGGCGTATAACGGCTCCAACGGGAGTAAAAAAGTTTTCAGAGAAACGGCAGTGTTGGCGAGGAGGTTTTAATAATTTGATGATAATTGGTTTGTTTTTACATGGCTTACGTTTAAAAGCAGAAAAATATTTGCAAAAAAAAATAATAGATACTCTATCGTTTCACCATTAACTAAATCATTTATTATCATGACTAAGCATATAAACAAAATTATAATAATATTTTTAGTGCTGCTGTTTGCCGGTGGCTTTACAAAGTAATGAAGTATCAGAGGGCCCTATATTTGTAAGCAACTCATCTCTCTCCACTATCTCCGGTAGTGATTGTGAAGGTTCTTGTGTTAGTGCTGAGTCATGGCAATATTGCGTTGCTTATTCCGAAATGCGGTGGGGTCAGAGGAATCGAACAGCTGAAGAAGCTGAGGAGTGTGAAGAAGAAGATGAGGAGGTAGGTGAGATACCTTAGGGATGTGAGGCTTAAAATTATCTTTTTAAATTGAGGGCAGGTATAGGTTTATTTACTTAAAATCTGCCCTTTTATTAATGTAAGGTTTTAAATTTATTCTATGTTCAGGATACCAGTCTTTATCGCGATTACAGTTTTCATACTCTCACTATTTATCTCTTGTGTTGATCATCAAGAAGAAAGCCCATTTGGTGAAATTGAATTACAAAATTTGGAATCATCTGTTTTACTTGATGATCAGGTTATTTTTCCATTTAAAACAGTAAGAGAAGGTGACAAGCTCTATGTTACGGATAGATCAAATATACCTTCTGTTTGGATATTCAGAATTGATGAAGCGAATGACCTACATCTGTTTAAGGAGTTAGGAAGAGAAGGTAGGGGTGGAGGTGAATTCCTGGCGCCTGACCAAATTTTTCCTCAGAATAACGGTAGAGGAATATTCGTTTATGATACCGGTGGCCGTAAACTTGTAAGAATAAACAACCAATTTGAAATTGAATCGAATGAATACTCTTTCCGGACTAGCGGAATGCCTACCAATATATATTCAATTTCAGAAGATTTTTTTCTTGTAACAGGAATTTTGCCAGAATCAAAATTTGAAATATATGAGAAAAGAGATTTTGAGTTAACAAGGAGTGAGAGTTTCGGGGAGTTGACATCACTGGGTGATCAGTTTGGGAAACTACATTTGGCCGCAGCCTGGAGATCTCAGTCCGTATACCATTCAGGGATGGACCGTTTAGCACTTTTCTCAAGTTATGCTAAACGAATTGAATTGTATGGATTGGATGGAGAGTTATTGCGTACAGTCAGCAGTGATGAACACGATGTTCCCAGAGTAAGTTATGTTGGTTCTGAATTTGTTTTTCAGAATGATGCTATTGTTTCTTACGTAAGTGCTGCTTCAGATCAGAATTATATATATGCACTCTATTCAGGTAATAATTACGGAGACGAAGGTGCCGGAAACGGGTCGATTCTACATGTATTTGATTGGGACCTCAACTTTATTGAAGGCTTTCAGCTGGATCATTTCAGCGTTTCAATTTCTGCTGATGACGGTAAAGTCTATTCGACTCAAAATCACCCCGAGGCGGCTATAAGGTTGATTGAATTAAATCTTGTTGATTGAAATTCAAATTAAATAATTAAATGTGAGTTCGGTATAAGAATTTCTGAGAAGTGTCTCCCTCCGTTTTTCATAAAGAAAACAAGGTAGATTTCAGATTTTAATGCAGATTTATATTTAATAAATGAACTTATTAACTTGAATCAACCACCCCTAAATCACTTCGTGGGAATCGCTTTGCTCGGAGCCCCTCCTTGAAAAGGCGGGGACTTCTAAATATTGCCAAATTCAATGCTTTTATATCGAACTGATATTATTTAGATCTTTCGCAGTTAGATGGCACTTTATTTTGATAATTTTTAAGTGATCAAATTCCAATCCTTTCTGCAAGTTCATCCACAAACAGTTGGTGCTCCTCTTTCATAAATACACTTCGCAGTATTTGAACGGTTTCAGTATCTGCTTGGTAATTTGGAAAGCGAGCCGTAAACCGGTCAGCCGGAATTTTGAACAAGCTAAGGTGATAGCTTTCGGATGGGTCCTCACGGTTCATCCCTTTTTCAAATGTGGAAAGACTCAGCTTGTTAATTTCAGACGTTGTGGCTTTTTCCGGAATGCGAAAGTAACCAACGATGTCCAGATCCGGCTCCTGGTAAAGCTGAAAAGAGTTGCTATTCTTTAAAATGTCTGCGAACTGCAAAGTGGCTTTTCGTGCTTTCTTAAGCACGGATCCAAGCCCGGACTCTGTAAGAGGTAGCATCTGTAGGGTAGCCCAGAAGGCAGCGGCAGCGGCCCCGGCGCGCGAGCACTCGAGACTGATTTCCCCCAGGTGAAGATCTTCTGACGTAAAGTAGGTGTAGGGCGAATCGTGCTTGTAATATTTTCCCACTGAAGGGTCCTTATATAAAATACTTCCACATCCATAAGGCTGCAGTCCGTGCTTATGCGGATCAATCACAATACTGTCGGCCTCGCTTAAAAGCTGCCACTCTTCTGTTTTTGGGAGTGCATTTTTGATCAATGAGAAAAATCCTCCATAAGCTGCATCAACATGAATCCGAATGGAATGTTTTCTGGCGATATCGAGGATTTTAGAAAGTGGTTCGGTGGTTCCCAGTCCCGTTGTGCCCATAGTTACCACGATTGTGCCAATTTCGTCGGCGTGATTTTCAATAAATTCGAAATCGGGGGTGTCGTTTATATCAACCGGTATTTCCAGGAATTTAGTGTTCAACACGTGGCACATTCGTCTGTGCGTATAATGTGAATTTGCCGTTGCCGCAATCGCTTGTTCCGGATGAATCTCCCGCGCTACAAACAGAGCTTCGAGGTTGGCAATGGTACCGCCGGATGTAAGATGGCCTAAATAGGTGTCGCCGTACCCCACCATTTTTGCGAGCTCTTTAACGGCTTCTTTCTCCATTTCGGAGGTTGGCGGCCCACCGTCGAGGGCGTGGTTATTGGGATTTATGGTAGCGGTAAGTGCATACGCCAACCAGGCGACAGGGTGCGGCGGTTTGAGCATCTGCCCCGCATAGGAGGGGTGATGGAATGGGTAGTTGCCCTCGAGGCGTTGCTCCAATTTATCGAGAATCGGCTCGATCTGCTCCAGATCAACCGTCTCACTCTGTTCACCATATAGAGTGCGCCACGCGTCCAATTTGCGCAGCGCTTGTTCTAAAAGTGGGAGATAAGGGGTGAATTGATTCAAAGTTCTTTATCTGTAATTTTTTACCACGAAGACGCTAAGGCACGAGGGAACACGAAGTCAAATAAAATCAGTTTTATAGGCTTCGTTTCTATGCGCCGAAGTGTTTATGCACGCAGGCATGAAATCTTAGTGTTTTCGTGGCCATATTTATTGGGCTTATTGTTTACTTGTAACTTTTTTTACTACCTCTTTAGGGAGAATGAGTCAAACCCCTCATCAGTTTTGATATAATGAATTCACATTAAATGAGGATAAATGAAACTCCTACGGATAGAACCTGTGCTACCTGCAGCTCTTTTGAGAAATCATCATCATAAATGAAATCAAGCCTGAGGGATGCATTCATAAAATCATTAATTTTTCCGGTAAACTGATTGGTAACATAAACGTCGGTACTGCTAACAGCTTTATTTAAATTAGTGAATGTTTCCAGAGAAGAGGCCAGGTTTAGGTTTGTTCCGATTGATCGCTGATATGCAACGGCAAATGTTAAACCGGCTTCATTCCTGAGGTTATCTCCTTCAGGAACGCCATAGCGATTATTCTGGCGGACGGCGCTATCGCTTACAATGGTCTGCTGTAAACCGAAACCTGCTTCAAGGGAGAAATTTTCAGTGGGTACATATGCCATACCTGCATTCTGTGTAAAATAGGCCGGAGCAAAGAAGTTTGAGATTAGCCTGTCGCTACCGTCACTTTCTGCACCGTACTCAAAACCTTCACCAAACTGAGTTCTGAAGTTAATATTACCAAATAGTTTAAAATCTCCGTCTCTTTCGTCACCGAGGTCATATAGAAAACGATTTCTTACTGAGAGCCTGTCGTCAGTTTTTCGGACCCCCTCACCTTCTATTTTTGTTTGGCCGTACCGGGTATTTAATGCGAAGATGTATGAAAACCGTTGCTTCTTGTAGGTGGCGGTAAATGCAGAATTTCCGGTAAAAGCCAGATTGTTAATTCCACCTTGCGACCAATTAGAGTAAGCTGCCTGAGAACCGTTTAATCCGGCTACCCAGCCGACATCCCACCCGTTAAGAGTGTCGGGTACGGCCATCTCCTGTGCATTTGCCGTTAAAAATGTGGTGAAAAAAGCAAGTGTAAATACGAGTATATTTTTCATTGTTTTGTCTCTGTGTAGGTTTGTTAGTTATTTTAATTTTCGCTTAACTCAATAGAGTAAGGTGACTCATCTTGTAAACGGACTGTTATCTGTTCATTTAGTTTAGTGGGAACATTCATTCCAATTACAGCTGCCTCAATAGGGTATTTTCGATGTCCGCGATCTACAAGCACAGAAACAAATATCTTATCAAACCGTTCTCTTTCTGAGATTTTATCGAGTCCTTTAAGAATCGTTTCACCACTGAAAATCACATCATCTACAATGACCATAACGGTATTTTCGTTTACAGGTTGAGAAAGGGAAAACGAATCATCTGTATGAGCCCAAAGCTGTTGAGTATGAACAGGTGAATCCGAGCCTTTTTCAATAAAATGGCTGAGCATTTTAGCAAGAGCAAAACCGCGCTCGTTCAGTCCAATCAGTTGAATCTGCTTGCCGTGAGCTTCTTCAACAATCTGGTAGGCCATTCGTCTTGCGGTTCGGTCTATTCTGTTGCGGTCTGATAGGATCATGGGATTAAATAAGTATTCTGAAATTACATAGAAAGTATCCAATTTAGTATACTATATACAAGTAGTGATATCGTAAATTCAAATGACAACAGGGAGTATTATGAATAATTTGGTTAAACAATCAATTTTAGCAGGTGGAACATTCGCCGGCGGAATGATTGCAGGTTTTTTAATGGGGAGCAAGAGAACCGAAATGCTGGCAGTTTTTGATGCAGCCAAAGAAAAATCCAGATCAGCAATAGGATCTGCAAAATCCAGAAGAGAACAGTTCACTGAAACAGGTATGGCTCGCCTGGAATATTTAAAAGGCGAATGGGGCAATACCTTTAAAGATCCGATTCCTGATCTCTATAAAGCTACGGAATCACTTACCCTGGATGAATTGGAACTGAATTTGCCTCGGTAAAATGAAAGCGAGATACAGCGAATCACTGCTTCAGTGGGTTTGGGAGAACCTGGAGTTCGATTTGAGTAATCTCAGAACGTCGGGTGGCAGCAGTGTGCAAATTCTCGAACCCGGCCGCAGAAACAGTGGTGCAGGTCCGGATTTTTTAAATGCCTGTGTTATAATTGATGGGCTTGAATTCCATGGTGCAGTTGAGATCCACAATCGGGAAAAGGAGTGGCTCGAACATGGCCATCAAGAAGATCCTGAATTCAATAAAGTTATTCTCCATGTGGTACTGGACGGAAGCGGAGGAGCTGCAACAACTTCAGACGGCTACAGGCCGCCACTGTTAAAATTAAGCTCCTTACTGGATAAGCCGCTCTACAAGCTCCTGAAAGAAAAAGAGATAGAAACTTTGCCTTGCGCCGATAATATTACTCAAATAAATCAAAGGGCCTTTGAAGTTCAGGTTGAGAGGGCGCACAGAGAGTATTTTAATTATAAAGTTGACGAGTTGATGAGCGGTTATGATCCGGGTTTGATTCCATCAGAGGCCTGGATGAAAACATTTTTGCTACAGCTGTACAGTGCTCTGGGTATTCCATCCAATCGAAACTCAATGAAAAGATTACTGATGGATCTGAGTGAAATAATTAGCGCGAAAGCAGGAAAAGAGGAGTTTATTAATGAGGTGATGGAACTCGCTTTCAGCAAACCGACGGTTGATAAATATAACTGGAGCTTTTCAGGGATGAGGCCGGGGAGTCAGCCGAAAAACAGAGTGCGTCAAGCGGCTGCATTACACTACCAAATTATTGATACCGGTTTTAGCACATTTCTAAAATCAGGGGTTAACTCCTGGGGGATGTTAACTGGTGCGCTATCCGATTCAGAATTACCCGGCAGTTCCCGAATGGAAATAATACACAAAACCGTTTTCCTGCCGTCCATCTATCTCATTGGTGATCTGTTTCATGCCCGTCACCTCTGCTCAAAGGCGTATAATATTTGGGAGAAATCAGTTACAAATCTGCCCAAAGAGGTGCGTCAGCCGTTCGAAAAGTCCGGCTTTGAACTTGGGAAAGGCTTGAATAAAATGGGGCTTGCCCATCAGTATAAAAGATTCTGCAAGGAGAGAAACTGTCATAAATGCGAGGTGTTTAAAAGTGTAATTAATTCTTGACACATAAAAATCTTGTTTCTATCTTTGAATTCTGTCAATTCGATGAATTGCCCGGTCGTCTAATGGCAGGACAGCTGGTTTTGGTCCAGTCAGTGGGGGTTCGAATCCTCCCCGGGCAACACGACATTGTAAAAGGATGCCAAAGAGGTACTCCTTTTTCTTTTTTATAAACCTATACCTGTCAATCCGTTGGATACGCCATTAGCTATATTTGCCGGTCGAAGTAATCTTGCGCTGGCCAGGGCCATTGCAGAAAATTACGGCACTGATTTGGGCGAGTTAACGATCAAATCTTTTTCGGATGGCGAATTATATGTGAAGTACGAGCAGAGTATAAGGGGAGAAGATATCTTTGTAATTCAGTCTACTCCTCCACCGGGTGATAATATTATTGAGTTACTGCTCTTGCTCGATGCTGCAAAGCGAGCTTCTGTAAAACGGGTTACGGCGGTTATTCCATATTTTGGTTATGCTCGCCAGGACCGGAAAGATCAGCCAAGAGTTTCCATCGCCTCAAAGATGATGGCGAACTTGCTGGTAGAGGCCGGCGCAGATCGGATTTTAACAATGGATCTTCATGCATCACAGATTCAGGGATTCTTTGATATACCTCTGGATCATCTCTACGCAAGCCGGATTTTTATTGAGCACTTTACGGAAAACCCGATAGATAATTTGGTTGTAGTGGCACCCGATGTGGGCAGTTTGAAGATGGCGCGTGCCTACTCTAAAAAGTTAGGAGCCAGTCTCGCTTTTATCGATAAGCGAAGACCGAAGCAGAATGTAGCTGAGGTGATGAATATTATCGGTGAAGTGGAAGGCAAGAACGTTTTGATTGTAGATGATCTGATCGATACTGCCGGGACAATTACCAATGCTGCTGTTGCTCTGAAGGAGAGAGGCGCGTTGAATATTGTTACAACATGTACGCATCCGATTTTGTCGGGTCCTGCATACCAGCGAATAGAAGATTCACCCATCGATCAGTTGTTAGTAACAGACACGGTGCCATTGCGGAAACCGTCTGATAAAATAAAAGTATTGAGTGTAGCCGGTATTTTTGCTGAAGCAATACAGCGGATTCATACAAATGATACTATCAGTGCACTTTTTGATGATTAATCAATAATTTAAAAAACCATGAAGCAACCGGAAATATATAAACTGGAAGGCAAGAAAAGAGATTTAGGGAAAAAATCAGTAGCTCAATTAAGAGATGAGCTGAGAGTACCTGCAGTTCTTTACGGTCCTAAAGTAGAAGAGAACATTCACTTTTCCATTTCGGAAGTGGATATCGAAAAGATTCTTTCATCATCACAAACCAAGCTGCAAGAGTTGACGGTTGATGGTGAGACTTACAACACTCTTCTTAAAAATGTTGAGTTTGATCCCGTTACCGATCGGGTTCTGCATGCAGACTTCTATGTGTTGGACGAAACACAGCGTGTGAAACTGAAAATTCCAATCCGTCTTACAGGAACAGCGATCGGTGTACGAGATGGCGGTGGTCGTGTATTCCAAACCATGCGTATTGTTCGTGTGAAGGTAATGCCGGACAAAATCCCTGCAGAATTTGAGATGGACATCTCAGAACTTGGAATCGGTGACTCACTGCATGTGAGTGAGCTGGATATGGAAGGAATCGATCCGCTGGATGATCCGCGTCGAACGATTGTAACCATTGCACCTCCAAAATCTGAAGCTCTGTTTACAACCTCTATCGAGCCTGACGAAGAAGAACTTCTTGAAGGCGAAGAGGCTGAAGAACTTGTTGAGGGTGAAGAAGCTCCTGAAGGGGAAGAAGCACCGGAAGACGAAGAGAAGAAAGAAGAATAACACAGTTATTATATTATGGCGTTGATTGTTGGCCTGGGTAATCCCGGTGCAGAGTACGAAGGATCTCGCCATAATGTAGGCTATGAGGTATTAGACAACCTCGCTGAAAAACTGTCTATCCAATTTGATCCCGATAACGGCCTTTACCACAGAGGTGAAGGCCGTTTTAAGGGACAACCCGTAGTTCTGATCAAGCCCACCACTTATATGAACAGAAGCGGAAGAGCCATAACTAAAGCACTGGCTGAATCAAACATCAGAAAATCAGAGTGTTTGGTTTGTTACGACGATATCAACCTGGAAGTTGGACGGATTAGATTAAGACCGGGAGGGAGTGCCGGAGGGCATAACGGCATTTCGGATATTATTGAAAAACTACAGACAAAGTCATTTCCGAGATTGAGAGTCGGAATAGGAAATAATTTTCCAAGAGGGAGACAGGCAGATTATGTGTTGCAAAAGTTTACAGCAGAAGAGCGAGATTTGATTGACAAAGCAATTGATCTTGCATCAGATGCAATTTTAACGTTTATTCGTGGTGGTATTGATACCGCAATGAATGAGTATAACTAACTACAGAGCGTTATTTATCGCTAAACATAATCAAAATAATCATCATGCTTAACACAATAATCTACCTTATTCCGCTTGCCGGGGTACTGGCATTACTGTTTACTTATATCCGTGCAAAATGGGTAGCCAATCAGGATGTTGGAACCGAAAAAATGGAACGCATCAGTCAAAATATTGCCCGTGGTGCAATGGCATTCCTCAAGGCTGAATATCGGGTCCTCAGTATTTTTGTAATTATCGTCGCAATTCTTTTAGGGCTTCAGGGAGCCAGTGCAGAAAATTCTTCATGGCTTGTTGCAGTGTCATTTATAGTTGGAGCATTGTGTTCCGGCCTTGCAGGTTTTATCGGGATGCGTGTTGCCACCAAAGCCAACGTAAGAACAACCAATGCCGCCAGAACCAGTTTAGGGCAGGGATTGAATGTTGCCTTTAACGGCGGTTCTGTTATGGGGCTTGGTGTAGTTGGTCTTGGAGTTTTAGGTTTAGGCTTGCTCTTTCTCCTTTATACAAATTTATTCGGAACGGAGATAAATAACGTACAGCAGGTACTTACCGTTATTACAAGTTTCTCTTTTGGAGCTTCATCCATTGCTCTTTTTGCTCGTGTTGGTGGAGGTATTTATACAAAGGCGGCTGATGTTGGTGCCGATCTTGTAGGTAAAGTTGAAGCAGGTATTCCCGAAGATCATCCGCTGAACCCCGCTACCATTGCGGATAATGTGGGTGATAATGTGGGTGATGTTGCAGGTATGGGTGCCGACCTTTTTGAATCCTATGTTGGATCTATCATTGGTACAATGGTACTGGGTGCTGCATTTATGGGGCTTGCAGGCTTTGAAACAACCAACGAATTTTCCGGATTAAATGCCGTTCTGTTACCGTTAGTTTTAGCCGGTGTGGGAATTGTAACTTCGATTATCGGAACATTCTTTGTTAGAGTGAAAGAGGGAGGAAATCCCCAGAAAGCATTAAATCTGGGTGAATTTGTTTCTGCTGCCATCATGCTGATTGCATCTTTCCTGATTATAAACTGGATACTTCCGGAGTCATGGGAGTTTGGCGGAATTACATATACAGCAATGGGTGTTTTCTGGGCTACGATATTTGGCCTTGCCGCAGGTTTGTTGATCGGGCTTATAACAGAGCACTATACCGGAACATATACAAAACCGGTTTGGTCTATTGTTAAGCAGTCTGTAACAGGTGCTGCAACAAATATTATTGCGGGTGTTGGGGTTGGTATGATCTCTACTGCAATTCCAATTATCATTATTGCCGTTGCTATTTTAGGTGCGTATCACTTTGCCGGTCTCTACGGAATTGCGATTGCCGCTGTAGGTATGCTTTCAAATACCGGTATACAGTTGGCTGTTGATGCTTACGGGCCGATTTCTGACAATGCCGGAGGTATTGCAGAAATGTCTGAGCTTCCGCCCGAAGTGCGAGAACGAACTGACAAACTGGATGCGGTTGGTAATACAACAGCAGCGATTGGTAAAGGTTTTGCGATTGGATCTGCAGCTTTAACAGCGTTGGCTCTGTTTGCAGCATTTATCACTGCATACAACACAACAAATCCTGACAGTATTATTTCAGCGATTGATATTACAGCGCCAAGTGTAATGGCTGCTCTCTTTGTTGGAGCAATGCTTCCATATCTTTTCTCGGCTCTTTCCATGCAGGCTGTTGGCCGTGCGGCTATGAGTATGATTGAAGAGGTTCGACGTCAGTTCCGTGATATTCCGGAGCTAACCAAAGCACTGGATGCTATGCGAAGAAACGAAGGAAAGCTGCTTGCTGACTGGAGTGATGATGACCGTGCCCTTTTTGATGCTGCAGACGGAAAAGCCGAATATGAAAAATGTGTGGCTATTTCTACTCAAGCTTCAATCCGTGAGATGATCGCTCCGGGACTCCTTGCTGTTATCGTGCCGGTTCTTTTCGGTTTCTTAGGCGGACCGTTAATGCTTGGCGGACTGCTTGCCGGTGTTACCGCTTCGGGTGTTCTTCTTGCACTATTTCAATCCAATGCTGGTGGTGCCTGGGATAACGCCAAGAAGATGATTGAAGAGGGAGTTGATATTGATGGTAAATCGTATGGAAAAGGTTCAGAAGCTCACAAAGCGGCTGTAGTTGGTGATACTGTAGGTGATCCATTTAAAGACACCTCTGGCCCTTCTCTGAACATTCTGATTAAGTTGATGGCTGTTGTTGCTCTCGTTATTGCGACAATGATTTAATCAACTATCGTTTAAGCTTTTAAAACCCCGATGAGAAATTGTCGGGGTTTTTTATTTGTTGATATCCCAAAATCCAGAACTTATCGGATAAAAATGACAGATCTATTTAAACTGATATTTGAACATGATATTCGTCTCGACCAGCTGAGAGAGCGGCAACTTGATCGGGATACTCAGGAAGTGTCCGGAAGTATCGAAGATTTTTTAAAACCCGACCCCACCTACTCCAAGTTCTATTTTTCAGGTACGGTGCTGAGCAAAAATGAATTTGGACTGAACTGTCTGTTAAACTATGATGAATGGCTGAACTCTTTTGCTGAGGCACTTAATGAGTATCAGGCGTTCCTTGGAGAAGCTTCGATTTCATTGAATGAAGCTGTTGAAGAGTCTGAAATAGGGGAGCCAATTATATTGTCGAAAGGTGAGAGTAATCACTGGTTAGATCAGGATTTAAAGCTGGAAAAAGACAGTAATGTAGGGCATAAAAAATCCGGTCTCGCCAATGTTTTGAAAAGTGATGATCTGGTTCTCTACAAAGAGCCTGCCCACAACGGTTACGATCTTCATCTCTTCTCAAAAAAGAATATCTATCTGCCATTCTTTGAACAGTTTAAAAAGATGGTATCTGATCGGTTTCGATTTTATAGTATCAATGGAAAGAGGATACGCTCAGAGCGGAAATTTTACTTTGAAACCTGGACCTTGGAACGGCCGCCTCACGGAGTGGAAGAGGTTTTTAAGGATACTGTTCTTTAAAGAGATCACTGTAACTTAGAAATAATGATCATGCGCGACGAATCTGATGTAAATGGCGCTCCTCTATAATCACCATAAGTTTTTTCGACCTGATATCCGATTTTACTGAGTTTTTCTTTAAACCAGTCCGGTCCGTATAGTTTTACTCTCTCTCTGTATTTAACAGGTTTATCCAATGTGCTTCCCGAAAACTGTATGGTTTTGAAAACCATGCCATCTTCTATTTTTCGGATAATATGGTAATTGATATTTTCATAGACTCCGCTTTCTGACGGGACGATATTTTGAGATACATACTCCGGATTGAGGTAATCAATAAACAGGACACCCCCACTTTTTAACATTTTTTCACTGTTTCTCAACACTTTTTCATTTTCTTCATCCTCCAGAAAATATCCGAAGGTTGTAAACAGGTTGACAATTGCATCAAACTGTTTAGGTATCGGACTTCTCATATCCCGGACAAAGAATTCTACATTTTTGAGGTTACGTTGGTCGGCAATTCGTTTTGCTTTAGCTACTGCTTTCTTTGAGAGATCAATTCCGGTTACGTTGTACCCTCTTTGTGCAAGTGTGATTGAATGCCGGCCTCGTCCGCATCCAAGGTCAAGAATGTTTTTAAATCGGCGAACGGGAATTACCTTCTCAATCAGATCGGCTAACAGCGCGGCTTCATTTTCATCCCTGTTGGAGTAAAGTTTTTCGTATAAAGGGCTGTCAAACCAATCTTCAAACCAGCTCATCTGTCAATGGGTAATAATTTTGGGTTGTTTGAATACGGTCTCAATCTTAGGCTTTTAATTATTATCTTCCAAAAGTTTAGAATCAAAAGCAGATATGAATTATACAGACAAATTAAAAAGGGCAGTACAGTCAACAAA
>LKNA01000095.1 GCA_001564065.1 Chitinophagaceae bacterium T5-Br10_B2g13
ACTGATAATGACACACTGCCAAACTGTTGCCACTGATCACTGTAAATTCTCAACCTCTAAACTTCACCAACCCTCTTTTCACCACATTCTTCACATTCTGCCAAACCAACTCCTGCGTCCACTTCAAAGGATCATTCGTCCACCTTTGCGGATGAAAATTCATCATAATCTGATCGGGCAGTCTACCGGCATTACAGGCTTCGATAATATCTTGAGTAGAAGCATAGACGTGAGTCATAAGTCCTGAGACTTGAGAATTTCCCCCATGCGCCTTGCGCCCAGCACCCTGCACCTTGTCCCTGATACTCACCTTATCCCCATCCCACCGCCTTCCGGTATCCGTCAAATACAGCACCTTCGAAAAATCGAGGTCGAAATAAGGCTCTGCAATAATTCCCAGCTCGTGGTAGTCGTACTTATTCCAGACCTCTTTGTTGTCATAGGGTGACCGCGGACTGCCGTGCATACAAATGGTTTTTATTTCTGCTACCTCACGTAGCTGTGCAAGATGTTTTTTAGCCAGGCCGTATGCCTTGTCCACATCCCCTCTGGCGAAGTCCATATCTTCGTAGTGGTAGCCGATTTCGTGACCCATAGAAGCAATTTCCCGAATTACCCCTTCATCGAACGACTCCGGGACCATCCGGAAATAGTATGTTCCCACGATGCCCATTTCGTGCTGAATTTTTGCAAACTGTAGGGAGTGCTCTTTTCTGGCGTCTACATCGTGGCGGAGGAGGATCACTTTTTCTTCGGAGTGTTCTGTAAAATCGTGATAGGTTTGAAAACTGTAACCGGCAACAATAAGTCTACCAATAAGTTCTTTATAAATAGATACCGTAAAATCTCTATTTAACATTTTTATATTCATTTAAATCCTTTCACACTATCAAACCTTCTCCCACTCTCCCACACACACCCTTACTTCTCAAATGTTTTAATCACTTTAGCCGGCATTCCTACTGCTACCGAATAATCCGGTATATCTTTTGTAACGACAGCACCGGCACCAATTACCGCTCCTTTTCCTATCGTTACACCTGGCAGTACAATCGCTCCAACACCGACATAAGAATCTTCTTTTATCAAAATATTTTTTTGTTCGAATGGTAATGTATGTTGTCCGACACTTGGTCCATATTCCCTTAAATCCCTTTCATGAGCTATTAACTTTACTCCCACGCCAATCCCTGCATTATCTTCAATTGTAATAAGATTTGGACAGAAATCATCAATATAAACAAATCGGTGAATTCTTACTCCTTTCCCTAATTTTACACCACGTAGCCTGTGAAGAGAAACAGTAATGACACTTGGAAGAGACCAATAAGCAATTAAACCAAAAATTTTTATAAATATTCTGTAAAATAAATTCACTTAATCAATTTCAGTTTAATTCGTTTATATAATTAAACAGCTGTTGGTTTTAAATTCTTTAGCCATACACTGCAATAGAGAGGGGGGATTAAAGTTTTTTATAAATTTTGTCATACTCTACTACCAATCTATCCCAATTATATTCATTTGATATTTTAGAGTACGCCTTATCACATTTACTCTCAGCTATTTGCCGATTTTTTAATAGGAACTCTATTTTTCCAGCCAAATCATTGTAATTACCTACTTTAAATAAAGTTACCTCTTTTTCAGAGAATACATCTTTGTTTGGTTGTATATCGCTTGCAATAATAGGAGTTTTTAATGAAGCTACTTCTAATAACATATTCGACATACCTTCTGTGTAAGAAGGAAAAACAAACAATTTTGATTCAGCAATTTTTTCAAATAAAATTTCTTTTTCTTTTATGAGACCTAAAAATTCTACGTCAAGATTTTTACTTAAATTTATAATCTCATCTTTATATGAAGGAACATGGCTTAAGTCACCAATTATCCTAACTCTTCCTTTATAATCTAATTCATTCAATGCTTTGAGAAAATCGTGACATCCCTTTAAATAGATTACTCTCGCAGCCGAAAAGGTAATTATCTCTTTTTTTACAACTTGAGTGAAATCTTTATAATTATTTTCTACTCCATTAGGAATGTAAAAAACTGGCTTATCAGTATATTTTTTAATGTAATCAACACTACTTTTTTGTACAGTAGTAACAATATCAGGAAGTGTAAAGGATAAATACTGGAAAAAATTAAAGACTTTTTTTTCTATATACGACCACTTGTCATCATCATCATAACCTAAACCTCGAATACTTGAGATTGTCTTATATTTAAATTTTACAAAGGGAAGTAAAAAGCCGGAAACTCGATGATTGAGATGAAGGATATCGTGATTATGTAAAAATATAACGGCGAAAAGACTCCTAATGTAATAGGAAAGGGTGCTTAACTTCTTATTGTTATAAGATTTAAATATATATTGTTTTATACCGTAGTAGTCCTCACTTTTTGCATGTGTATCAAGAGCATAAATTGTTATATCATATTTATCTGATAGGCGTCTGAGAATATGATCATTTGCACGTGCTGAACCACCATAGCCCGGCAGACCTTTTACTCCAATTACTGCAACTTTCTTTTTACTCATCTATCAACTTTAAATATTGTTTAGTAAACCTTTCAGTGTTGAACTTTTCTTTTACTCTTTGATAACTGTTTTTACCGTACTCATGACGTAAATCGCGATTTTCAATCAATTCCTTCAGCTTTCTGGCAAGAGCTTGATAATCACCAACTTCAGTGATAAAACCATTATGTGAATCTTCAACCAAATAGCTATTATCGCCTGCATCTGTTGCTATAATTGGCAAGCTGTACGACATTGCCTCAAGTATAGAATTTGAGGTACCTTCAATTATTGAAGTGTTAATAAAAATATCTCCGTCATTTAGTAAGCTCTGCACCTCCGGGTTATCTATAATTTTGATGTATTCTGAAAGATTTTTCTCATTAATCAACTTTTCTAATAATTGCTTTTCACTCCCGTAACCGCTCATGCAGTAAATAAATCCCTTTTTGCATTCTAAATCATGCACAAGATGTTCAATTGCGAAAACTGCCGTATTTAGATCTTTCTGTGGTTCAAATCGGCTTAAAGAAATGATCTTTGTATCTCCTCTCCCATATTGTTTATGGTTTCTAATTTCTGGCACGCTTTCCACTGCATTATGTATGCAGATTGATTTTTCATTCCTAAACCCACCGGCAATTAGGTTCTCCATACCAGAGCGATTATTAAAAATCGTGCGATCATGGAAGTATTTGTGCATTACAAATTCAAGAGTGTATTTCCCTTTTTTTAACCGACAGTTCCGAATTCCACCTAAAACTTTAACATCCTTATTTAAAATACCAATTAATGATGCAGTTAAATTCGACCTTGCTAACATTGATATAACAACATCTGCTGATTTAACTTTATGATGTTGGATTAATGAAAATAGATTTCCAAGGGTAAAACCACTTAAAAATAGTTTATCCACATTGGGGTCAATCATATTCACAAAATCAATATTTGGTTCTCTATCATCTAAAATTAACAGAGTAGTATTGTGATATGATGACAATTGATTTGCAAGAATAACAGACTGTTTCTCAGCCCCACCCTTTGAAAGGGTATTAATAATAACAACTACATTCTTCCTTTCTGTCATTCAATTAAGATTAACTAAATATTGTTTTAAGGTATATATCAGCAATTTTAGCAGATGAATACTCATTAGCTCTTTCTTTTAACTTCTCTTTATCAAATTTCGAGATCTTACCTGTGAGGTAATCATTAATATGGCTCGCAAACTCTTCGGGGGAATCTGTATCTATAACTAAGCCGTACTTATTATTCTCTAAAATTTTATTTGCACCACCGGGGCATTTTAACGATATAACAGGTACTCCTAATGCTAATGCCTCTACAACAACATTTCCAAAACCTTCGTACTTAGAACTAAGTAAGAAAAGATCGCACTTATTTAGAAAATTGAAAGGATTAGTGTGAAATCCCATTAATTTTACATTATCGTCAAGATTAAGTTTTCGGATATAATTATTTAATTCAGACTTTAATTCTCCAACACCAAATATCAAAAGACTGATATTTGGATAGTTATCAACTAACAGTCGTATTGAATCAATCAAGAATTTATGATTTTTAACTTCTGTAAGTCTACCAATTGTAATTAAATTAACATCATTTAAATTGATACTAGAACAGTGATTCGTTAACTCTGCTTTTCTTCTAACTTCTTCAACATCAATCGGGTTTGGAATAATTTTAATTTTATCGCTATTAATATTCGTGTATTTAACTAAATCGTTTTTAGTATCGATTGAATTTGCGATTGCTATATCTGCATAGGGATATAGATATTTCATTAATAGACGTAAAACATTTACTTTGAGATTACTGCTATTTACAACACCATCTAATGTATTAGCTTCTCGGATTATAACTCTTTTAGATCCAAATATTTTGAGCAAAATTGCAATTACATTTTGATATCTCATAACTGAGAAAATAGTTTCAATCTTATGTTTTTGACATAACTTTCTTAGTGATAAAGTTTGTTTTATGATGTTTTTTGCACCTATCTGATGTATATCAATTCCTAAATTAGAAGCTTCTTCATAGAGTGGTCCCTTTATTTCTTTTACAATTATACAGAAGTTTACATCATATTTTTTAAATTCTTTCGCCAAATTAAGAACAACTCTTTGCGCCCCACCACCTTCAAAGTGTGAAAGTAATATGCCGAATTTATACGTAGTCATACATTATTTTTTAAGTCATCTAATGCTGTTAAACCTAAAATTATTGCCATCGGTATTTGCCCGAACTCTCTCATAAATGCCCCATGTGTATAGAGAGAAAAGATTATAATCACAATAAATAAACCAAATACTTTAGTATATATATTGGATGTATTAAGCTTATATATTTCCATTAATATTTTGCTAAAAAAGAAGAGGATAATAACTACTCCTATTATACCAACTTGATTTAATAATGTAATATACCCGGAATCAACGGAATACAATGAGTTCACTCTTCCACCACCAGGATCTAGACCCAACTGTTGTCCATATTCAGACCCATGAAATATGAATCCCCACCCTGTATATGGTTTTTCCAAAAACATTGGGATATTAAATATTAAATCCCTCTCAAACCTATTCATACGATGGCCATCATCCCTAACAAACTCTTGAGTAACAGTTACAAATTTTCCGGTTATTTGATTATTTAATAAAAGGATATCAATAATAACTATAAATGATAATACTATTGTAGGAAATATTAAATATCGTATCGTGCTTTTATACTTAATATGAGGTAACAATATCAACAACAAAACAAAGTTTAAAAGCATGAAATATGTTCTAAAGCCTTGTAAAGCAGATGCTAGAAAGAAAAAACCAAAAATAAGTAGGACGGTGTTTGTTCGATCTTTCTGACTTATATATTTATAGAAATAATAAATTGAAAGGAAATACGGAAATAACATAGTAGGTGAAGTCAGATAATTTCGCTGAAAATCAAAATGTCCACCTGTATCAGCCCTTAAATGCGGAAAGATCGAATGTAAAACCTGTGGATTAAAAGCATTTATAAAAATTTGTAATGATACAATAACTGCTATAAACTTAAATAGATCAAACCAAAAAAGAGTTTTATTAACTTTTGTATCGTAATATACAATTACAGCTAACATCATCATCAAGTAATGCCTTCCTACTCTCACACTGTCAATTATACCAGTATCACCCCTAAATGGCATTGATGCAATTACAAATAAAAATAAAAATAAAATACTTAAGTAATATCTTCTATACTTCTTTCTGTAAAATGAGGGGGTTATTTTGAAAAAAATAAGAAATGATCCTACTAAAAATGTTATAATGACGATAACATCGTAAGTGTTTGCACCAAATATTAAATTATCATTATATACATTATAAAAGCCAAATATATTAGTAGTTAATAGCACAAACAATGTAAATATTAACCTAATAAATGATGTCAGCCTTAGGCTTATATTCGAATCTATCACTGAAATATTATTTAATTAATTATTTTCCCATAGTGACATTGGTAATAACTCTCAACCATTGATCTATCTCATTATCCTTAGAAAATTTTTCAATAATTGTTTTACGGGCATTTAATTTACATTTCTCACGCAGTTTGGGATTCTGAATATATTGATTTATCGATTTAGAAATTTCTTTCGGATTACCAGTTTCTACAACCAAGCCATTTAATTCGTTATCAACAACATTTCTAAATGCTTCAATATCTGATACAATTACTGGTAGTTCGCAAGCCATCGCTTCAAGTAGACTTTTACCTAACCCCTCATGCCAAGGCCAAGAACAAAAAACAAAAATATTTGCCTTATGTAATTCTGATACAATCTCATTTGCACTTAAAATTCCTAAGTAATTGATAGTATGCTTATTTCCTGTTTCCTTTAAACTATTATTTAACTTTTCTAAATAACCTCGATCTTTTCCACATAGCGTAAGTTTAACAGGTTTTTCGACATATCTTAACGCCTCTACAACATCACCTAAACCTTTTCCTTCTAATATATTACCGGTAAAAAGGATATTTATATACTCATTATTCCAAAAGTCTTTTTTTTGATAACTTGGTTTGAAATTTTCAGTATCTACACCTCTGGGAATTATCTTAGATTGTTCTGACTGGATATTATAAATTTCACTTTGGCTTGATTTAACTGCTTCAGTTATAGGCACCAAATAGTCTATGTTTTGAAAATTGACCTTTTTAAAAAGGATAGAAAAATTAACTTTTTTTTCTCTAAGAAGAGTTAAAATAAAATACCTCAATCTTCTATAAGCAGTTACTTCACCTCCTAATTGCCCCTCATTTGCGATGAACTTAGGAGTATTCCCACTCAACTTTTTTTCCAAATTTGCAATAGGAGAAATATTTCTGACCCAACCAATAACCGCATCAAAATCATAAGAGTTTCTTAGCTTAAGATAATCATTCACATGATCGAATGGGTAACCGGTACCATTGGTAAAATGATATCTCACATTATCAGGTAATTCATAATCATGTTGATCTGGCTTTTTACCACCGGCTAAAATATGAACGTCACATCCTCTTTCAGCAAGACCCCATGCAAGGTTCTCTATTCCCGTGTTCATGCCTCTATTTAGTGCAGAATCTTTCATCACAAACAAAAGCGAAAAATTTATTTTAGTCATTTCAAAATACCTTTGGTTCTATTATTTATATTTTTGCAAATTCTTATTACATAAAATATTAAAAGTATATTCATCAAACCCGATGTTACACTGTAAAGAGCAATCGCCAAAACATCATCTTGATAGAAGTGCAGTCCGATAAACAAACCGATGATAGATAATAGGACATAAACTATTCTATATATTAAATATTTACCCTGTATTTTTAATACAGCAACAGCTCTGGTTGCAGGTGCAGCTGATACTGCAAAAAACAACCATATTGAAAGCCACCGTGCATATTCTCCTGATATAACCCATTCACTACCGAATACGAAACCAAATATCCATTTACCATAAATGATTACAATTAAAAAAGGGATAATTGTTACCAATGCAATTCCTATAATCGGCTTTATTAATAAGGAATATAAATCCTCTTTGTTATTATATGCTTCTGAAAATCTTGGATAAAAAACGTCTCCAATAGATTTTAATATCAATGAACTTGGAGTTTTCAATGCCATTTTTGAAATAGTATAGAAACCCGCTGCTGATGGACCAATATAACTCATTAATAATACAACAGGCATTCCTTTAGAAAAAGAACTTAGAAAAGCTTCAGGTGTTCGAAAAACTGCAAAATCATAATACTTTTTTGCTATTCTTTTTAACTTTTGAAATTCTTTAAAAGTTAATTTTAAACGAACCTTTAAACCTCCAAAAACTGCCATAAGTCCGGCATGTACAAAGGTCGAAATAGTAGTTACTACAATTAATATGAATGCTATAGGAGATAAATATCCTAATCCGGTTTTACTAGCTTCTTTTATAAATGAATGAATCGCTAATATGCTTGCAGTTTGTTTAAATTTCTTCTTTCTAATTAGCCACTGCTCAGAAATTTGTACCCAAGAGATAAAAAGAATGTTTAATGGCAGGATATAAATTAACCAACCTAATTCTTCTGCACCGATTAGATTTATTAGAGAGTCACCACCTACAAATAATACAGCGAATAGAATTGTGAAAATAAAAATTGATACAAACAACGAAAGTTGAATAATACCTATAGATTCACGATCTGATTTTGGCAAGACAATTGCTATAGGGTATGATAGAGCAGCAAATGGAGTTACCATTGAAACATATGCCATAAAGGCTCCAAATATGCCATATACTTCCGGCCCATATATTCTTGTAATTATTGGAGAAAATAGTATTCCAATCCCTTTTGCTAAAATCGTACCTGATACCACGATTAAAACATTCTGAAAAAATTTTTTCCCTGTTATTTTTTTTAATAGTTCCAATAACTCGTCAATATTCTTTTTGTTAAATAAAACAAACGAGTTCACACTGATACTTTAGTCTTTCAGTAATGATAAGCGAGTAATTAATTACTTCACGATTATTTCTTGATTGAGAGTATTTTGAAAGGGATGCATGAATGGACTGAGCACTTTTATTGAAGCCTTCTCAGATTCGGAAAAGTCCCCAAAGTAGTATCCTACAATTTCATTCAAACGAATATTGTAACGTGCATACACATGAGTAAAATTTTCTTTTAGTACGCCACTAAATCGGGCACTAATTTCACCAAGAGCTTCTACTTCATTATCAAATCCTTCCCATTTATTTATAATCACTGTAATACTATGGTCCTCATTTTTGTTTATACCAATTGTAAACTTTATTAAACCCTTCTTTAAAAAACACGCTTGGTTTATAGTCAAGCCTGTTCTCAATCTTAGAAATATCCGCCTCCGAATGCTTTACATCTCCCGCGCGTTCCGGTCCATATATAGGCTGAATATCTTTCCCGCTAATTTTTTGTAATGTCACTATCATTTCATTTAAAGAAACACGGTCGTTACAGGCCACATTATAAATTTCATTTAGAGATTCTTCATTTTCCGTAAACAAAGCCAAATCATTTGCCAGTACTGCGTTGGCTACATAAGTAAAATCTCGGCTGTGTTCTCCGTCTCCATTTATGGTTGGACGTTTTCCGTCAATAAAAGCCTGACAAAAAATGGGAATAACAGCTGCATACGGGTTGTCCGGGTTTTGCTTAGGACCAAAGATATTAAAATAGCGCAGTCCAATATAATTCAACCCGTATGTTTGCTGGAATATATCTGCAAATTGTTCAATTGAGTATTTAGTAACAGCATAAGGACTGAGTGGCTTTCCAATTTCATCTTCCACTTTAGGCAGCCCGGGATGGTCTCCGTAGGTACTCGAGCTGCACGCTAAAATAACTCGCTCTACTCCATTTTCTT
Source organism: Chitinophagaceae bacterium T5-Br10_B2g13 (assembly GCA_001564065.1). Taxonomy (GTDB): domain Bacteria; phylum Bacteroidota; class Rhodothermia; order Balneolales; family Balneolaceae; genus Rhodohalobacter. Next base: position 9,462 of record LKNA01000095.1, read on the forward strand.
TCGCGGCATATAATACATTCACCGTTCCCAAAATATTTACCTCTGTAGATCGCATGGGGTTTTTAATAGAGCGGGGAACAGATCCGAGTGCAGCTTGGTGGCTTATTTTATCGATTCCTTTCGTTGCATCTAGGCATGTTTGGTAGTCGCAAATATCCCCTTTGATGAATTCGAATTTAGGGTGGTTTTCAAATTCTTCAATATTCTCATAATAGCCGTTACTCAGATCGTCCAAAATACGAACGAGGGAAACCCTTTCATGATTAAGAAAGTGTTCGACAAGATTAGAGCCGATGAAGCCGGCTCCGCCTGTAATTAATAATTTCACATTGTTTTTTTTCATAAATAAATTCTGTCATATTTAAGCTCGATGGTGCGCAGAGTTTTATGCAAAGTTACGATAAGTTTTAATACTACCTTTGCGACCTTTGCGAATACCGTTGTGTACTCTGCGGTTCACCCACTACAACCTTCCATCTACAAGCTCTTTGTCTAAAAAGCTTTTAACGTCAAAAATTACACAGTCATCGCTTTTGCAAAGGTCCAGTTTTCTGAACTTCTCGTGTGAGACGGCGAGGACAATTGCTGAGTAGTCTTTCAGGTTAATGGGATATTCGCCGTTGAGGATATTAATCCCATACTCGTGCTTCACTTCTTCAGGGTCAGCCCACGGGTCATACACATCCACATCCATATCATATGATTTTAATTCATGATACACATCAATAGCACGTGTGTTACGGATATCAGGACAGTTCTCTTTAAACGTAATTCCCAACATAAGCGCCTTACTGTCAATTACTTTCAAATCCTTACGCATCATCTTTTTAATCACTTCCGATGCAACGTGTTTGCCCATACTGTCATTCATTCGCCGGCCCGCCAGAATAATCTCAGGGTGGTATCCAACCTCCTGTGCCTTTTGTGCCAGGTAGTAGGGGTCTACGCCAATGCAGTGCCCGCCAACCAGCCCGGGAGTAAAGGGTAGGAAATTCCACTTTGTACCTGCCGCTTCCAGTACATCCTGTGTGTCGATATCGAGCATGGTAAAGATCTTCGATAGCTCATTCACAAATGCGATATTAATATCTCGTTGTGAGTTTTCAATCACCTTTGCTGCCTCTGCAACCTTAATATTGGGAGCAAGATGTGTACCCGCAACAATCACATCTTTGTAGAGGTCATCCACAAACTTGCCCGCTTCAGGTGTAGAGCCTGCTGTAACTTTCTTAATCTTGGTTACCGTATGCTCTTTATCACCGGGATTAATTCTCTCCGGACTATAGCCTGCATAAAAGTCATTATTAAATGTGAGACCTGAAAACTTTTCCAATACAGGCACACAATCATCTTCAGTAACCCCGGGGTAAACGGTAGACTCGTAAATAACCACATCCCCTTTCTTCAGCACCTTACCCACCGTCTCACTTGCTTTTAACAAGGGGGTAAGTACCGGACGGTTATGTTTATCTGTCGGAGTGGGAACCGTAACGATATATACATTGCTATCGGCTAAATCAGCCGGTTTATCTGTGGCAACAAGCCCTGTTTTTGCTTCATCAAAATTGTTTACAACTACGCTTTTCAGATAATCATCTTCAACTTCCAGAGTTCGATCATGCCCGGCGTTTATCTCCTGAATTCTCTTAGCATTTATATCAAACCCAACCGTTGGAAATTTCTTTGCAAATTCAACGGCAAGTGGTAATCCAACATATCCTAAGCCAATAATGGTAATTTTACTATTCTTAATATTCAACGTCTCATACATTTTTGATTCGAGATTTAAGTATTAGTTGATTAGTTGATTGGTTAATTAGGTTTTCCGTGCTCATATCAGACCAATAAGTTTGCCTGTGATTTCTTGCTGTTCATCAATTGTCAGAAATGGATGCATCGGTAAACTCATTACTTCTCGACTTGCCTTCTCCGACTCCTGAAAATCTCCATACTCATATCCAAGATGTTCAAAAACAGGTTGTTCGTGAAAGCATTTAGGGTAATACACTCCCACGGGTATTCCTGCTTCTTTCATATCGCTAACAATCTCATCCCGCTTCCCTTCATCCACGCGGATAGTGTACTGTGCGTAGACGTGGGTGTTGTCTTTTAATACTTTTGGCGTGGTGCAGTGCTCATTTAGCAACTCGCTGTAGCTAGCGCCAATTTCGCCGCGCTTTTCTACCTCTTCCTCAAAACCGCTCCATTTGCCCAGAATGACGGCCGCCTGCATGGAGTCAAACCGTCCGTTTGTGCCCACATGAGTGTGGTAGTGTCGTTTCACCCCACCGTGTGTGCGAATGGCACGTATTATTTCGGCCAGATCATCGTCATCGGTAAAGAGTGCCCCTCCATCGCCATAGCAGCCGAGCGGCTTGGCCGGGAAGAACGAGGTGCTGCCCACGAGTGACGCCCCGCAGCTTTTTTTACCGTTTCGGGTTGCCCCAAAACTCTGGGCACCATCTTCAATCACCGCAATGTCGTGCTGTTCAGCTATGGCGTTAATTTTCTCCATCTCCGGCATCTGCCCAAACAAGCTCACCGGAATAATCGCCTTGGTATTCTCTGTAATCGCCCCTTCAATCTTTGAGGCGTCCATGTTAAACGTATCGTGCTCAATATCCACAAACACCGGCGTGGCACCTACCAGCATAATCACCTCTGCCGAACTGATCCACGAAAACGGAACCGTAATCACTTCATCCCCCGGCCCAATATCCAGCGCCCGCAACGCAATCTCCAGCGAATGCGTACCGCTGCTCGTCGTAATACAGTGATCCACTCCAACATACTCCGCCAACGTCTCCTCCAGCTCATCTACTTCAGGACCCATGATGTATTGGCCATGATCGAGGACGGCGTGGATGCGTCTGTCTATTTCAGATTTGTAGCGATTGTATTGAGCGTTGAGGTCTATGAATTCCATTGGAATAACGTTTAGTTTCGTTTAGGGCACGCGTTGCGTGCCTGGCGTTTAGGCGCACACTGTGTGTGCTTTCGTTTAGACAC
>LKNA01000034.1 GCA_001564065.1 Chitinophagaceae bacterium T5-Br10_B2g13
ATCCGTAAATAGGGGGCTGTCCCAGTTTTGCTGAAATGCGTTAGAATACATTTGATCTAACCGGTTCCGGTAAGCTGATTTTTTCATTGATGAACGATACGTTTAAGAGTTGACAGTTCTTATTTTCAAGAACTGTTCTTCTAATTTTAAAGTACTGCTCAAAGATTGAATTGCCAACCATCAGGAAATGGAAGAACAGATTTAAATGCTGCGAGGAAGTGTGTAGTATGGATAGTTAAACTGATGTGATACTTAACGGTTTGGCAAGTTACAGGTGTACGAATGAATTGTGAATTAGCAACTCAAGAGTTATAAAATCAAGACCAGCACAGTACTGGCAAGGCGCTTTCGCAATAAAGCGCAGGTAAGTGTACAATAAAGCTAGGAACTTTGAAGCTATGTGTATAGATTAATAAATAATACACATAAACTAAATCAATACAGTTATGCGAACAAATATAGTGATCGATGACGACTTGATGGATGAAGCCTTGAAGGTGAGTCGGTTAAAAACGAAAAAAGATGCAGTTGAAGAGGGTTTGAAATTATTAGTCCAGCGCAAAAAGCAAGAAAGTATCAAAAATTTGCGCGGAAAATTACACTGGAAAGGTGACTTAGAGGATATGAGGACTAAGGAGAAGTGATTTTAGTGGATACCAGCGTATGGATTGATTTTTTCAACGGCTTAGAAAATAAACAAACCGAAAACCTTGATCGGATCCTTTCTGAAAAGACGGTCCTTGTAGGAGATATCATTCTTGCCGAAATTCTACAAGGTTTCGATAGTGATAAAGATTTTAGATTAGCCAAACAAGCTCTCGAGCCGCTAGATTGTGTTCATCTTGGAGGAAAATCACTGGCAATAAAAGCGGCATCCAATTTTCGTTCTCTTCGAGCAAAAGGTGTAACTATTCGAAAAACTGTAGAAATGCTCATCGGAAGTTGGTGTATTGAACATGAAGTGGAACTGCTACACAATGATAAATATTTCAACCAGATAGTAACTCATCTACCATTACAGATTTATAGTGATTGATTTTGCACACCTTTGCCTATTAGCTGGCACTAAAACTGATTATAACAGATAAATACCCAAGTACAATTCTATAATAGTTGGATAAATCCACCGAATAATTTTTTAACCGGACATTTCTCCATCACACTCACAAACCGCTCACCCAACAATCTTTCTGCCATCCCTAGTGAAATTTCGCTATTTTTAGACGAAGAAATTTCTTAACCAAAAATCAGTTTTAACAGTATGAAAATTACGATTCAGCGCCTGAATGATGACGTTCACATGGAAGCCACTAACGAAGATGGAGTCTCTATCCGTATGGATGGCTCGGATGACATTGGTGGCATTAACGGTGGCTTCAGGCCGATGCAGATGCTTTTAGCGGCTGCAGGCGGGTGTTCTGCCATCGACATCATCGGTATCCTGATAAAGAAGCGTCAGAACCCGGACGACGTACAGATCGAGGTAACCGGCGAGCGCATCAAAAAAGGAACTTACACCGAATTTTCAGAAATCCACCTGCACTACACCTTCAAAGGCGGGCTCGACCCAAAACAGGTGGAGAAAGCCGTGGATCTCTCACTCGGCAAATACTGCTCCGTTACAAAAACCCTGGAAAAGACAGCGAAAGTAACCAGCAGTTTTGAAATAGTGGAATAGCCTTGAGTCCTGAGGCTTGAAGCCTGCTTTCCAATACTTTACTACTTAATACCTGATACCCAATACCTAAATGTGATGTGCAAAAATAAACATTTCGAAACGGATGCCATCCGAACTCAAACGCCGTCCTCAGATCAGCGCGAGCACTCCACTCCCCTGTATATGACATCAAGCTTTACGTTTGAATCGGCCGAGCACGCCCGCGCCATGTTTGCCAGTGAAATGGAGGGAAATATCTACAGCCGGTACTCCAACCCAAATACGGACGAGTTCATCACCAAGATGTGCCGCCTTGAAGGAGCGAAGGCCGGTGTGGCTACGGCATCCGGGATGGCAGGCATTTTTTCAACCCTGGCGGGCCTGCTCAGTCAGGGCGATCACATTCTGGCCTCACGTTCTCTGTTCGGCTCATCGCACCAGATACTCAGTCAAATTTTGCCGCGCTGGGGAATCAGTTTTACCTACGCTGATACGGACAAGCCGAAAAGCTGGGAGTCTTTGATCCGTTCCAATACCAAAATCCTATTTCTTGAAACTCCTTCCAATCCGGGCCTCGACCTGATCGACCTGGAGTGGGCGGGAATGTTCGCCAAATCGCACAACCTGATCTACGTGGTTGATAACTGCTTTGCCACACCCTATCTGCAGCGGCCGATAGAGTATGGCGCCGATATCGTCACGCACTCCGCCACAAAGTTCATTGACGGACAGGGACGTGCCATCGGCGGTGTGATTGTCGGCTCTGAAAAGACCATGGAGCAGATTCAGTTTTTTGCACGACATACCGGTCCTTCAATGTCACCGTTTAACGCGTGGCTGTTCAGTAAAAGTCTGGAAACACTGCCCGTTCGCATGGATCGACATTGCGATAATGCCGGGAGACTGGCTGAATTTTTGGGTGATCACAGCAACGTGAATTTTGTGAAGTATCCGCACCACAAAGATCATCCTCAATACGAGCTTGCAAAAAAGCAGATGAAGCGTGGCGGCGGAGTGGTATGTTTTGAAATTGCCGGGGGATTTGAGAAAGCGAAGTCATTCATCGACCGGATTGAGCTTCTCTCCCGTTCAGCCAACCTGGGTGATACGCGGACCATTGTCACTCATCCCGCATCCACCACGCACTCTAAACTAACCGGAGAGGAACGAAAGGCTGTTGGTATTACTCCGGGCCTCATCCGTATTGCCGTTGGCCTTGAACACGCGGACGATATTGTTAAAGATGTGGAACAGGCTTTAAGATAGTAGTTCAAAATAAAAATTCCCCTCCTTTTTAAGGAGAGGATTAAGGGGAGGTTAAAAAGTTGCCAAACGTTTACATTCTATGAACTCCTGGTAAATAGCAATCTCTACAGAGGCATGGTAAGTTAAAAAAAGGACAGTGACCTGATACGGCAAATTGAAATCCATTTATAAATTCACAACCACCCCCGGCCCCTCCTAGCGAAGGAGGGGAAAGTCTTCTTTCAACCAAAACTCAGAGAGTCATCCCCCTAAATCCCCCCTTCGAAGGGGGACTTTCTGAAGGTTTACTTTTGTTAGCTCATTTTACTCAAGCTCAAGAATCATTGCATCCAGCCCGGCTACTTCCAGTACTTCGCCGAACTGAACGGTTTGATCGCTCACAACATCATAGCCGGATGAATGGCCGTAGAGCAGCTCTGAAAAACGGCTCATATCCAGTTCCTGAGCCTCCTCATTGGCATTCAGTACAACCATCACCTTTTCATCATGATTATGGCGGAAATAGACGTACACGTTGTTTTCCGGGATAAAATGAGTCAGGTTACCGTTGTGGATTACATCTTTATCCTGGCGCCAAGTTGCCACGCGTGTTAAGAAGTCGTGAGCTTCCACAACCGGGAATCCTGTCTCATCGGCCAGCTCTTTCCGACCTTCTGGAGTAAATGCATCGATTGGATCCTCTTCCCATCCGCCGGGAAAATCTTTTCGCTTCAGCCCGTCAGGCCCGCCACCGGTCATCAGAATTTCGTCACCATAGTAGAGCTGCGGGATTCCGCGGGTGGTTAGCACAAAGCTGAGCGCAATTTTGAACTTACCGTAATCTTCACCCACCACCGTGAAAATACGGTCCAGGTCGTGATTGCCGGGAAAAATTACATTCAAATTTGCATCGGGAAAGAGAAAGTCCTGGCTCAGAATATCATAAAATCTGTAAATGCCTCGATCCCAGGAAATCTCTTCATTCAATCCGGCTGCAATCGCATCATAGAGTGGGAAATCGGTTACGCTTGGCAGGTAGCTCTCATAACCGTCTGAGCTTGGGAAACCTGTCTGCCAGTAGGCAGTTGATGGGGAGTTGGACATCCACGCTTCTCCCACCATGTTAAAATCGGGAAACTCCTCAAGCACGCGCCGGCTCCACTCAGCCATATACTCTTTATACGGGTAAGGATGCGTATCCATTCGAATTCCGTCAATTCCGGAGTACTCTATCCACCAAAGTGTATTTTGGATCAGGTAGTTCGCCACCAGTTCATTTCGCTGATCCAGGTCGGGCATATCCACCACAAACCAACCCTGAACCATTGCGCTGAAATCATAATCTGACGCATACGGATCCATTACGGTTGAGGCCCTATAGTTGGTTGTTCCCACCTCTTCCAGATCGTGTACCCAGTCAGACGTCGGCTGATCTTTGATAAACCAGTGCTCCGTTCCAACGTGGTTGTGAATCATATCCATGATCACTTTCAATCCCATGTCGTGGGCCTTATCGATCAGTTCCAGGTACTTCTCATTGGTGCCGAACCGGCGATCGACGCGATACATATCAGTTGCCGCATATCCGTGATACGCACCGTACTCCGGCGGCATATCGTTTTCCAGGATCGGTGTGAACCAAACAGCGGTCATTCCCAGTTCTTTGATGTAGTTCAGGTTATCTATTATTCCCTGAATATCTCCGCCATGACGTGCATTCGGATTATCGCGATTCACACCTTCGAGCATTCCCGGAATGTTGTCATTTTCCGGGTCACCGTTGGCAAACCGGTCGGGCATCAACAGATAGATTAGGTCGGTTGAGTTAAATCCCTGATTTCGGTTGCTGTCCGTACTGCGCTCTCTCAACTCATACGGAATGGCAGTCGAATATTCACCCCGTTGAAAATTAAGCTCAAGCGTTCCCGGTTCGGCCTCCTCATGGATTCGAAGTGTTACAAATTGGTAGTTTGAATTTTCAACAAGTGTCACGCGCTCAATTGTTACACCCGGATAATCTACGGACGGCATTGCTGATTGAATATCGTCACCATATACCAAAAGCTGAACATCGGGCTCCTCAAACCCAATCCACCAGTTTTCAGGTTCAACTTTGTCAATCTGAACCGGCTGAGCAACAAGTGCAGCGCAGGTAAAAAGAAAAAAAAGAATGGATGAAATAATCTTCGTGATTTTCATGGTCAAATAAATTAGTCGTCATAAATTTACGCAGCTGAACAGGTCAGCAGCATACACAAAATAGGAAAAGGATGGCTTTTGTATAAAAAAGCCCGCACGAGTTTCCATGCGGGCATTTCTATTACGTGTAAACGTATTATCTAAAATTGATTACGCTTATACAATCTTTGTAATCAGTTCAGCAGTTCTAGCTGAGTATCCGGCTTCATTGTCGTACCATCCGACAACTTTCACCATTCGGCCATCCACTTTTGTTGACGTACTGTCAAAAATACAAGAGTGTGGATTCCCGATAATATCAGAAGAAACCAAAGGTTCATCACTGAATTCAAGTACTCCTTTCATTTCACCGCCGGCTGCTTTTTTGAATGCATCAAGAACTTGTTCTTCTGTAACATCTTTACTCACCCAAGCGGTAAAGTCTGTCAGTGAACCGTCCGGTACGGGTACACGAACCGCCATACCGTCCAGTTTTCCATCCAGATGCGGCAGTACCAATCCTACGGCTGCGGCTGCTCCGGTGGTTGTAGGGACGATGTTGGCTGCAGCGGCACGAGCTCTACGAAGATCTTTGTGCGGGCCGTCAACAATCTGCTGGTCGCCGGTATAGGCGTGAACGGTTGTCATAAATCCTTGTTCAATTCCAAACGCATCGTCCAAAACCTTCACCATCGGTGCTAGGCAGTTTGTAGTACAACTGGCATTTGAGTAAACTGTTCGGCTTTTGTCAAGCTCGCCGTCATTAACACCAATCACAATTGTCTGGAGGTCGCCTTTACCTGGTGCAGAAATAATCACTTTTTTTGCACCTGCTTCAAGGTGTTTTGATGCGCCTTTATCGTCGCGGAAAATACCTGTTGACTCCACGATAACTTCAGCTCCTCTCTCGCCCCATTTCAGGTTGGCAGGATCACGCTCGGCCGTTACACCAATTTTACTACCATTTATAACAAGATTGTCCCCTTCAGCTTTTACTTCTCCGTCAAATTTCCCGTGAACGGAATCATACTTAAAAAGGTGTGCGAGTGTTTTGGTATCTGTTAAGTCGTTAATTCCAACAACCTCAATTTCATCACTCTGATATTTCAGGATAGATCGCATTACAAGCCGGCCTATGCGTCCAAATCCATTGATTCCAACTTTTACTTTAGCCATAAATTTTTACTCCTTTACATTTTAAATTATCTGCTTGTTTGCAGTATTTATAACATTAAAATAACGGTTTAGATTCACTCAATCCATTATTTCATCAAAGTTACGCTACTCATTTTTATTAATTTACGTTGGTAGCGCTTTTTCGATTTGCAGATCTCTCAATTTCAATAAACAATTTTGATTTCGAGACCATAACATACAAAAAGAGCCCTTGAACTTCCCCAAAGGCCCTGTTAAACGTAAATAGTTTAAAAACGTTTTACGAATCCAGATCTACGTCTTCCGGAATATCTTCATCATCTCCCGAAATCAGGTCGTCAACGCCATCAACGTCTGCGTCAACATCGTCATCATCATCCTCTTCAATGACAGGAGTTACAGGCTTTTTAACCTGTGCTTTTGCTCCGGCTCGTTTTAGCTGCATCGCTATATCCGTATTATCATTATCGAGGGCAATATTCAGGGCGGTATCCCCATTCTTATCCTTCAGCCGAACATTTGCTCCCTGATCTATCAAATACTTAACTACGTCGGTATGCCCTTCTCTTGCTGCCAGCATTAAACCGGTTTGACCCCATCGCTGCTGAGCGTTTACATCTGCCCCTGCCTGAACCAACATTTTAACAGCTGCAAGATTCCCTTCACGCGCGGCAACTATGAGTGCAAGGCCACCGATGGGCGTACCGTTGGCTAGCAGATATTTCATAATATCTGTGTTTCCATTTTCTGCCGCCCGATTCAAAGCTGTGCCCCCCATCTTTGTTTGAACAGCCGGGTCAGCTCCCTTTTCAATTAAATATTTTACGATATCAAGATGGCCGTTTTCTGCCGCATAGATCAGTGCCGTATTACCGTTTTTATGCGTCTCATCAAGATTGGCACCATCTTCGTCGTGTTTCTGAACCTCAGCTAAGTTTCCGTTTCTTGCGGCTTGTAACAGTGGCGAAAGCTCCATAATGATGTACTGATTGATTAAAAAAATGCGTTTTATGAAAAAAATGTGTCCCGGATAATTCTGAACTGTATATCTCAAATTAATCTCATTAAAGCAATAGGATTTTCCCTTAAGAGATAATTAAATATAGATTCTATCAGCGTTTATTATTGATAAAAATCTAACATTATCCGCCAAATTAATAACTACTTCAAGATAATGGAAGTATCATACCCGTTTAAGAAGTCAACTCCGGAAAGTCTCTTTGTGCCCGGCAGCTGAAGTTCAAGCAGCTCAAGTAGTCCGTCACTGCACTGAACATAGAGTTTGTTTTCAATACCAACAAGCTGTCCCGGCTCTGCGTTTGATGTTTTAGGTCCGGGTTTAGATTTGTGAACATTCAATTTTTGATCGCCGTACATACACCATGCCGTGGGGAATGGATTCAGTCCGCGAATCAAATTATGAACATCATCTGCTGATTGATTGAAATCAATTCTGGTGTTCTCATTAAACAATTTTGGAGCAGGTGTGGCCTCTTCGTGATTTTGAGCTCTTCCTTCGGTTGTTCCTTTGGCAATCTGATCCACGGTCTCTTTCAGCAGCTCAGCACCTTTCACTTTCAGGCGATCATATAGATCACCCGTAGTCTCCATCGGGCCAATTTCTGTTTTGAACTGCGCAACGATCTCACCGGTATCCACTTTTTCATCCAGAAAAAAGACCGAGCATCCCGTCTCATCTTCCCCTTTTATTATCGCCCAGTGAATGGGTGCCGCACCGCGATATTTGGGCAGTAAGGATGCGTGCAGGTTTATCGACCCAATAGATGGGATAGCCAGGATATCTTTCGGGAGAATGCGAAATGCAACGACTACCTGCAAATCCGGTTCAAGCTTCTCCAGCTTCTCTTTAAATTCGTCTGATTTCGGATCTTCAACATCAATCGTTGGGTAGCCCAGTGCCATCGCTTTTTTCTTCACTACCGTAGGCTGCGGCTTCCCGCCTCTGCCACGCCGCTTATCGGGATTACTAGCTACAGCAACAATCTCATGTTCCGACTTATGGATAGCCTCCAGAGACGGGATCGCAAAGTCGGGCGACCCCATAAATACGACCCTTAATTTTTTCATGGTAACAGCTCAATCTTTAGGCACAACAGGATACTCAATCTCAAGCGTCCCTTTATCAATTTTTTTGAGAAGTGATCTATGAAGCCTTCTTTTAAACGCACTCAGATAATCCACAAACAGAACGCCCTGCAGGTGATCATATTCATGCTGAATCACCCGTGAAGACCACCCTGTTGCCGTAATTTTCTTCTTTTCAAAATTTCGGTCCAGGTACTCTACCACCACTTTATCCGGCCGAACCACATCATCCCTCACATCGGGGATACTCAAACAGCCCTCTTCAAGCTTAATTTTTTCACCGCTTTTTTCCTCTATTTGGGGGTTGATAAAAACCAGAGGTCCTAAATCTTCTTCTTCCGTCTCTTCTGTAATGCCATCGGCGTCCATCACAAAAAGCTGGATCTCCTTGCCAATCTGAGGCGCTGCAAGCCCGACACCCTGAGAGTTGTACATGGTGTCAAACATATCGTCGATCAGGGTTTGAAGCTCTTTGTTGTTCTCTTCTACCGGTTTGGTTTTTTTTCGTAAAACCGGGTCGTTGTAGGTTACAATAGGTAAAACTGACATAAATATTTTATAGTTCTGGATATGCTTCTAAGAAGTGCTGTAAAATAAGGGCTGCAGAAGCCTGATCCAACCTGCCTTTTTTCTCCCGGCGTTTTTTTGATACACCGGCCTCCTTCATGGCTTCCATTGCCTGCTTGGTTGAATAGCGCTCATCCATCTTATAGATACCAATATTCTTGTAGCGCTTTTGAAGGTAATTAAAGTACTCCTGTGCCATCTGAGTTGCATTTGTCCACTCACCGTCGGGAGTCAAAGGCCACCCTACCACAATAGCTTTTATGGGTCCCTCTTCTTTAATCTGTCTCTCTACTTCTATAAAAGAGTCCTCGGGAGAAAACGTACCGACGGTATTCGCAACTGTTCGTAGGAAATCAGTCCGGGCTATACCAACCCGCTTTCCGCCAACGTCTATCCCGAGAATTCTACCAAAATTAGCCAATCACCTACTTGTTACTTTTCTTCTTTACTTCTTCAAGCGGCTGTTTCAAGAATTTTTTCAAACGCTTGCTTGGCTTGAAATGAGTTTTTCGGTGAGCAGGCACATAAATCACTTCATTCGTCTTTGGATTTCTGGCTTTTGGCTTGGCTTTTGTCTCCTTCACCTCAAATACACCAAAATCTCGCAGCTCTATTCTGCAAGTAGGATCTGCAGCGAGCATTTTACTCCGCAGAGCATCAATTACAGCATCTACCCACGGTTCGGACTGATTGAGCGGTACGTCCATTTGGTCGGCTACTGTTCGCACGATATCACGTTTTGTATAAGTCACCATCTTCTTGTCTTATTTTATTGTTATAACTCCAAATACATCAGTTACGATGTATTTTATATATAAACAATTATTAATAAAAGATTTGAAAATAAAAATAGGTGAATCAAACAAATTTCTATACGTAAAAACACCTACTTCAAGTAGGAAATACACACATTTTACTCGTATCGCATCACATTTTTTACACCCTCAATTCTTTCCAGGCGATTGACAATCTCTTCCAGATGCTTCAGGTCGCTTACGTAAATCGTAAGGATTCCTTCAAACATCCCCCCTTCACTGCTTACGTTAATACTCTTCATGTTTGTTTTCAAAGATTTTGACAGCACTTCCGTGATATCGTTCACCAGGCCAACCCGGTCTTCCCCAATAACCCGAACGGCGCCAAGAAACTGAGAATCGATATTTTTTGCCCAGCTCACATCTATAATTCGCTCACTGTCTGTGCGTATTAAGTGGTGAGCATTTTTACAGTTAGAGCGATGCACCTTCACATCTCCGTCGCGGCTTATAAACCCGATCACCTCATCACCCGGAATCGGATTGCAGCAGTTGGCATAGCTGTATTTAACACCGCTTAGCTCACCTTCAACCAATAGAGCTTTTGTATCTCCAACCGCCCGTGCTGTGGAGATGTACTTTTCCTGAATCTTGTCTTCCTCAACAGATTTTTCATCCTTCTCATCAGAATCTATTCTGCCTTTGCTTTTTAGCTGTTTAACAACCTTATAGAGGTCGTTCAAATCAAATGCGCCGGCGCCTATTTCGTAGAACATCTCCTGCGTATTCTCGAATTTAAACCGGTGAGCAACTTTCATCAGATCCTGATCGGTAATCTCTATCTTTCCTTTGGAGGCCTTTTTCCCCCAAAGCTCGCGGCCCTCTTCAGCTACCTTCAGCTCTTTCTGCTTGATAAACTGGCGCAGCCGGGCTTTTGCCTTGTGCGTAACCATATCTTCAATCCAGTCTGCATTCAGGTTGATCTTATTTCCGGTGATGATCTCCACCTGGTCTCCGCTATGAAGCTTCTGCCGCAACGGAACCATCTTCCCATTTACTTTTGCAGCAACGGCACGTTCTCCAATTTCACTGTGGATCTCGAAAGCAAAGTCAATACAGGATGCACCCTTAGGGAGAGTCTTTAATTCACCCTGAGGTGTAAAAACGTAAATTTCGTCTTGATACAGATTCAACTGAAAGTCTTTCACAAACTCCGTAGCTGCATCGGGGCGCGGACTATCGAGTACATCCCGAACCCAGTGTACAAACTTATCCAGCTCCGCACTTCCGCCGCTCGACCCCTCTTTATATTTCCAGTGGGCAGCAACGCCGTGCTCGGCAATATCATCCATTTTTCGGGTTCTTATCTGAACCTCAACTTTCCGGCCCTGCTTGGTAATTACCGTGGTGTGAAGAGATTGATAGCCGTTCGCCTTGGGGACGGAAATAAAATCGCGAAAACGTTTAGGGATTGGTGTGTACCAGTCCGTTATTACGGAGTAAACTCGCCAGCAATCCTCTTTTTTGTGGGGATCTTCGAGAATAATGCGAATGGCAAAAAGGTCATAAATCTCCTCAAAAGGCTTCTGCTGCATCTGCATCTTCCTATAAATAGAGTAGATGTGCTTGGGCCGACCTTTGATTTCAAAGTTGAACTGCTGTTTTTCCAGTTCATTTTCAATCGGTTCCATGAACTGCTGGATAAATTCTTCCCGGGCGTTTTTCTTCTCTCTCAGCTTGCGAACAATAAACTTGAACGAATTGGGATCAATGACCTTAAAACATAAATCCTCAAACTCGTTCTTTATTTTAAAAAGCCCGAACCGATGTGCAAGAGGAGCATAGAGCTCCATGGTTTCTGTCGCTTTTTTGAGCTGTTTTTGACGAGGCAGTGCCGAAATAGTGCGCATGTTATGTAAACGGTCGGCAAATTTAATCAATACAACCCTGATATCTTCCGCCATGGAGAGTATCAGTTTCATAAATGTTTCTGCCTGCTTGGTATCACGGCTTTCAAACACACCCGAAATTTTGGTTACTCCATCAATCAGGTTTTTCACAACAGGACCGAAAACCTCTTCGGTTTGATCAAGCGTTACGGTTGTATCCTCCACGGTATCGTGCAGCAGTGCAGCCGTAACAGACTCATCGTCAATATTAAAATCTCCGGCCATGATTTTAGCAACCTCTACCGGGTGCAGGTAGTAAGGTTCGCCGGAAGCTCTTTTCACATCCTGATGAGAAAGGCAGCAAAGCTTGAATGCTTTTGTAATCAGCTCCTCATCAACTTCTTCCAGGGAAGAGTGGCACAGATTCAGCAGTTCAGTCAGCTCCGTCTGCTGCTGCTTATCAAGTTCGAACACATCGATCTGTTCGCGGATATCTGTATCCACTTTTGCCATATATTGTTACACTTCTTGATTAATACTAACGATAAACACATGACTGCCAAAAACAGTTCATAACAGGTAAAATACAGAAATTCTAAAAAGACTCTGCATTTATATACAACGAACTAAAATCTAAAGATGATGCCCAGAGAAAACCTCTCTGAATCTTTTATGTTGATATTCTCAGGGTTAATGAGTTGTACAAACCGATATTCAAAAAATGGCTTTATATATGGAATGACGGACAGCTCTCCAC
Source organism: Chitinophagaceae bacterium T5-Br10_B2g13 (assembly GCA_001564065.1). Lineage (GTDB taxonomy): Bacteria > Bacteroidota > Rhodothermia > Balneolales > Balneolaceae > Rhodohalobacter. The sequence goes on from LKNA01000034.1 coordinate 12,310, forward strand.
CAAAAAATAGATTCCAGTAGAGATTCTCCTCATTAACACCTTTCAAACGATTTGGCTGCGAAACGGTTCGCGCTGTCTCAAATTCAGAACTATCCACTCCAAGGCCTATACCGGCATAGGGATGGACCGGTCCCAGTTTTACCCCGGCTAGAAATGCGGCCCCCACGTCAAATGCAGACTTCTCTTCAAAAACCTCTGTGCTTAATCCATTTACAGTATAAGTTCTCTTCTTGGTTTCAGAAAAATAACTCCCATGAGCCCGCACTTTAAGATCTGCCAAAGGTGGTAAATTTAATATTCTGTACTCCAGCCGCAATCCGTATCCGTGAGATGGATCTTCACTTCGGATATCCAAACCGGCACCAATGCCAATCTGTGCCACTCCTTTGTCCGCATAAACCAACAGACACAGGCCCGTTATGCAAAAAGCACAAATAGAGATTTTAAATTGATACATACTGAGATCCGGTTAGAGGTAAGGTTCCCTGATAATAACAAATTGAGAATAAAAACCGATCTGTTTACAGCCCCACTACCAGGGCAAAGGTTAAACTTTCTAGCCTACCTGCCAAAATCATCTTCTACTCTTACTATATCATCCTCATCAGATGGGTTGCCGGGATCGGTATGCTGCCAGATTTCGGCAATGATTGCCCAATTCTCAAGCCCAACCAGCCTGTGACGTTCCCCCTGAGCCAAACGGATGGTGTCTCCAAGATCCAGAGTTTTTATCGGAGACTGCTCATCGGTTTTACTGACTACCACACCGGCCTTACCGTCTATTACCCTCCAGATTTCCGACCGTCGGTGATGATACTGCCAGCTTAATCTTTTCTGAGGGGCTACCATCAGTAGTTTCGGACTCAGTTTTTCAAACTCTGAAAAATCCTCGGCATTCAATTCCGGAAAAAAATGAGCTATAAATGCCTCTGACTGACTTTCATCAATAACAAAAAAACCGCCCCAGGGTCGGTTTTTATCAGAAGCCACAATATCAAAGTTATTCCCTTTTAGAAGTGTCTCTGCTTTATTAAATACTTCGTCTTTTGTTAATACCTGTGCTTGATCACTCAATGTACTCGTTCTATTTACACTCTTCGGTTAATGGTAACGTAATCGAGAATACTGTTCCTTTATCTTTCTCACTGGAAACATCGATTACTCCATCATGAAGATCAACAAAATATTTAACGATCGCCAAACCAAGTCCTGTACTTTTCTCTCCCGATGTACCGCCGGTTGGTGAAGACTTTCCGTTTTGAAACAGATCGGATACTTTACCCTCGTCCATTCCAACACCGCTATCTTTCACCGACAGTTTTAAACTACTGTCAGCTAGCTCAATCTCCCCCTGAACTTCACCCCCTGATTTTGTAAACTTAATCGCATTGGACAGCAGATTACCGTAAATCTGCTCAAATTTATCCTTATCAATGCAAATAGTCTGATCTGCTTGCACGCTGATTTTCAAACCTACATTTTTAGATTTGGCAACAGGCTGGTAGAGTCGTTTCATCGATTCCGAAACTTCTTTCAGATCCACTTCCTTTAAGTTCAGGGTAAATCCTTACGACTCGATCAGTGAATAGCTTAAAATTTCATCGACCATGTGGTTGAGCTGCATTGCACTCTGCTCGAGCAGTTCAATCATTTCTGCTTCTTCATCACCCTCCACAGTCTCGCTCAGCATGTTACTCATCCCAATGATACCGTTGAGCGGGGAGCGCATATCGTGACTAAGCATCTTCATCAATTTTAACTTGTGCTCATTTAACTCCCGGAGTTCTTCATTCTGCTTTCTAAGCTCCATGCGCGCCATCACTTCCGATGCAATAATTTTAAGTTGTTCAATCTGCTCATCCGGCATCTTTCTCTCCCTGTAGTCCAGAACACAAAGAGCTCCGATAGCATAGCCTTCACTGTTTAGCAGAGGTGCGCCCAGGTAGTACTTCAGATAGGGTTCGCCTTTTACGTATGAAAAATCTTTAAATCGATCATCTTGCGTTAAATTCTGCACTTCAAGAACATTCATATCCCGTACCGTATACTGGCAAACTGTAGTGTTTCTTGGCACTTCACGGGAATCTTCATTCATCCCATGTATTGCTTTCGCCCACTGACGATCTTTATCGATCAGGTTTACACGGGCTATGGGAGCATCACACAGTTCTGCTGCAAGCCTGGCAAGATCATCAAACTCCTTCTCCGGTTCCGTATCCAGAATAGAGTATGAGCGGAGAACACCTAACCTTTTCTTCTCTAAATCGGCTGGAATTTTAGCCATCAGATGATTTTTTAAGCCTTTTCTGTCTTTAGAACTTTTTTCAATTCGGTAAATGTAATCGGCTTTACCATGTAGCTCAAATAGTCCGTTTCGTCGGCCCGGTTTCTGTGATAGTCGTCTGAATTACCTGTAATGTATATAACCGGCACTTCTCTGGTTTCCTGTACTTTTTTCACTACATCAATACCGGAAATACCGGCACCCAGAAATATGTCGACCAGCATCAGGTCCGGTTCAAAATCCACAATAGTTTCAAGAGCCTTCTCACCGGTGTGAGCTTTTTTAACTTCTGAATAACCAATTTTTTTCAACATTATCTCGAGGCTGAGAGCCAGGATCATGTCGTCTTCAATTATTAATACTCGCATAATTCTTTTTGAATAATCTTTTGCTGTTTAATTAAATAGAGAGCTCTGTTCAGCCGTAAGTGAGCTGCTGGATCCTTTTACATCCATCTGCTCAAACTCTATTGCAAGACGACTTTTACCATTATTGCTAACGTGCAGTTTTCCATGTATTTGGGATAGAAAGATACTAATCAACAGACTCGGAAATGATTCAACATCTCCATTCCGATCAAATTGTGCTGTGTTGATTGCATCCCCTTCAAATATGAGCTCCAGTTTGCTGTTATCTTTTTGTAGTAAAACTTTAAGATTTCGGCCGTCCGGATGATTCGAAAATACGATATTCATCAATTCATTAACAGCCAGTCCGAGCGGTACAGCCTGATTCAGATTCAGAATAACCGGGTTTGCATCTACAGAAATATCCAGCTCGTCAGATTCCGTTAACCCTTTCTGTGGCAGTGCCTCCATAATGGTTCTCAGATACTCATCGAACTTTATACTAACCATGCTTTCGCTGCTGTATAAGTTTTCATGTATCTTAGCAATAGAGAAAATCCTGCTGCGAATATCATTCAATTTATTCACAACATTGGAGTCTGCTTCTTCCATTATCTGCAGATCAATAAGTCCGGCCATTACTGCAAGATTATTCTTAACCCTGTGGTGAACTTCCTGAAGCAGGATCTCTTTTTCACCCAGTGATTTTTGAAGATCTCTTTCCAGTTTTTTCTGAGCGGTAAGATCCACAAAAATAGAATAGGCGGCCACAACTTCACTGTCGTGCACAATCGGAATGGCGCTCATTAAAACCGAAAGTTTTTTGCCCGATTTTGTATATCTGTCAACTTCTGCAGTGTATGCCTGGCCCGAAAACACGGTTTTGCTGATCTGCTCAGCACCGGCCAGGTCTTCATCATCAATCAACAGTTGATGTACATTTTTACCTACAGCTTCCAGTTTAGAGTACTCATACAGCTCCGAAAAACTGTTATTAATCTTGACAATTTTATTGTCAGGGCTGAACATGGCCATCGGCAGCGGGGAACTCTCAAAAAGCTGCGAAAGCATATCGTAATTTTTATCCTTCTCTTTCTCTATAGCTACCAAATCAGTCACATCGGTACCCGTACCTACAATATACTCCCCCTTCTCTGTTGCAAACCTGTTTGCAAGCAGATGATAAACTCTCGTCCCGTTTTTCTTGGATATCACCTTCGACACGATATGGGTTGAGCCATCCTCGAAAGCGTCCTTTATGGAGTTGATAATTTTTTGATGTTCATCCTCGGGAAAATAGAGCAGCGCGTTATTCAACTCTATTTCCTCCGGTGAATATCCGAGGTCGTCAGTAAAGGCATCGTTGTACCTTAATATTTCCATCTCTTTGTTTAGCACATAAAATGTGCCCGGAATACTGTTAATAATTGCTTCAGTAAATTTCTTTTCATGCTTCAGGCTTTTAAGCGTCTCTTTCTGCTTCGATATATCCCTGAAAGTGTTAAGCGAGCGTAACTCTCCATCCTCATTTTTGTAGAGAACCGAGGATGATTCTACAACTATTTCGTCACCGTTTTTATGTCTGTAAATCTTTTCCCCTTCGTAAAAAGAGTTCTTCTCACTTATTTTGTGCGCTTTTTGGTTCACAGGATGATCCAGATCCATTACCAGCTCTCTGCCGCCCTCAATCAATTCCCGCTTAGAATAACCCAGGATATTGCAGGCAGCCGGGTTTACGTCAAAAATATCACCATCCGGTGATGAGATAATAATTCCGGATAATGAATTATTAAACTGCTGAGTATATCTCTCCTGCGACTCTCTCAGTGCGCGAACAACACTCATATTTTTACTTACATCTTCGAAAAAAACCAACACGCAGTTTTCACCGCTTTCCAAAGCTGATACCGTCAGCTTACACCACTTTTTTTGGGGTGATCTTTTTTCATCAGGACAGGGCATTGTCATTTCAAAGTTTATTTTTTGCCCATCAAACACTTCGCGCATCCCAAAAACAATCTTTAGAGCGTAGTCATCCCCTTCCTGTACAGCTTTTTCGCAATGCTCAAAATAGTTACCGCCGGGCTGTGCCATACCTAATTTATGGAAAGATTCTTTTGCGTTTGCCCAATTTGAATTCGTCGATAGCATTTTGCCTTCCTCGTCAACAATGGCCGCCGCACCCGGCAACGCATTAAATACGGCATTCTTTAAGTCTTTCATTTCTTTGAACTTCTAAATTTCTCACTCTATCCTATATTTGCCTTACAATATATAATTGAATTAGCAACTAAATAAGACGCCGAACACTTAAATTACAGATAGGTAAATAAACGTATATTTAACAATAAGATTCTGATAAATACACTTATGACGAAAAGTCGGGCTTGTAAGTTTCGCCCTTCATTACCTTTTTAACAGCTCGCAGAAACTCCTGGCGGGTAGGATCACTGGAAATATAGCCATCTATTCCCTTTTGAAACAGCGGAGCAATCAGCTCTTCGGATTGATAGATATGCAGAGCCAGAACTTTTGCAGAGGAGTGGGCATCCTTCAAATTTTCTAAAATTTTGAATGCTGAACGTTCAAAATCCATCAAATCTATTACAATAAGAGTATTTTTACCATCGGTATTCATATCGAACAACTCATTGTAGGAGAGTATATTAACGGAAACCGAATCGCTATACTCTTCCCTGATGAGACTCTCGAAATGACTCGCCCGTGGCGTGCGCTCTGCAACGATAGTTATATTCATATTCCCCGACTTCATTTAATATCAATCTATACAGAGATATCTAAAGTCGGTATTCGTGCAAAAACTTAAATTATCACCCGGGCCATACGTGTAAACACCTAGTGATAATATGATTCAGTCATCTTTATTGGATGAAATCAGATTGTGTTGAAATGCATACTTCACCAAACCGGCTGTGTTTCTGGCTCCAGTTTTTTGCAGCAAATTTCTCCTGTGTGCATCTACAGTTCTGGAGCTGATATAGAGCTTTTCTGCAATTTCCTGATTGGTATGCTCCTGAACAATCAGTTCCAGAATTTCACGCTCTCTATCGGTTATATGAATCGGATCGGGGGCGGTAGACTTGCCCTTACCTTTTACCAGATCCATCATAATACTCTCAGTGGCTTCATCACTAAAGTAGTGCTTGCCCTCCATGATCGCATCAATGGCCTCTTTCAACTCTTTTCTGCCGGCACTTTTCATAATATAGCCTGATGCGCCGGCCTGAATCATCTGCCGGATATGCAGATCGTCATTGCTCATGGTCAGTGCGAGAACTTTCACATCGGGATACTCCTCCTTGATCTTTTTGGTTGCTGTGATACCGTCCACTTTAGGCATATTGATATCCATCACAACAATATCCACAACCAGGTCTTTGAGCTTTGCCAATGCTTCTTCACCATTCTCAGCCTCGTCAACTACATCTATGCCCGCCTGAGGTTCCAGCATCAGCTTTATTCCGTCCCGTACTATTTTGTGATCGTCAGCCAGTAATATTTTTACATTTGCCATATTTATTTCTCCGTATTTATTGGCACTACTACAGATACGATCGTGCCTCTTCCTAAGGTACTGATAATATCTAAATTTGCTGACATAGCACCAACTCTAGTTTTCATACTCCTTAAACCAAGCCCCGTACCCACTTTCTCATCTACATCAAACCCCATGCCGTCATCTTCGATGGTTAGCAAAATTTCACCCAGGGAGTAGATCAGCTGTACGTTAATTGTATCTGGTTTTCCGTGACGTATAGCATTATTCAATGCCTCCTGTGTAATCCTGTAGAGGTTAATCTGAATATTTTCGGGCAGTTCTATGTGATCCAGGTTTCTATAGAGATAAAACGTAATTTTTGTAGATTTCTTCAGCTGGTTAATCAACGACTCTATCGCTAACTCAAGCCCATAGTCCTGAATGGCTTTTGGCAGAAGATTTTGTGAGATATTACGCGTTTCAGAGATCGCATAGTTTAATAGCTGCAAGCCGTTCTCAAACGTATCCGAGAGTTTACCGGAAAGTCCATTCACATCTTCATAAACGGATTTCAGATTCATATTTGCCGCAGACAAGTACTGCCCCAGTCCGTCGTGAAGCTCTTTGGCAATTCGCTGCCGTTCACGCTCTTCCCCCTCAATAATAGCGCTAATGGCTCTTTCCTCTGCTTTTCGCTGCTGGGTAATATCATTGGCAATAACCAATCGCTGATTCTTTCCCTCATAATAGATATCCGAAGCTGAAATCATTACCCTCAGTTTTTCACCTTCTTTCGTAAGATGAGTCCACTCTTCAAAAAATGAAGGGCCTTTCATCCAGTTTTCTCTTGAAGTTTTCCGAACCTTTGCTTTATCCTCTTCAGGCCGGATATCGAGAATAGTCATATTTTTAAACTCTTTGCGACTGTACCCATATTTTTGACTGGCCGCCTCATTCGATTCGGTGAATTTGAAGGTATCCGGATCGTAAATCCACATCGGTATCGGATTCTGTTCAAAAAGCAAACGGTACTGCTCTTCCGACTCTTTAAGCTGTATCTCGGCCTCCTTCTGCTCTGTGATATCGTTTGCTATAATTAACCGGTGAATTTTATTCTCATAAAAAATTTCAGAACCGGAAATTTCAACAACCAGCTTCTCACCTTTTTTGGTTTCCTGTATCCATGTATCAAAACCGGTACTCTTTTTCTTAATGCTTCGCTGAATCTCAGCTTTTATTTTTTCTAAATCTTTTTCGGGATGAAGCTCATAAATCTTCAGACTCATAAACTCCGTTTCACTGTATTTGTACTTCTGTATTGCAGCACGGTTAACGGTTACGATCTTCAGGGTCGTGGGATCATAAATCCACATCGGAATCGGGCTTCGTTCAAAAAGCAACCTGTACTGTTCTTCCGATTTTTCAAGCTCCTGTTTTGCCACTTCATCGGCCGTTATATCCGAAATAGTGCCTACCAGGTGAACCGGCTGTGATTCACCGCCACGAATAAAATACCCCTTATCAGATACGATCCTGTACTCCCCGTCACCGTCCATAATTCTGTATGTACCTGCCCAGAACTCCTCTCCTCTCTCTAATGCCCGTAAAACACTTTTTGATACCGAATCAACATCATCCGGATGCAGTTTTGAGCTCCACCAATCAATATTCGGTTTCACTTCGTCTTTCCCATAACCAAAACGCAGTACCCAGCCTTCACTCCACCACACCGCATCAGTAGCAAAATTGTGATCATAAAGTACATCGTTAGAAGAACGGGCAATCAACTCGAAACGATTTCGCTCCTCTTTAAGCATCTCCTGATACTCCTGAACCGGAGTTACATCCACCATCGCACCGATTACTCTGCGCAGTGTTCCATCTTCATCCCATAAGAGAACTGCCGAGTCCTTTACTGAACGGATTTTCCCATCGGAAGCAAAAAACCTGTACTCTCCATTCCACTCTGCCGCTCCTTCCTGTTCCGCTTTTCGAAAGCTGCTCAATACCCGATCTTTATCCTCTTCAACCAGATGATTGTTCCAGAAGTCTGTAAACCTCCGATAATCCTCTTTCCGGTATCCCATTACCGTTTCAATTCCCTCTCCCCACCAAACCACACCGGTTTCAGGGTTCCACTCCCACACAACATCGGAAACATTATTTGCAGCTATTTCAAAACGCTGGCGCTCTGTTGCCAGCTGTTCCTGTACCTGCTTCAACTCCGAAATATCCTGTACCGTGGCTACACGATACGGTTCTGACATACTCTCATCATTCACAAGCGACATGTTCACCAGAGCTTTAAAAGACTGTCCGGATTTTTTAAATAGATCGGCTTCAAAAGAGACAGCGCCTTTTTCCTGCAGGATATCCATCTTTTGTTTAAAAATATCGCTTTTGCTGTTTCCGTATAATTCAAGCACCGACATTCCAACCATATCAGAGGCATCATCGTACGCAAAAAGATTTGCATACGCCCTGTTCACCCTCTTCAAAAGGTTCGACTGATGCCCGCACACTGCCAATGCCGTATTCGATTTTCTGAAGACATTTGCAAGAAGCTGGTTCTCTTTTTCATACTCAACCCTTTCTGTAATATCAATGTGGGTTCCAACCAGTCGCGCCGGATTTCCATCCTCATCCCACTCTACGGTTTTTCCCCTGTCAAGAATCCAGACCCAGTGCCCGTCTTTATGTCTCATTCGTATTTCACACTCATAGGCTTGAGCGTCGCCACTGAAGTAATCTTTAACTGCTTTTTCAAAAACCTTATGATCCCCGGGATGTAGCAGCTCATTCCAGGTTTCTATACTTACCGGCTCCAGCTCTTCGAGTTTGTACCCAACCAGGTCAGCCCATATTTCATCAAATTTCGTAAATCCGGTTTGAGGATGCCACTCCCAAAGCCCAACATTTGCACTTGTAGTGGTCAGTTGCAATCGCTCTTCATTTTCCCGCAGCTGCTCTTCCATCTGTTTACGCTCTGTAATATCAAAACCGATACCCAAAGATTTATTTTTACTGATAGTTACATTGATCCAGGTAGTTGATATAATTTCTCCATCCGTTGTAACCAGGTCGAAATCCACCCAGCTGCCGTCAGATTTTGCAATATGCTGTTTTGCTGTTTCAAAATCTTTCTCCTGAGTAATCTCTTTTAAGATATTTTTCTCATTTACGGATTCTTTAGAGTACCCAAACTTTTCAGCAAAATATTTATTCACTTGACCTATAGAAGTATCCTTATCGTGCAGATTGATAAAAACCGGCATATTATCAAAAATCGACTCCAGTTCTTTTCTCTCTTTTTTGATCTGTTCTTCCAGTAATTTTTGCTCCGTTATGTCGTAACCAATCCCCACAAAGGTGCTATCACTAAGTACGATATTAGTCCACATTTGCCGGCGTTCATCCCCATCTTTTGTAGTTACCCGGTACTCTTTCCAACCTTTATTCAGGTTCGTGATATCCTCGAGTACCTCAGAACGATATTCAGGGTCCGGGTAGCATAACTCTAATAATGTCTTATCATCAATTTCATCTTTCGTCCATCCCAATACCTGTTCATGGTATTTATTTATTGAGATCAGGTTCTGATCCTCATCGTACACATTAATCAGAACCGGAATTCTCTCAAACAGTTTCTGGAGTCTCTCTCTCTCAATATCCAGCTCCTGCTCAAGCTCCTTACTTTCTGTAATATCTATGGTAACACCTGTTACTCGCTTAACGACGTTATTTTCCCGAAATGCTTCACCGCGTGTCCAGAGCCATCGAACCTCCCCATCCTGTAAAACAACTCTGTACTTAGTATTAAATTCAGTTCCTTTTTCCAGTAAATAATCCACCTCTTTCTTAAACTGTTCCAGATCATCCGGATGTATTCTATCGTAAACCCTTTGAAGTGTTATATTTGCATCCTTAGGATATCCAAAAAGTGAATGGTGGTTTGTTGAGGTTTTATATCGATCATCTTCTACAAAATACTCCCATGTGGCCATTTTTGCTGAATTCAGAGCAAGGTTAAGGCTCTGCTCTTTCTGCTCCAGCACTTTTTCATTTCGTTTCACATACTTTTCGTAACTCTTCATCATAAAAAAGAGCCCTAAAGCTGTAATGGTTATATAGAAAAGTCCTTTAGCTGTTTGTAGCGCTGTTAGGATAGAAACATCATCAACAAGCCACTCTATAAACGCGTCGGTTGTGGTTATCCATACTACTGCAAACAGAAAGTAGATCAGCGTAATACGTAGAGGGGTAAATTTCATAAATGGTGTTATTCAGTTTTCACCACTTTACCAAAATGATTCTTTGGTGTCAAGCTATAGAATCAAATAAGCAGCAGGCAGGCTGATTACTTTAGCCGGTGATTTACCACTTTCCTTTCCGGGTGGGATAACTCCCCAATACTTTCAGATACTGGGCTTTTTTTCCAAGTTTTTTTAATGCTTCGGCAAGCTGAGGCTCTTCCTTATTTCCCGCAAGATCAAGATAAAAGAGTGACTGCCACGGATGGCCCAACCTTGGCCTCGACTCCAGCTTTGTCATGTTAATCCCCGAATCTCCCAGTATATTGAGGCACTTGAGCAGCGCACCTTTTTCATCCACGGTGGCAAAAATCAGGGATGTTTTACAATCCAGCTGGGGATCACAAGTGATCGGTTCGCGGCTTACTACCACAAATCGGGTAAAGTTCTCCTTCTGGTTGGCCATATCTCTGTGGATAATCTTTAACCCATAGATTTCAGCCGCATAAGATCCGGCAATTGCCGCCTGAGAGAGATCAGCGTCTTCGCGAACTTTACGTGCAGCCATAGCCGTATCAAAGTAGGACTCTACATGGCAGCGAGACAGCCCTGCCAGAAATTTACTGCACTGAGCTATGGCTTGCGGATGCGACAAAATTCGGCGGATGTTTGACAGCTCTACATGTTCGGGAGCCATCAAACAGTGATTTACCTGCAACACCTCTTCACCGATGATATAGAGCTCTTTTTCTGCCAGCAGGTCGTATGTATCGTTTATTGAACCCGCCGTGGTGTTCTCGATGGGCAGAAAAGCTACATCGGCATGACCTTTCTCCACCGCCTCAGCCGCTTCTTCAAATCGTTTATAGCCTATGCATTCCACATTTCCGTAGCGAGGCTCAAAATGCCTCATGGCGGCCTGATGGCTGTACGCACCGTCGGTTCCCTGGTAGGCCACTTTTATGTGTTGAACATCCGTTTTTTCATTCTGATGATCTACCAGCGCATGTGTTTGGTAGCGTACCGAATATTGAATAATCTCCCGGTACATCTGCTCTAAAAAATATGGGTCAACTCCCTCTTCAGCCGCTATCTGTTTCAGTTTTCCAATCAGCTTCTCCTCACGTTCGGGGTCGCGAACTTCTGTAGCCGATGAGAGTTTGTCGGACAGCACTTTTTTAACAATTCGCTGGCGCTCTCCCAGCGACTTAACGATCGTCTCGTCAATGTGGTCAATTTTCTGCCTTATCTCTTCCAGTGTTTTGTCTGCCATGAGCTATCGAATCGTTTGTTTCAGTTCCTCAATTCTATCTAGCACCTTCTCACGATCCATTTTCCTGAATCTCTCCGGCAACAGTGCTTTTGATGTACACTCTGTCACTGCAACCAGCGTCTGAAGCTCCACCTCTTCGGGATAAGTGGGCGGTATAAAATCCTCAAAAACCTCCTCCAGAAGATCCGGAGAAACTTCATCCATACCCTGAGAAGCAGCCCGGAATTTAGCCCGGGTTAACGCAGCCTCCATATCGGCACCCGAGTAGATCGTTTTATCTTTCTTAACCGCTTTTGGCACATACTCCTCAGACAGCTTCAGGCCTGTTTTTTTCTTCATCACATCAAAAAGCTCAACTCTTTCATCGGTGGTTTCGGGTGGGAAAAGCGAAATATGCTCCTCAGCACGCCCCTGCCTTTTCAAATCGATTGGCATCAAATCGGGGCGTGCTGTCATTAAAAACCATAAAATGCGTCCCCGATTCTCGGTATCGCTCATCGCAGTAGCTATTTGGGAAAATACTCTGCTCGAAACGCCGCTGTCGCCTGATGCCGATCGATCGCCAAGGTAGGCATCGGCCTCATCAATCATTACGGCCACGGGCGACATCGCCTTCAGAAGCGTTAATATTTTTTCCAGATTTCCCTCTGTAACACCCTGCCACTGGCTTCTGAAGTTTTTCAGCTTCACCATTGGCACGCCGATCTCACCGGCAAATGATGTAACAAGAAACGTTTTACCCGTTCCTACCGGTCCGCAAACCAGATAGCCCATCGGCAGTACATCCCGTCTGCCCTGTTTCAGAGCCTCAACCGCATCACGAAGATGTTTTTTCACATTCGTGTGACCCGCCACTGCATCCAGAGAGCTTTTAGCGGAGATAAACTCGAGCAATCCGTACGCCTCCGATTCAATCAGCTCTTTCTTGATTTTCGTAAGGGATTGAAATGTGATCACGTCACTGTTCTCTACTGCATTGGAGAGAATAGACTTCAGTTTAAGATAACCCAAGCCGGCCGTCATCTGTGCCACAACAGGTTTTGATACGTTTGAGATCTTATCAAACTCATCCTGCTGAATTTGATTTTCGAGGTAGCTCAATCTCTCGCTTTCGTCCGGGAGTGTGATTCGTACACTGGAGGTATATGGATTTTGAACAAGTGATCGGTTCAAATCCGATGCATTTTCAGTTAGCAGCACGGTTGTAAAGTCAGAAGCCAGAAAGAGCGGATCGTGCGCCCACTTCATCAGATAAACAAGAGCGTTACGATCTTCTGAACCGGTGCTGCCCGCTTCGTTGGCGGGAATTACTGTATCAGCATAATCAACAATCAGAGCAACACTCTTTTTCTGATCCAATCGAATTCTGAAATACTGCTCCAAAACAGAAAATGCCCCAACCGGATCCTTTGGTAATTTTTTTGAATACTCTGTTCCGGCTATCGAATCACGCCCCGAAAGAGCCAGATTGAAATCCTTTTGCGACTCCTTATCCCGAAAATAGATACCTGACGAGCGATCATAAAAAATGACAATGTCACGGGCTCCAAAAAAATCTTCGGCCAGGAATGTTTTGAGCCGCATGAATTTTCTTTCAGAATCACCTACCGACACCAAATCGTGAACGTTGCCGTGCAGAATAAACTGATTCAGAGTTCGGCTTAAATATTTTTTAGCCAGAAACTGTGCCCATTGAGGATATTGGGTAAGCATAATAATCTATCTTTAAGAGTGCTGAAATAATTCGATAACCAAAAGTGACTATTCAGGAGATCCGTAAATAAGTTTCACCGTCTCTATACGATTTGGCGTTGCCTTACTGATAATAAACGTATTACCCTGAATTTGAATCTCTTCATTCACTTTAGGAATTCTACCGATATGGCTGATGATGTATCCCGCCAGGGTTTCAAACTCATCTCCTGAATCCTGAAGCTCAATCTCCGGATACTTCTCCTCAAGTTCTTCAAGCTCAACATTACCAGAGACAACGTATGTGAAGTCCGAGATTTTCTTAATTACTTCGTCCGTTTTGTCATACTCATCCTGTATGTCACCGACAACTTCCTCAATCAAATCCTCTATCGTAACCATACCGGCCGTTCCACCATACTCATCAATAACTATTGCAACGGAGATATTGCTTTGGCGAAATTCCTGCAGCAGATCTTTCGACTTTTTACTAGATGGGATTAATTTAACCGGCCTGAGAATGTCTCCGATGTTTTCGGGATTACTGAACAGATCATAGGCAAAAACCACGCCGATGATGTCATCAATATTATCCTGGTAAACCGGGATTTTGGAGTATCCTGAAGTAATAAACAGGTTTTTCAGATCATCCAGAGGGGCATTTCTGTCAATTGCCATAATCTCTGTTCGGGGCACCATCGTTTCCCGCACCCTTTTGTTCGACAGCTCCAGAACGTTGTGCAAAATTTCCGAATCGTCCTGATCAATATCTTCACTTCCGCCACTATCGCGAAGCTCTTTGAAAATCATCTCAACATCCTGTCGACGAAAAACTTTATCACTCCGCTCATTCCCAAACTTAAGCCACTTAACCAGAACATTCGAACTTTTATTGGAAATCGAAATCAGAGGGCGAAATAAAAAATTCATGAAGCGAAGCGGGACAGCAATAAACTTAACCAGAAAATCCGCCTGAATTCTGAATATAGCTTTAAAGAGTATCTCACCAATTAAAAGAATAATTACTGAAGCGATGATGGTTTGAATAAAGAGTACCATACCCACAGACGGATCGATACCAAACAGCGAGCTGTAGATGCGGTTAACCGGCTCTACCAGAAATATCGCCATTAGCGTGGCGTATAGAACATTAACAATGTTATTCCCTACCAGCGTAGTGGTAAGAAAAATTTCCGGCTTCTCACTAAAATAAGCCAGTGAACGGCCCGTGAGAGTATTTTTGCGAGATTCTATCTCGAGCTTGAGGCGGTTTGCAGAAACAAACGCCATTTCGGAACCCGAGAAGAATCCGCTAAGAAGTACAGTAATTGTGATGATAATAAATTCAGGCATTCTCTAAGATCTGCTTATCGCCCCTGAAAGTTAGGTTTTCTTTTCTCCAGAAACGCAGAAGTTCCTTCTTTAAAGTCTTCTGTTTCGCAAAGATCTCCAAAAAGTTCAGCCTCGTCAGAAAAACCCTTAACCCTGAATCCGGAATTCACGGCTTCAATTGCCCTGGACAGAGCAACCGGCCCATTTTTCAACATTTTTGAAGCGATCTCTTTTGCTTTTTCCACGCCTTTTCCCTGCGGCTCCACATATCCGGCAAGACCTGTACTTTTTGCCTCTTCAGCTTTCATCTGCCCGCCGGTTAATATCATCTCCATGGCCCTGGACTTTCCAACCAGCTGCGGCAGCCTCTGTGTACCTCCATATCCCGGAATCAAACCGAGTCCTACTTCTGGTAGTCCAAATACTGCGTTCTCTTCAGCAATTCTTATGTGGCAAGCCATAGCCAGCTCTGAGCCGCCACCCAGGGCGTATCCGTTCACAACCGCTATCATCGGTTTTGAGCAATTTTCTATCGCAAAAAATACTTTCTGCCCGCGAACGGACTGTTTTTCACCCTGTTTTTTATTCAGCGTATTGAGCTCTTTTATATCAGCACCGGCTACAAAAGCTTTCTCTCCGGCACCGGTTACAATCACCGCACGGATTTCGTCATCTTTTTCGATGTTCTTAACCGCCTGCTCAAGTTCATCCAGAACGGTATTGTTTAGAGCATTTAACTTATCCGGACGATTAATTGTCAGAACTGCGATTCCTTTATCGTCAGTTTCCAGCAGTAGCGTATCAAATGTGTAAGATTTCATGTCTTGTTTTTTACTTTCTGTTCTGTCTCTTTATGAAGTGCTTCCGCCTCTTTTCTGAGTTCGGCCAGCTCCAATTCGTGATCGATATTTTCAAATCCGGGCAGAAGGTCGTGATCAAGTTCATCAATAATTTGCGTCGTCTCTTCCATTTCGCTCACCAGATGATCGAGCTGCAGGCCAACATCTTCAGCATTAGGCATGGTCATCGACTGCTCATAAATATAGCGAATTGCATCTTCAATCGTTTCCAGGTGTGTTTCACATATCAGATACTTCTCTTTAGCTACATCAAATTTTTTGAGGCGTTTCTTCAAGATCTGAAGACGTCGCTCTCGGGTCTTTTTCAGTTTTTCAGACTCTGTAGTGTCCATCTCTTCTTCCTGTTCTGAAACTTTTCTTCGAATCTCCTCCTCCACCTCCGAGTTCATATAGATCTGAAAACGTCGATTCATCTCAAGAAGGGTCAGATATGTTGAGAGCAGATCCTCCATTTTCTTTTTGATATGCTCGAGCATACCCTGAGAGCTGTAAGGGAGCGTTTCGAAATTTTTTCGCACCTCTTTAGTGATATGTTTGAGAATCAGGAATCGTTTTTGCGAGCGTGCATCCAGACCGTGAAACAGATTTTTATCGCCATTCACCTCGTGGCGCTCTTTTTTCTTTTTCAAGCGAATGCTTTTCCGGAAAGCGGGCAGATTTGGAACCACTCCCAGGTAGACCAATTCAGCGCCAAATGTAAACGTCAACACCGTACTCGATATAAAACCAACATCATTAAATACCAGCGCCGAAACCGTACCGGCAAGAAGACAAACCAGGTTGATGGGGTAGAGAAATGCCTCTTTCGTAAAATTGATATGTTCTTCTTTTCCCTTACTCATCGCCTTTATCAGTTCCTGTATCTGTTGGCTCATCCGATTCTGGACCGGGGTTTTTACCTATTGTTTTATCCACATTCAGCCCGTTTGCCTGCTCTTCAATTTCGCTGTAAAGCATTCCCATCTCGAGCTTAATCTGGTTAAGAGTTTCCCGTGCCTTCTCCTTTTTCATCTGCTCGTCAAGTTCAGCCTCATCGGGTTGATCATCGAGCAGCTGATCCATGGCTACATCCAGTCTGGCCTCAAATCCCGCCATTTTGGTGCGAACCTTGCCGAGCAGTTCATCCACTGAGGCCAGCAGATCGTCTGCGTTCATCTGCTGCAGAGCATCACTCACGTTTTTCACATACCCCGATCTTCTAACCTTCTCTTTCGCTTCACGGATTTTGCGATAGTGGTCCTTATACTCCTCTTTAAGTCTTTCTCGTTCCTGTTCACTTTCTGATGCCATAGCGGTCACCTCAAATCAAATATATTACGACTTTGTACGGTCGCGGCCTACCGTTTTACCGGAATCAGATGCCGTTTTTTCAGACTCCTCAACGTCGATCTTTTTCTCCTTTTTCTCAGCTTTCGGAGCCTTGCCCATCTCCTGCTTAAACTGATTAACCAGTTCCTGTGCGCGAAGTTTTTCAGCATTGGCCTCAATCTCCATAGTTTCCGTATCCACGCTTTCCAGGGCAATTTCCATTCTGGCTTCATTTCGGGCTGTATTTTCGTTCAGCCGATTCAGCATTTCATTGTGTGTCTGATCCAGTCCTCCGGTTTCAAACGACTCAAGTGCATCGGCAACACGCCCCTGCCACTCTGCTCTTTCACTGGCCCGTAAAGCCTCTCTCGCTTCTTTAATCTTCTTATCTTTCTCACGCATGAAAGCCTTTTTCACTTTCAGGGCTTTTTCATAAGCTTGATCAGCAAATTTCAGCTGCTCTCTCGAGTGCTCTAAATTTTCACGAGCTTTCTCAAGCTGGAGAGCGTATCCTTCTGCGAGGTCGTCGCGGTCTGCATTAATTGCCGACTTAATTTTTGCAGTTATCTCATTGATCTGCTTTTCATACCGGTCTACCTCTTTTTTAAGCATTACGGCATTTGCCTTTACGGTGGCGATATTCTCATTCATTTGAGGAATCTGATCATTCAGCTCTCTGATGTTCTGCTCCAAAATCAGTTTTGGATCTTCCATAGAGCTTACAAATCCGCCAAACATTGACTTAATGGCACGTATAAATCGTTGAAACATGGTATTAGGGTTAATTTAAAGACCGAATCGATTGTTACTGTTAAATGTACTCTTTTTTCGGAGTTGAGCAACGTTTATCCATCATAATCATGAATTCCATCCTTATCAACCCGATGTGTGATTCTGCGCAGAGATTTAGGCTCAACATCTTTAATTGTTACAGCATCTAGCATTCCCTTTTTAGCAGTATCTAACATTTCTTCCTTGTTCGTGTGAAGCGTGGCAATTGTTTCACCTTTTTCCACCCGATCACCAATTTTTTTATGAAGCACGAATCCTGCCTGTGGATCCACATCATCTTCCTTGGCCCGTCTTCCGGCACCCAACTCCACCGAAACCATTCCCATTGCAAAGGCATCCATCTCAGTTACAAACCCGTCCCGGCTCGACTTAACGCTTTCAATTGCCTTCGCTTTTGGATAAGAGTCGGGGTTTTTAATCACGCTGCTGTCTCCGCCCTGTTCCTCAACAATATCAATCCACTTCCGGAGGGCTGATCCATCCTGAACAGCGCCTTGGCTCATCTCTACCCCCTCTTCAACCGAGGAGGCTTTACCGCCAAGATAAATCATGGTTCCTGCCAGCAGATGGGTAATCTCCATTACATCTTCCGGTCCCTCTCCATTCAGGCAGTCGATGGATTCTTTTACCTCCAGCCAGTTGCCGACACCATACCCGAGCGGCTGCTCCATATTGGTAAGATAGGCAATGGTTTGCTTTCCAAACTCCTCTCCAATTCCCACCAGGGTTTTAGCCAGTTTGGCAGCGTCCTCATGCTTTTTCATGAAAGCACCCGAGCCAAACTTCACATCAAGCACCAATGCGTCGATCCCTTCAGCTAACTTTTTACTCATAATGCTTCCCGCAATCAGGGGAATAGACTCCACAGTAGCGGTTACATCACGAAGTGCATACAGGCGTTTGTCGGCGGGGGCGATCTCTTCGGTTTGCCCCACCAAAACAATGTTCTGTTTCTTTAAAATCTCTTTATATCGGTCTAAATCCACATCTACCGTAAACCCGGGTATCGACTCAAGTTTATCCAAGGTTCCCCCGGTGTGGCCCAGTCCGCGCCCTGATATCATCGGAACAGGAACACCGCATGATGCTACGATCGGAGCCAGAATCAATGATAGTTTATCTCCCACACCGCCCGTTGAGTGCTTATCCACTTTCAACCCCGGTGTTTCACTTAAATCCACTACAATTCCACTGTGCAGCATGGATCGGGTTAAGTAGGCTGCCTCTTCTGTGTTCAGCCCATTCAAAAACGAAGCCATCAGGAAGGAACTCATCTGGTAATCCGGGACTTTATCATCCGTATATGCACGAATTAAATAGGAAATTTCATCCTCTGTCAGTGCTTTTCCGTCTCTTTTTTTCCGGATAAGGGTAACAATATTGTAGGATTTGTCAGACATAAAAGTGAATAAACTTAGCTTGTGAGTTCTAATTAAAACGCTATTAATTTGTAAGCTGTTTCAATATACATAATTTGATACTTCATTCTTTCTAAAGCTAACAAACACAGCGAATGTCACTACGCATCGCCGCCGATCAATACCTGCAAAATGTTGAGGAATTACTTCCTGAAGAGGCTCATCTGTTCCGGTTTGACCCTTCGGACGGCCTGCCCGATGATATAACAAAATACGATGCACTTTTGATTCGCACCGTAACTCCGATCACTCCCGAAACCCTTCCGGAAACAGGGAACCTCAAATTTATTGGGAGCGCAACTGCCGGCGTCGACCACATCAACCGGGACTATTTAAAGGAGCAGAATGTAGAATTTTCACACTCTGAAGGGTGTAATGCAAATGCTGTTGGAGAGTACGTCATAACTGTCTTGTATAAGTGGGCAGAAAAAATGCGTATTGCCATCGGCGATAAAACGGTAGGTATTGTGGGGTGCGGACATACCGGAAGTGCCGTCATTCACTTGTTAAATAAGCTGGGCATCAATCATGTAGATTACGATCCGCCGAGAGAAATACGGGATCAAAATTTTAAATCTGCAAGCAGTTCTGATCTGATAAAGGCAGATATTTTAACATTTCACACACCGCTCACCTCCACCGGCAGCTACCCTACAAAATACCTTTGCAGCAGTGAATGGCTTGAAAATGGGTTCGATTTGATCATTAACGCCTCGCGCGGTGGAGTTGTAGATGAACACGCACTTTTCGACCAGTTCAATGAAGGAGTTGTTGGAAATTATATTCTGGATGTATGGGAAGATGAACCGTTTTTTGACGACAAAGTTGCGAAACACGCTTTTTTGTCCACTCCTCATATTGCCGGTTACTCTGTTGAGGCAAAATTCCGCGCAACAGAGATTGTGCTTACACGGCTGCTGAACAGTTTCGGTTTAAAGCCCAATAAAATCGCGAAACCCAAACCGTACGATCCTACCGGATTAACATATAGCGACTCTTTCTCTTTTTCCGAATTCATGTGGAAAAACAATCAAGTCTACTACTACAGCACTGAATTACAAAAGCTAATTGGGCTGCCCTCAAAACAGAAAAGTTTGGCCTTCGCTGATCTGCGATCTAAAACAACTCTCCGGCATGAATATAGTGCTATGCTTAAATCAAGCGAGGTAACGGAGAAAGCTCCCCAGGAGTTCTCTGTTTTTGATCATTCAAAACCGGACTAACGACGATCCGGAATATTCATTCTTGACTCTAAAAAAAGATCCACATCAACGTGAGGAGAATAAAGATCCACACTGCAATTTTTAGCGAAAGGGGCTGTTTCGGAAATTCATATCCACAAATCGGGCACACGTCACTGTCAGCATCAACCTCCATTGCGCAGCCGGGACACTCTTTTGTCTTCATAAATTAAAGCAAATGCAGTTTCTTGTTTTTTCAAACATTTTATCGATTTTCTCGTACCAGCAAGAAAACGTAATTAAACTAAAAAAGATATGGCAGGACAAGGATCCGGCGGAAATGTAATTGCCGCACTCGCTAGTTTATTCATTCCCGGCTTGGGACAACTTTTACAGGGCAGATTATTTATGGCTCTCTTTATGTTTATTTCAGCCGCGGCTCTCTGGATCATCTTACTCGGCTGGTTAATTCATCTCTGGTCTATTTTAGATGCGGCAAAATTCAGCCCAAAATAGTTTTTCATACCGTATTAGCCCGGTATATTAGCTGTCTTTTATTTTACCGATCCAAATGAGCATGAATAGTATTCGAGCTTAAAGCCGTAAATTTGTATTTTTGACCTCTGTTCACACAAAGATCGACTCTAATAATTTTCTATGAATTTACGCGTACTACGCATCATTGCTCTTATAGCGATTCCACTTTTTATCCTTTCGCTATCCTCAAGCTATATTTTTGAGTGGCTATGGCTCAGTGAAATGGGGTATTCCCAAATTTTCTGGACACTGAGAGGTACACAGGTTATACTCACACTGCTGGCTTTTTTAGTTGCAGCACTGTTCTTTATTCCAAATTTCAGATTTCTGGCCGAACAGTTAAAAGGTGCAAATCTCAGCAGCTCACCGCTGCAGGGGTCAAATATCAATTTAGACACTGATTTTGCCAGCAAGCGTATCAAACAGTTTTTCACGCTGGGCGGGCTGATTATGGCACTTATTTTTGCACTCAGTTTCTATATTCGCTGGGATGAATCCCTGCGCTTTATCAGCAGTGTGCCTTTTGGCGAAACGGATCCTATGTTTGGACGGGATATTGGATTTTTCCTTTTTGAACTCCCCTTCTGGGATCTGGTACAGTCTTCCCTCACCTCGATTGTGTTCATCACTCTGGCCATCATCACGCTGGCTTACATTTTTACCGGGCTGTTGATGATTCGATCTCTTACAGAGTTCAGCGCGGGAAAAAAAGTACTCAACCACATCAAAGTAAATGCTGCCATCTGGCTTGGACTACTTGCATGGGGTTTATACCTGGC
>LKNA01000096.1 GCA_001564065.1 Chitinophagaceae bacterium T5-Br10_B2g13
CAATTGCGGTTGCCAATGGCATGAATTACAATGCGGCGATGAATGCTCTCACAATAGATGCGGCCCGGGTTTTGGGCATCGATGCAGAAACCGGTTCCCTCGAGGAGGGTAAGCAGGCTGACATTGTATTGTTCAACGGTGATCCTTTAGAGTATACCACGACGGCTCAGACAGTTATTATTAACGGCAGGATTGTAAGCAGTGGTGAAATATAAACATTAACGGACTCTACGTTACGTCGCTAGTAAATGACTCACCTTTTTAGTGCAATGGGGTGTTTACTTCATTATCTTACTGAGGCTGAACATCATTCAATTTTGGTGTCGAGAGCCGCTTAAATTTAGGATTACCCGGTGAACGCAAACACGAATGTACCGGCCTTTTAAAAAAATTCGAGTTCATTTTTATGCATTATCTTCGAACTGGTTTAACACTTTTCAGTGCTCTTTTAATTCTGTCTTTGCTGGTTAACCCACTGCATGCGCAATCCGGCGATGATCAATCAGACAGAACTCAGCCCAGGGCTTTTCAAACCATTACGGGAACGGATCAGATCTATTTTGTTGATCAAATAGGGCTGCAGCTTCTTGATAGACAAATTCCAGCCCCCGGATATATACAGGATGAACACTTTAAACTGGGACCGCAGGATGTACTTTCAATTGATATCAGCGGACCTCTTCCAATCATTGCAAGGGGACTTGCCGTTAACTCTGAGGGTAAAATATTTATTCCGGTAGCAGGAAATGTCGATATCAATAATATGTCGCTGAGTGAAGCATACGAGAAAATTGAGGAGGCACTTGCCAGGGAGCTGAATGAGTTTGAGCTCAATCTGACCGTAGATCGGCCGCGGCGCGTAATGGTAAATATTCACGGAGATATACCGTATCCCGGTCAGTATATTGTACCGGCGGGCACCAGGCTCGATGCGGTTGTATATGCTGCACTGACAGACGGATCTGTAGACCCGGGCCAGTTGAGTCCCAGGGATATGGAACAGGCTCTTATGTCTACAAGGAATCACTCGCTAAGAAACATCAGCATAACGCGTTCTGATGGAGAGAGCCGGGTACAGGGTGATCTTGTGCGATATTTTCGAAATGGTGATACCGATGCCAATCCCTACCTGTTTAGCGGCGATCGTGTCAGGATTGAGCGTGTTTCTGAAACATCACCAGTGGTGTCTGTATCAGGCGCGGTACACTCCTCACAGCAGGTGGAATTTGAAGAGAGTGACCGTATTGGCAGGCTGATTGAGATGGCCGGCGGATATCTTGAGGAAGCCGACAGAGAGCGGGTGGTTATCCACCGCACAGAGCAGAGACAGACCAGCAGAATTGAACTTGAATTAACCGAGGATACAAGACACAATTTTGAACTGCGGCCCAATGACCGGATCGTGATTCCCTACTTGGAAGACGATGCTCGAAGCTACTCCGCATGGGTGCATGGTGAGGCGATAATGCCCGGAAATTACCCGATATCACATGAACAGACTACACTGAAAGATCTGCTTGAAACAGCGGGAGGAGTTACATCGAGTGCACTGGCCGAAAGCGCATATATAGTCAGAAGTCCGGTACATACCCGGAATGTGCGTCCATCCACCGCATTTAACGTTGCGGAACTGCAGCGTACATCCGATCAACTTGCCCAGGGTTTTGAATATCTCCAAAGAGAAGATCAGCTCGGGACAGAGAACAGGGTTCATGTGGATCTGACAAACGATAGAGAGCTTAGTGAAACAATCATTAGTGACGGAGACAGGCTTTTTGTACCAAAAGATCATAGGGCTGTAATTCTCTACGGGCAGGTGAATAGCCCCGGTAATTACGCATTTGACGAATCAAAAACAGTGCGTGACTATCTTGAGAAAGCTGGCGGAATGACGATTGCTGCAGATACGGAACGCCTCTTTATCATTAAGGCGGGCAGCCGCGCGTGGAAACACCCCGATGATACCAGACTGCAGTCTGGAGATATGATTTTTGTAGACCGGGTACCATACGATGAGTTCCAGGCGGCAAGAAACTATGATATTCAACTTAGAAATCTCAGGCGAAGTAACCTGCAGCTGATCTTAACAACGGTTTCAACTATTACAGCGGTGGTTACCACCTATGTAGCCATCACACGCTAAAGCCCTATTTTGAAAAGCATTCTTTACCTGTCACAATATTATCCACCCGAAATCGGAGCCGGTTCCGTGAGGAGTAACTACATGAGCCAGTATCTTTCCAGTGATGGATGGAACGTTGATGTAGTTTGTGAGAAACCCAATTATCCAACTGGAGTGACAGATGATAATTATAAAGATGGCTGGTCTCACGTGGAAAAGAAAAATGAGAACTTAACTGTCCACCGAATCTGGTCTATAGCTAACCAGAGAAAAAATGTGATACAGCAGCTTCTTTTCTTTATCTCTTTCATGATTTCGAGTTTCTTCTATGTGCTTTCTAATCCAAAACGTTACGATATTATTTATGCCACATCACCACCTATATTTGTTGGGATTACTGGATGCTTACTGAGTAAAATATTGGGGGGTAAGTTTGTATACGAAGTGCGTGATATCTGGCCTGATTCTGCAGTAAATCAGATTGAACTTGAAAATGAATCCCTTTTTATCAAGACGGGAAAGAAAATTGAGCGGTGGATTTACCGCAATGCAAACTTGATAATTCCGGTCACACCTTCAGCAGAGAAAATTATACGCGAACGATGCAATGGTACGCCTACATCTGTTATCTCAAATGGTGTTGATCTTGATATCTTCAATAAAAAAGAAAATCCTTATTGTATGATGGATGAAGATTATAACCAGTCAAAATTTCGTGTAGGTTATGTTGGTTCTTTGGGTGTGATCCATGACTTGAAAACTTTTGTTGAAGCAGCTAAACTTTGTGAAGATGATCCGGAAATACAGTTTGTAATTGTTGGAGATGGAGGCCGGAATAACCGTTTACAAGATATAATCAAGGAGTTTGAGCTCGGTAATCTTGATTGGGTTGGATTAAAAAAATATGAACAAATTCCATACTATATTTCAAGCTTCGATATTGCTCTGAACCCTATCAACCCATCAATTGCATTTGAATCGATTGTCACTGTGAAATTCTATGAATACCTGGCTTGTGGTGTACCAGTAATAACCAGCGGCAGAGGGTTGATGAAAGAAATTGGTGATGAAAGCGGAGCTGCAATTACGGTAGAGCCCAATAATGCGAGAGAGCTGGCAAATGCTATTTTAAGGCTCAAGGGTGATAAACTTTTACTAAATAAATTGTCAGGCAGAGGACGAATGTTTATTAACGATCGTTTTTCCAGATTAAAACTGGCTTCAAAGCTATCAAAGCAACTCAAATCTGAAGTTAGCGCATCGCAGTGAAATAATTTTAATTTTCTTTCTTGACAGAGTTATGAGTCCTAAATTCGAAAAAACAGAATGGTTCGAAGTTTTCCAAAACCTGTTCAGGTATTGGAAATCAATCGCATTGATTACTTTTGTAGTCATGATAATAATCGCGGTAGTAACTTTATTTATTCCTAATCAATACAAATCGACCGCAAACTTACTTCCCAACCAAAAAACAAATGTGGGGTTTAACTTGTTCTCAGAGGGAGCCGGTTTATCGTCTATAGCCGGATCAATTTTGGGGGGAGGGACAGATGAGGCCAATCGCTACTATAATTTACTAAACAGTTATACGACTAAGAAAAGAGTAGTAGACGAGTTCAATCTTATTGATGTTTATGAGACTACTGACTCCAACTACCCGTTTATAGACGCTATGGATATTTTGGTAGAGAGAACAAGATTTAACTCACATCAAACCGGTAATTTTACAATCGAGGTTTGGGACAGAGATCCTGCAAGGGCAAAAGAGATGGCAGATTTTTATGTGAACTTATTGAATCAGCTCAATACTGAAATATCTGTAAGAGAATCCTCAGAGTTCAGAGAGTTTACGGAAGCCCGATACCAGGAAACACTTAATCAAATTGAAAATACGAGAGCAGAGTTGAATGAATTTCAGGAAAGGTATGGCGTATTTCAGCTTGAAGACCAGGTTATCCAATATTTTAATCTAATCGGCACCATGACGGCCAAACAGATTGAAACTGAAATTAAATTAGACTATCTCAGCAATACTGTATCTCCCGGGAACCGCCAATACAGACAAACTCAGCTTGAACTTGAAGCCATCAACAGAAGACTTGATTCTATTTACAGAAATGAGAGTAACGAAAATTTCATACTAAACTTTTCTGAGCTTTCTGATATTGGCCTGACCTATGCTGAACTCATGAAACAAATTGAAATTCAGACTGAAGTTTTAAAGTTTATAGTTCCTTTGCTTGAACAAGCAAGAATGGAAGAAGCGAAAGCTTTGCCAATAGTCAGTATTCTGGATGAACCCGTAGTTGCGGAAAAAAAAGATTACCCGCCGAGGTCAGTTATTGTACTTCTTGCCGGATTCACAACTTTTATACTTTTAGGTACATACTTCACTTTAAAGCTTAGTTATCAAAAAAATCGACACTGGTTTGATCAATTGAAGACCACAAATTAGTAATTTTGTACGCAAAGATCTCTAGTATAAAACTGCTTGAACCTGTTCTTCTTATTGCAGGTTTATCCATCAGCTTCATTGCAATGATCCTGCTGGCGGATAAAGATATTATACCTGTTCTTCTTGTACTGTCGGTCGGATGTATCGCAGTATCATTATGTTTAAAAGAGCCTTTATATTTTGTTCTTGGGTATTTTCTTGTGGTGCCACTCTACCTGGAAAATCCGGAAGGGGTAACAACGGGGCAGATCATTTTCTTGTCTTACACGATTCTTCTGGCAGTATTTTATCTTTATATGCCATTGATTACCGGCCGCCTGAAGCTCGAAACAACATTAGATAAACTTTTTTTACTCCTTACATTTATTCTTCCCTTTGCATCTGTTTTGGGACTGTTAAACGGGGCAAGTGCATATACTGCTTTTGGTGAAATCACCTACTTTGCGGGTGTATTCGCCTATTTTGCTTTAAGATATTACATGGATAATACCCGGTTCCAGAAGGGTCTTATATTTTTAATATTTCTTACCTTATTCTACGTAATTGCAAGAAATGCGTACTATTATCAGGAGATAATAATGCAGGCATATATGCCCTGGCAAGTAGAAAAGGCGCGGGTAGCAAGTAATGAAGTCTTGATTCTATTCCTATCTACTATATGTACAGTCACTTTTGTATATATGAACGACATTAAATACAAGGCTGCAGCTCTTGTGTTTCTGGGAGTAGCTGTAGCTTCGCTGGTATTAACCCAGAGCCGTGGTTACTGGCTCTCTTACGCTATTGCTTTCATCCTGATCTTCCTGCTTGTCAATCGGAAAAAGAAGGTTCAGATGACTCTCTATTTTACCACTATTACAGTTCTGATTATAGTAATTGCCAAGATCTATTTTGCAACATATTTCGATCTGGTCATTAGTGCTCTTATTCTTCGATTCGAGTCAATCGCTACCTCTACACAAGCCGATATTTCTGTTCTTGAACGGATAGATGAGTCTGCTGCGGTTTTATCTAAAATCATTATGAATCCAATTGCTGGCTACGGTTTCGGTACTGAATATGTAAAATTTATATATTTTGAAAGAATACACATTTCAACCAGCTATGTCCATAATGGATACCTGGCAGCCTGGTACAAATTTGGTCTTTTTGGACTTATTCTTATGGTAGGCATTTGCATATCGATTTTTAGAAACGCCTATAAAATATTTCGTGAAAATAGCGGGCTTATCCACAAAATTTTCAGCCTTAGTATTATAGCAACTCTTGCAGGAATGATGTTCGTAAACAACACAAGTCCGCAGTTCCTCGCCTTCGATAGCTTTTTGCTTATTACCATTATGGCTTCATATTGCTCTCAATTTCTTCCGGTCAATGCCTCAGAAGAAACACACATATGAGTATTGTCTATTCATTGATTATTGTAAACTACCACAGCATCGATGAAATTCGGGAATGCCTCGAATCGATACAAAAGTTTCATCCAAGTACCGATTATGAAGTAATTATTGTATCGAATTCAGATGTAAGTGAAAAAGAAGTAGAACACATTGAGAAATTTTCGATACCGATAAAGTGGATCATACCGCAAGACAATCTGGGATACGGGCGGGCATGTAACATGGGAGCTGATGAAAGTTCAGGTGACTATATTTTTTTCCTGAACCCGGATACACGATTCCTGAATGATGTGCCGGACATCTTGAAAAGTGAACTTAAAGCAAGAAACAACAAGGCTGCTGCAGGACCGGCTACATACAATCGTGATATGCAGAGGCTGCCATCCGTAAAAAATGATGTCTCTTTAGGGTGGATGTTTAACTGGCTTTGTCCCTTAGTGGGTCAGCTTTCACCTGCATCCAGGGTACATGACTCCCACGACTACAAATCGACTGCTTCCGTTCAAATCATTAACGGAAGCGCCATTTTTATGCATAAATCAGCTTACCAGGCTTCCGGTGGCTTTTCTAACGATTTTTTTATGTATTGGGAAGAAAATGATCTCTGTTATTCTCTAAGAGAAAAAGGGATTGATATTTTATTTTCACCCGATGCTAAAATTATTCATTCAGTTGGCCATTCTACCAAAAAGAATTTCATACCTATGGAAATTGAAAAACATCGATCTCAAAAATTATTCTTGGAAAAACATCATCCAAAACTTTCCAGGATAAATAGGATGATGGGAGTTTTGGCCTACTTTTGGAGGTTTTTGATGAGCCTGATATTTCTTCGTTCAGCTAAAGTCAAGCAATTTCGCTCTCTGTTTGCCTGGTACCTGTTACACTATAAATAAACGAGAAATTATACTTATGCGACTTTTACATGTCTTAGCAAGATTACCTGCGCCACCAAATGATGGCGGAGCGGTGTATGTATACAATATGTTAAAAGGTTTGCACGATTTGGGTCATGATCTCAGAATCGTATCACTCGTATCGAATAAACATGAGCAGGATGCAGCCATGACGGCTGCGCTTGGTGAACTCTATGCTGAAGATGGAGGCTATAAACCCTATTCCATCTATTCAGTTTTGAAGTCCACAATCACACGCCAGCCCATTACCGTACAGCACCGAATGAAACCAAGTATTGCTGAACGGCTACTTGATCAGGTGCCTGATTTACCGGATGTCATTTTATTTGAAGGCCTTCAGACAGCAGCCTTTCATGATGTCGTTCGCAAAAGATTTCCGGATGTTCCAATTGTTTTGCGACAGGTAAATGTTGAATACATGTTACTTAAAAACAATGGGTTGTTAAGCAAAAATCCAGTTAAAAAATGGTTTTATCTGGACCAGGCAAAGTTGATGAAACGATTTGAGCTGCAGAAAATGAAAGAGGCAGATTATGTTACTGCCATATCGGAGAATGATATTCTAAAATATAAAGAAGATCTTCCCGATGTACGCTATTTTCTAAATACTGCAGGGGCAACCGTACCGGAAAAATCTACTGAATCGCGTGACAGTAATATGATGTTGGCTGTTTCAAACTGGAGATGGAAGCCAAATATAGACGGCCTGATATGGTTTTTTGATGAAATCTGGCCACTCATTGTAAAAGCTCATTCTGAGATCCAATTTCATATCGCTGGAGAAGGATTGTCAAAAAGTTTTAAAGAAAAATATGACTCTGAAAATGTCCATTTTTTGGGGTTTGTGGATGATATCTCTACTTTGCGGAGCACGGCATCCATCTTTGTTGCCCCACTGCTCAGTGGCTCAGGAATGAAGCTAAAGATTCTTGAATCACTTGCAGCAGGATTACCTACGGTTACAACTCGTTTTGGAGCTGAAGGTATAAATATCGAAGATCAGGTCCATTACCTGCATGCCGACAGTGCAGATGATTTTGGTAAAGCTGTAAACCAATTAGTAAGGGACAAAAACCTGAGAGAGAAACTTTCTGCACGGGGACAAGAACTTATCAAAAATAGCTATTCATGGACGCAAAAGGCCCGTGAACTCTCCACTTTTCTTGCCTCTATAGTCGATAAATCTTCAAATAGATAGGAGATATATCATCTTTTGCGAATGGAATCAGGCAGCTGATTAAGCAGAGTTTTTTTGGCTTCTTCATCAACCAGGAATAGCCAGCAAACAAGTACTGAGCCGGGTATGATGATGGCACCTAAAAAGATTTTTAAACTCATCGAATCAATAAAAAATAAGAGGATCAGAAGAAGTGAACCAATTGAGATAAAAGATACACTCTTCACTATGCCGTTTCTGTGCCTAAGAGCATATCTGTAGGTTAGCATATTCATTAAATAATAATCAACGGCCAGTCGCAATGTGTGAACCAGAGCCGCACCTGTTAAGCCAAATTCTTTCACGGCATAAAATAAAACAAAAAAGTAGATCACGGCCTCTCCAAGATGAACCAGTGCTGTTTGCTTTGGTTTACCCACTCCATGAAGATAGGTGATTGAATAGTTGGTAAAAGATTTCAGATATACGCCGATGACCAGGATTTGTGCAATCAACATACTGTTTTCCGCAAACTCTGAACCTACCCATAAGTAGAGCAGTTCCTCTGCAAAAAGAATCAGGAGTACTGTAACCGGGAAAAGAACGACTAATGTTAAATTTGAACCGACTATTGTAAATCTGACTGCTTTATCTTTATCAGTTTTATGCAGCCCCGAAATAGCCGGAAAGAGTACTGGTACTATTGAAACGGGGATAATTCCCAGCTTTAAAAGTACGTCCATAGGCGTTGTAAAAAAAGCAACAACACTCGCACCTATCAGAAAAGCAATGTAAAAACGATCTATGTAATCAACCAGAGGACTTATAACGTTGGAAATGGAAACCCATCCCCCATATTTGGCAAGTTCCCTCATATGGGTCATTGAAAAAGTGGGAGTTGATAGATCATCTTCTGTTAACTGCCAAAGAGAATGTAAATAGAGGCCAAATACAAGTAATTTGATGAAGAATAGAGTGATTATAACAGCAATGAGTCCATCATAAAAAAGTAATATCACAACGGGAGCCAGATAGTTTAATATGCCATTAACCACCTGGATAGATGATATTCGCTTAAAAGATTGATAGGCAGTTAAATAGGCGTTAAGCCCAGAAGTGAGTAGTACAATTGGCAATGTGATGGCGACAATCCGTATCAGGTAAAGTACCTCGAACTCCAACTCTCCTTTGCTGTCCAGAATATATGGCGTAACATGAGATGAACTCATGTACAGTACAGAGCCAATTAGCATCCCTATGGCCAAAAGTACAATTGTCAACGACCAGAAAATACTTGGTATTTCATCCTGCTTGTTTTCCCCGATGCAATCAGATATAAACTTTATTCCGGCACGACTCAGCCCAAAATCAAAAATATTTGCGTAACCGATAAACACCCAGGCCAGCGTAAGTATGCCAAAGCGTGTTACACCCAGCAGTTCAATAAGAATCGGAATGGTCGCAATGCCAATAAAGAGAGGTATAATCCGGCTTCCAAAACTCAAAATACTGTTTTTGATTAGCAGAGATGCTCTTGTAAGTGATTCGTTTGAATTCATAAACCCTGTTTATACCCGGCCGAAAGATTTGTGCATTTATGAATAACCAGAAAAAGTGAGATGCCCTTTAATGATTTCAGTTCAATTTATGATCAGAAAAGCTAGCGTAAACCCGTTGTTTTACAAGTGTAATATTACTCATTTGATATTCAGGTGTCAGTAATGATATTAATATTATAATCAATTTGACCTTAAACATACGATTCGCGAAAATCCCCTTAGCCCTTTTACACAAAGATTTGTGATAAATAAATCTGGATCCCCCCCATTTATTCTATATAGCTGTTTCTATGTTATATTAATTTTAGGTTTGCTTCCTTCATAAACCCATAGAAAAGTAAGGCATAATTACAGTTTAGCTAAATATAAGTTTCACCTTTCTGTATACGTACGAGGGAATCAGAAATGCAATTTCCAGTAATTTTTTTGATTTATGCAATCCCTGATATGCATTAAACGGATATTGTATCAGTTCTGGCCATTGTTCCTGTATGATCTTATCCGGCATTTCCTGATTCACTTTGTATTGGGCCGGCAGACTTATCATATTCGTAAAAATAGCACGGCTGGATAATGGCAGATAATGTGGTGCGAAACTGTTACCCGTATACATGGATAAATTTCCCCAACAGCCAAGTCTTTGTTCGATATAGACTAAGTCAAGAAGGGTAAAGAAGTCCAAATCTGGCAACTCATCTATATATTTTTGGCTCGCTTCTATGAGTTTTTGCATCTGGGGTAAGCCGAGTCTCTTTAATAGCACATTTGCTGTTAATTGTAGCTTTTCGTTGTCCTTTTTTTCCAATAAAATGCCCGGCCAACTTCACCGCCCATAGCCGGTAAAACGGCATGGTTTCCACCGCTATAATATATCAGTGAATGCTGAAGTTTCCATATTTCACCACTTATGCAGTGCCCGTTCCTTTTAAGCCACTGACTCTCCTCTTCTGTCGGAGGTTTTTCAGCTTTTAAAAAATGGTGTTCTAACCCAAAGTCATCTCTAAAAACCCGGGCGTAATGTGTGTCTACTGAACCAGGAAATTTTGAAAAAGTAAAAAATTTTGATTGCGATATCCTGTCTTTATTACAAGCAAGCAACATTCTGGAATCTCTTCCAGCTGTTATACTGAATACCGGAGTATATTTAGCTGCTATTGCAGCACATGTGTTTTGTACATTTTGTATGATATTGCCAATCAAATCATTTGGCTCAGAGTTTATTCTGAACTCTTTTAATGGCCAATGACGTTTCATTTCCCATTGATCCAGATCCAGATAGTGATTTGGCATTAGCCTGCATAGACCATCATGGGCTGTGATACCCGAAGGAAACCATAAACCGCTCTTAGGCATACCCATTTTGTGCAATAAATCTGCGTCTAATTTTGAATCATAATTTTCTTCAAAAATGAGCTCGGGGGAAGATGCAATTATTCTTTTCTCGGCAGCATAAACTAATGGCAGAGATCCGGAAGCATCTAAGTACACTTTATTTTGTCCGTTAATATTACCCAATGCGATAAATCTTCCTGAAAACTCATACACAGAATTTTCAAAAATCTCCCATGAATCCCCATCTATTCTCACATCTTCAACTAAAAAACTACTGCCACTTACAGGATTCCCTATAAGCATTCCTACTTTTTTATTTTTGCAATCTTTGATGATTACACAATCGAAATCATCAGAATAAGTAACTGTTATGCCATTGAGATATGCATTGTTAACATTATTCCTTGATATGTTTGACTCTTCATTTAATGAAATTGAAATAAAAGAGTTGAAGGTTAATTTACTCACTTAAATTAAAGTTTCGGATTTCCACAAATTCAATTGTATATAAAAAATTGCTTCATTTCTAAAACCGTAATTCATGCCCATTTTCATTATGATTGGAATTGTTTAAATAAAAAGTGAATCGAGCCCTTTTAACGAGTGTGCGAGAGCTGATTGAAGGAAAATCCATCGGGTTTTTTAAAGCAGGCTGCAGTTTTTTTGCGAGTTCCCAGTCTACAGATACGATTTCGATAATCATCGATCTAACATTTTGTATTAGTTTGTGAGTTCAACAAATGATATCAATGATGATGCTATTCAATAATAAACTGCATATTGCATGATAGTCGAAGCTGTTCCGAAGGCTTTTGGAAGGTTTACGTTTGTTCACTATAAGCCCTCAACCTACCCGACAAACGGCCAAAGGCCACGAAGTGATCCTTAACTACGGAGCAGCCGTCAGCCAGGGATCTACGTCCTCGCCCCACCGCTCAGCAGATAGAGAATAGCCATTCGAACCGCAACACCGTTGGTCACTTGATTCAGGATCACGGCACGGCTGCTGTCGGCAACGTCGCTCTCCATCTCCACGCCGCGGTTGATCGGGCCGGGGTGCATTACAATAAAATGGGGATATTTCTCGAGGTGGCTCATTTTGATCCCAAACGTTTCGTGGTACTCACGCAGGCTTGGAAACAGGTCTGTCCCACCGCCAATCCGCTCCATCTGGATACGCAGCGCCATCGCAATATCGCACCAGGCAAGCGTCTCATCCAGGTTATGAGATACGGTCACACCAAGTGATTCTACAAAGATGGGCATCAGAGATTTTGGGCCGCAAACGATCACCTCGGCACCCAGCTTGGTCAGGCCGATAATGTTGGAGCGCACCACCCGGCTGTGGGAGATATCGCCGATAATCGCCACCTTTTTTCCGTTCAGATCGGGAAACGTCTGCTGCATGGTAAACATATCGAGCAGTGCCTGCGTGGGATGCTCGTGGGCACCATCGCCCGCATTGATGATGGAG
>LKNA01000097.1 GCA_001564065.1 Chitinophagaceae bacterium T5-Br10_B2g13
CTTTCGGATTTTCAACAGCAAATTCTACGCCTTCCTTTAGCATGTTTTGTTTGCATTCAAAGGGAACCTTAGAATCTGTGAGTGAGGTTGTTAACAGAGACAAAATCAAGGGAAATAAAAAATTCATTTCATAGGTTTACATTAAGATTCGTTGTATTTGATAGCTTCAAAGAATATAGAAATTAGAGTAAAGTGAGTTCGAAATAAGAATTTGATGATATTCCCTCCCATCGGATAATTACAGTACTTAGAACAGGGTTTGAGGTTGATAAATTAGCTCATCAACCTGTTTTCAACCGCCCCTATATCACTTCGTGGGAACCGTTTCGCTCGGAGCCACTCCTTAAAAAGAGTGGTGCATTCCGGCTTCCAAATCCAAAGAATTTAAATCGAACTAATGTTATAGCATACGTTTACTCAATCTTCAATTTTCGAATCACCCGGCATGGATTTCCCGCCGCAAACACATTTGCCGGAATATCTTTGGTAACAACGCTGCCGGCTCCGATGGTTGTACCCGCCCCAATATTCACTCCGGGACAGATAATCGCTCCTCCGCCAATCCAGACATCATCTTCGATGGTAATGGGGTGTGCACTTTCCCACTCTCCTCTCCGTTTTGCCGGGTCCAGCGGATGGGTGGCCGTGTAGACCTGTACTTTGGGACCAAAAAATACATGGTTACCTATCCGAACTTCGTTGCAGTCGAGAATCACACAGTCGTAGTTGGCAAAGAATCCTTTTCCTGCATGGATGTATACCCCGTAGTCGCAATAAAACGGCGGCTTTATTTCCGACTCCTTACCCAGGGAACCAAACAGTTCATGCAAAAGAGAAAGTCGCTTGTCGTTCTCATTGGGTTGGGTGTTGTTGAATTCGTGCAGAATATCCCGTGCATTTGCATGCATCTGTTCCAGTTCTGGATCCTTCGCTTTGTAAAGCTCACCGGCCAGCATGCGCTCTCTCATCGATAGATCCTCATTTGTTGAACTCATATCAAAAATTTTTGCAATCAGATTACTCTACGATTTAGTAGAATTCAATAATTCTTAAGGTAATAAATAGTTTCTTTGGGCCATATAAAATAGAGAGCAGCATAAACTACTTTGAAAGCTTTAGTTCACAATAAAATAAACGGGTTTAAATGTGCTATTCTCATGGAACATTTCAGGTAAAAAAGGATACATATGCTACACTTAAAACACGCTTTAGATGAAGTATTTTTGTTTAGCAATTATCTCCGCATTTATAATAGCAACGGGAGCCGATCAAGCATTTTCACAACAGACCGAAATTGGATTTAAAGGTGGGTTTAACATCTACTCCCTTAATTTTGAAAACAACTTTGAAGCCGGAAACAGAACTGCTCTTCAATACGGTTTTGTTGGCCGTTTCTATCCTGTTCATATCAAGCCACTTTCTCTTCAAACTGAGTTAAACTACTCTCCACAGGGAGTACACCTGAAAAGTTCAGAATCTGCAATACGGCTGACTCATATAAATATCCCTATCCTTTTTCAGTACCGGTTTTATAATAACATCCGGGTACAGGCAGGTCCGCAGCTCGGCTTTTTGATGAATGCGTGGGCAGATTATGACGGGGCAACGCATGATATAGCGAACAGGTTCAGGAAAGCAGATCTCAGCCTCAGTGCAGGTTTTAGTTACCCTTTGATGAACAACGGTTTTGAAATTGACATCCGGTACAATCTCGGACTGAGCAGAATCTCTACAGATGATTTTTACAGATCCAGTAATCTTGGCCTTCAGGTAAATATATTATACCTGTTTGATTTTAAGTAAGGCTCCAAAGAATAAAACCTGTAGCAATTCATTTGATTCTGCTGAATAAATTCACCGTTTTAAATTTCATGAAGTTTCCCTTTGATCCGCACAAATATCTCAAATTTGTAGTGGATCAAAAATCAACCCTGAGTCAACAGAATCATACTATCTTCCAGTGCTCCTACCGAATGTGGAACTTCAGCAGGAATTTCGACCTCGTCATGCTGCTTCAGTCGGATATCTTTTCTCCCTTGGTGATAGATCACATCTCCTTCAATAACTAAAAGCTTTGTCGGATGACGTGCTTTATGATCTTCCAGCTTCATCCCCTTTTTGAAACCGAATAGCAATACTTTGAAGTGGTCTCCAATATGAAATGCTTTGGCCACCGGGTTCTTTGAGGTTTCGAGTTGTTTCTTTATCTCTTTAACTGTCATGGTGATAAAATTTTATTTGGGATAAATATTGAACACGAAAATTATCTTCAGCTGTAATATTCTTCTGGGTAGCGGACTTATTTAAGCTATTGTACAATGTGCTGAATACCCGGAACATCTACAAATTGATCCTGTTCCGGGATCGGACTTTGTGAGCAGAATATAATCGCTCAACTCCTGATAACAATGTCCTGAAGAATCAGACCATATAGAAGTTATATCATCAAGGTTCGTCTTAAGACATTGAAAAAAGTATAAAAGTGAATAAAAAGTAAATATATTGAAATCAGGGACAGCAGTGATTTACTTCACATTCAAAGAGAAGTTTATACATAGCCGCAGCAAAATTTAGCCTGTATCTGAATTTCAAATTAAGTCAAAGTGGATTTCTTAAACATCGAAGTCATTTAACCAATACTCACTAACAATTTCATTATGAAGTACAAACTATTCATTCTTACAGTATTAGCGGGCACAGTTTTACTCATCTCCTGCAATTCCGGACTTGAAACAGAAAATGAAGGAACAAGCAACATGAATGTATCCGAAGCAGCAATTGACTCTTTAATTAATCTTATGACACTTGACGAAAAATTGGGACTCATTCATGCCAGTTCGTCTTTTACGTCAGGCGGAGTTCCGAGGCTGGACATCCCTGAGCTGGTATTTTCGGACGGTCCGCACGGTGTACGCCATGAGCACGGCCGGGGCTGGTACGCACTGGAAGATGCCGATGATGAAGCCACCTACCTGCCGGTTGGTATAAACCTCGCCTCTACGTGGAACAGAGATCTGGGCTACAAATTTGGCGAAGTACTGGGCAATGAAGCTAAAGAGAGAGGTAAGGATGTTTTACTCGGACCGGGGATTAACATCATCCGAAGCCCGCTAAATGGCAGAAATTTTGAGTATCTGAGCGAAGATCCGTTCCTGACAGGAGAAATGGGTGTGGGTTATGTGAAAGGCCTGCAGGATCAGGGAATTGCTGCCTGCCCTAAGCACTATGCAGCCAACAATCAGGAGACGGACCGACACAATATTGATGCCCTCATCAGCAGGCGCGCGATGCACGAAATCTATTTCCCCGGATTTAAAGCCGTTGTTCAGGATGGCGGTGCATGGAGTATTATGGGGGCATACAACAAAATCAATGGGCAGTATACCACACATCACGAGTATCTCAATAATGAGATTTTAAAAGGCGACTGGGAATTTGACGGAGTTGTGGTAAGCGACTGGGCTTCGGTGAAGGATACACGTGAAGCACTGCTGTACGGTACCGATATTGAAATGGGTACGGAACTGCTACGAGACTTTGACAACCCTGTTTATGAAGAGTTTTACCTGGCACGCCCTGCTAAGGAGATGATCGAAAGCGGCGAGGTGGATGAAAGCTATGTGGATGACAAAGTGCGCCGCGTTTTACGGCTGATGCACCGAACCACAGCAATGAACGACCACGGTCCCGGAAAAAGAAATGTTGAGGAGCACCAGCAAATAGCCCTGGATGTAGCCCGGGAAGGTATCGTGCTGCTCAAAAATGACGGATTGCTGCCACTGGATAAAAACGAAATTCAAACCATAGCCGTCATCGGCCACAACGCAACACGCCATTTTGCAGAGAGAGGCGGCAGCTCACAGGTCAGAGCGCTTTACGAAATCACACCGCTTGAAGGTATCCGCAACCTGGTGGGTGATGATGTAGAAATTGTTTACGCTGAAGGCTACGAGCCCTACTATGATGAGAGCCTGTTCAGAGGAGAAGGCGGAGATGCTGCTTCACAGTCCAGGGAAAACAGGCAAGAAGTTGAACTGGCCCGATCCGCTAATCAAGAGCTCATGCAGGAAGCCATTTCTGTTGCGGAACAGGCCGACGCCGTAATTTTTGTCGGCGGATGGATTCACGGTCATGAAGGAATGCCGTGGGGTCAGGGTACCTATGACGCTGAGGCTCGCGATAAACTGAACCTGAAATTAATTTTCGGTCAGGAAGAGCTCATCAGGAAGATAAATAGCGTGAATGACCAAACCGCAGTGGTAATTATGGGTGGCAGCAATGTGGAGATGGACAATTGGCTGCCCGATACGCCCGCCTACGTTCATGCGTGGTATCCCGGCATGGAAGGCGGCACTGCTCTGGCGGAAATCCTTTTCGGTGAGGTTAACCCTTCCGGTAAGCTGCCGATGACCTTTGCCAATTCACACGAGGACTACCCCTCCCACTCAATTGGCGAATTCCCCGGTGACGGTACCGTAGACTATGCCGAGGATATCTATGTGGGTTACCGCTATTTCGATACCCACAACCGGCAGGTTCACTTTCCTTTCGGATTCGGACTCTCCTACACCACGTTTGAATTTTCTGACCTGAAAGTAGACCGCGAGGATGACAAGGTTATAGTACAGAGTACCGTAACCAATACCGGTGACAGAGAAGGTGCTGAAGTGGTCCAGGTTTATGTCCATCATGAAAATCCTTCTGTGGACAGACCGATCAGAGAACTCAAAGGGTTTGATAAAGTAGAGCTTGCCGCAGGGTCGTCGGCCACAGTTACGATTGAGCTTGATGAGTCTGCATTTAAATTTTACCACCCCGACCAGGATGAATGGGTGCTTGAACCGGGCAGTTACGAGGTGCAGGTGGGTAACTCATCACGGGATATTAAGCTCACGGAAAAAATTAACTGGTAAGAAACTCAAGCAA
Source organism: Chitinophagaceae bacterium T5-Br10_B2g13 (assembly GCA_001564065.1). Taxonomy (GTDB): domain Bacteria; phylum Bacteroidota; class Rhodothermia; order Balneolales; family Balneolaceae; genus Rhodohalobacter. The sequence goes on from LKNA01000097.1 coordinate 4,927, forward strand.
TCTTAAAAACACGGGATGTATGAGGAGTAACTCTAAAAAAATTTCTCTTACCCTCATACTTCCCGAAAACTGAAAGAAAAAGAGCAGACTTCCTTCCATTTTAAAACAACCTGGAACTACCTCTACAATCTTGACATTCCGGGAACAGGTAAAATCAATCCCCGTTAGCCTGTCCCAACTGCGTATCCGATTTGACGCTGAGTACGGTTACGGTAACCAATATCAAACCCATACCTAAAATTTGCAGAATCTCAAGAGATTCACTTAAAATCAGTACCCCGAATAATGACGCTGTTACCGGCTCTACCATTGCCACAACCGAGGCTACAGCAGGTTGGGTATATTTCAGGCCTACGATATAGATGATGAACGATAACCCGGCTCCGAGTACTCCCAATACAGCAAATAGCACCCAATCCGGGGAGCTCAGTACAGATATTATCTCACCGCCATCACTTGGCCATACCAGAATAGCAACCAGTACGGCAAAAGCTATTGAAAGTATAGCCTGAGGGCTTCCGTGAGGTGCAGCATATTTGAATCCGAAAATGAATATGGCGTAGGAAAGGCCAGCGAGCAAACCCGCACCGACTCCAATTAGAGTTATTCCTCCGGCTTCGATATTGTAAACTTGTGTCAGCAGTATAATGCCGGCTATTACAATAGCTATGGCAGTCCATTTGAGGAGAGTGGGTTTTTCCAGCCTGAGTGTGAAAGAAACAAGGTAGACGAATACGGGTGCGCTGTACATCAGGGTAGCCGCAACCGCCACACTCCCCTCCTCAATACTTACAAAATAGAAAGCGAAGTTTCCGGCAATACCGAGCCCGGCAATCAATGACCAGAACCAGAGCCTGTAATTTGCCAGTCCGCTCTCCTTTGGGCGCAGCATCAGCCAGATGAGAACAAATAGAAAACCTACCGCTCCCCTGAACCACGACACTACAAAGGCGTCCCACCCGGCATCCATCAGAACTCCTCCAAGGCCGCCGGACAAGCCCCAGAAAAGTGCTGCAAGCACCACAAAAGATGTACTCAAATTTTTCATTTCATTCAGCGTAGTCTGATCTTAAATGGCCTGAAAACGGCAGGCACCTCCATATCAAAGTGCAAAATCTGAGTAACTCATTCCAACTTTATCTGAGCCCTCTTTACATATCCGGGATAGTAGTATTGATGGGAATGCTCTATTTCTGATTTCTTGAGGCTATTGAATTTCCGATTTACTACTCGTGGTGGTATAGTTAAAAGCAAGACTTCATCTTGACTGTCATTCACTGCATTTATCAGAGATACCAACTCAAACTTACTGCTTTTAAACATCTGTGGGGATCGGTTTTGAAGCCGTTAATACTGGTATACCAACTTCACGGTTTAATGAATATTTGTAATTAAACGTAAGTTCGATATGAAATGAATGTAAAGGAATTGAAAGAGTCCCCTCCTTTTCAAAGAGGAGATCTAAGGGTGGTTGGAACCAAAATCAGATCAGGTTTGAAGTCAGAAATCATCAAGACTACCTCCCCCATGATTATCGTTTACACAAAAACAGATCAAAGAAGGATGACTATACTGATACAATGGACTCCACTCGCATTGCCGTAGTGGAGTTTACAGGCAGTTATTCAGCAGGGTTGTTTGACTCTTGAGGCATTGATTCCATCGCAGCTCGTCTCATCTGCTGACCTCTGTTCAGTTTTTCTTCAAGTTCCCCGAGCTTCTGTTCTGCTCGTTCAATTCTGTTCATTCTTTCAGTGAACTCGGATTCTGAAACCCGGCCTTCATTGCGGGCATTTTGAAGGTTTGCTCTGGCATTTTCAATTCTTTCCCGGGTAGCTTCAGCTTTGGTACGACCTTCTGATTCAGCCTGCTGAAGTTCACGTGCTTTTTCAGCCCGATGCTCTCTGGCCTGTTCAGCCATTCTTTGTCCGAATGCTCGTCCATCCCGGCGCGCCTCCTCAGAAATTTCACGTCCGCGTTCGTCTTGGCCGGCCGCCTGCCCTCTCATCATCTCACCACGGTTTCTTACCGTGTCAGAAGCGGCACGCCTCTCGTTACGCTGGCGCAGGGTATCCACATTTATATTTGTATCCTGCCTTGCCTGTTCAACCCGTTCCCTTGCCTGAGTGGCACGGTCTGCAGCACCCGAGGACTGACCCTGAGCAAATACAGAAGAATCGATGGCAGCAATCAATAAAATCAGTTTGAGGGACATTCCCATTTTAAACAGAAGCTTCAATGTTTTCATACTTTTCTCCATTAATCAATCTCCTCCAGTAAGCTGTCCAGTTCATCCATAGTTTGTTCTATATCTTCTCTTAACTCTTCCATCTCAATCGAGACGCTATCTGTAACCATCTCCACTTCCTGCTGTTCCATTACAATAACGGCTGACTCTTCTGAACCTCCGGAGCAAGCCGCAAAAAACAGCAGCAGTGCCATAATTGGTAAACTTAGAATTTTATTCATAATAGAAAGGTGCTTTGTTTTTATGAATTCGTGCTTGATTGAATATGCAAAATAGTTTGAACTAGTTCGTGATCTATTTGAATTAACATCGATAGAGAAATAAAGCATGAACTCTTCACAGAACCCTATTTAAGGATGGTAAATGATAGATTATATTATATACCGCTACTTATCAATTTCAACGACAATCTTTCCCAGATGCCTGCCCTCACCGAAATATTGAATCAGATCAGGGATCTGTTCAAATCCGTATGGGCCATCTACAACAGGTTTTAATCCTCCCTTTTCCAAGAGTACACTAATCCGGTCTAAACCTCTGTTTGGCTTGTGAATGAGTACGCTCAGCTTTTTACCGATAAAAAGGGATATGAACCAACCTATAAATGCTACTTCTAACAGCCTGAACTTCGATCCTCCAACGGTGACATACACACCACCTTGTTTTATAGAGCTGGCATATTTAAAAACGGACCTGTTTGATTTTGTATCAAGAATCAGATCATATTTTTCTCCGGTATCGGTAAAGTCTGTTTGTTTATAATCCAGCACTCTGTCATACCCCAGCGATTTCATCATATCGAGTTTTTCGTTGCTGTCAACACCGGTTACCTTAACCCCATACGGTTTCAGAATTTGAACCCCGAGTGTTCCGACGCCGCCTCCTGCTCCATTGATCAGTACGCTTTGGCCGGACTTCACCTTCCCCTTCTCCACAAGTCCCTGGAGTGCAAGCAATGCGGCATGCGGCAAAGCAGAGGCATCATTATGACTGATATTGGAAGGCTTTCTGCACGATATGTTTTCCGGTATACAAACGTATTCGGCAAATGCGCCACATCCGCATTCCGACAGGTCGCAGTATATTTTATCACCGGCTTTAAAAGAGCTCACATTGCTCCCCACCGCTTCGATTGTCCCGGAGATGTCTATCCCGGGAATATTTATTTTTAGCTTTCTGAGGCCGAAAAACAGACGAATTATAAACGGTTTACCCCTGACCAACCCCCAGTCCCAGTCATTGATAGATACCGAGTGAATTTTCACCAGTACTTCCTTCTCATTCGGAACCGGTTTTGCAACGTCTCCAATCTCGAGATTGCCAGGTAGGCCGTATTCCTTTAATAGAATTGCTTTCAATGGATTTGTTTACTCAGGTTTGGTGAGGTGGAGTTTTGGGATATAACGGACTGCGGTTTAACCGGCTTGGCCTTTTTAATTAGTAATGTAATTAAAACTTAAAATTTCTTTTAGCCAACAAATTTTGACTAGCATAGAGCGGCCAAGTCCGAGTTGAAACCGTTGTTAGGTAACCGTCATATTGAATCTGTGGCCATATATCCATTCTTCATTAAATCATTTGTTTGCTTTTCGAATGGATGTACGAAAGGCACCTGGATATGAAATTGATCCTCTTTAATCATGAAGTCACTGTTCATTAATTTGACGCCATTCAGATGTATAATGTTTGCAAATTTTTTTTCTTGTTCATCAACTTCATAGTCTACCACACCATAAATTGAAAAGTCGATATGTTTGAGTTTACCAAATTGAATAGATCCTCCCACGCCCTTAGTATTATTGTCATGAATAACTTCTCTTAGAATTTCTAATGGTGGTGTTTTTATGAGAGAGACAAACTTACTTTTTGCATCAGTACTACCAGAACCTAAAAATTCAATATCTCCATCATCTTCTAAGATCTCTTTATAATCGTAATGAATCTGACCAGCTTTCTTATTGAAATTGAAAACGAACGCTCTTTTTCGTTCTTGTACTAAACAGTACCCTGCCAAATAAAAGGCAGAATGTCCCTTTTGAAAGATTTCATATGTTAATTTTCTTGAAATAAATTCAAAGTACTTCTTTACTAATTTACAGATTCCATCCATTGAAGCATCAGTAATACCAGGAATAGCTTGGAGGGATGATAGTGCTGTAATCAAATTATCTTTGATAGTGGCAGCGTTTAAAAAATTCCCTGCGGTAGCAATCCCAAGATAACCGTGATAAGGTTCATGCTCGTATTTATCATTTGCTGATGTTGGGCCTTTAATAACAAAGGGCACTCGATTCACCTTAATACAATGATCGAAATACTTTGAATTACCAATAGTTGCTCTTGAGTCAGAAGCAAAGTGAATAATTCCATTACTTTTCCATGCTAAACATAGTGTCATTTGTATAGTGATTTATTTTTAAGACGATCTACGAAAACAAGAAATCTTTGATACTTTCTACTGAAAAATTTGAAACTCCATCCAAATCTAGATATGAATTTTTCCTTTGCGTAAATTCGTTTTCGGGATCATTTATATCTATAACAACTATTTTTTTATTCTCGTCACTTAGATAATGATCATTTATATATTCATTAATGCCGACGTCCATGAAGCTATAACCAATAACGATAAGTAATTCTGACTCTTTTAAATTTTCTTCGAAATGTGAAAACATGCATTGATAATAATCATCTGAATTGTATTGAAGTATTTTATCGCTTTTCCCAGACAAGAATTCAGGATAATAATTATCAATGGCTCTTATATATCTTAGCTCCCCGTCGTGATTTATTTCTTTAAGAACCCTATTAGTACTAACACCATATTTTGTTTTCAAGTAAACCCAGTCACCGTCAAAGTTGTATGAATAGTTGTCTATACTTCCGTGGAGCTTATACAGACGATATTTTGTGTCATACTTGTCATTAAAATAAGGTAAACGAACTTTGTGTCTTTCACGGTAAGTGCCATAATATTGTGACCCAAGTTCTTGAAAACCACTCGCTAAATTCCCTTGTATAGTACTTGAAGAGGATAAATATTCAAGAAATAGATCATGGTTTAATGAGTGAAAGTGAATTATGGAATTATCTTCAATTAACTCTATTAATTCAAAAAAGGGGCGGAATTTTGGATTGTAAGGTTTACCTAAATGTACAGGTTCATAAAATTTTGTAATTAGCTGCGCTACAAGTTGGTTGTAAACTATATCAAAACGGTGAAGTAAATTTCCTTCATCTAATTCAACTTGATATTTGTTTTTAAAAGCTTCGCAAAATTCTAAAAACGGATCTTCATAATCTCTTTGTCTGTATTGTCTTTTGAAGTAGTCATAAAAATTTTCGTAATCAAAATCTCCTTCTAAAACAGTATTATTGTAAAACTCTAAAAACTCTTGGACAAAACGCCGTTCAACAACTCCCATCCAGTGACTATTAGGATCATCTTTACCATTCAAAAATTTTGCAGAATTACTTGTATGCACCAATATCTCATCATGCTGAATCTGCCCTAATCTTTTATTCATTTGTGGTGCCATTGGATAGCCATCTAATGAAGAAAAACCAGCACCTATTAAAAATGAAATATTTTTGCTCATTGGTAAAAGGTTTGATGTTTAATAGGTAATCTAACGATCCAACGCTTAATCGGCGCGAGGGATTAGGATTTGATATAAGTTACAAAAAGTAATATTCAGGGAAATTTGTAGCCAAACTACGGTCGCATCTACTTAGTTTGCTTTTTTAGGCTTCCATTCTTTTAGCGGCCAATTTTTTTCGCCAAAATTATTATAACTACCCTCATATCCAATTTTCAGAAAAATCAACTTATGTAATAGAGTTAAAACCGAATAAGTTTTATCAATTTTATCTTGAGTATCTAACTCTGAATCATCAGGGTGCGCAAAATAGCTTCGAATAGCTTTCCAATTATCATAATCATCTTTAGAAATAGGTGTTGTATCAATTAATTTTCTTAGTCTATCTGTTGCAGTAGTATTTTGAATGTATCCAATGAAATTTCCAATTCTACCTCTAAATGAATCTTCAATATCTAAACTTTTAATAGCTTTTTTAAAAGTTTGAATGTCTTCTTCTTTAACACTCTTTTCTACTTCGATATCTTTGAATGAAACATTTAATATTTCTTCAACTGCCAATGAAAGAGATAAAGAAAATGCATCATAAGATCCTTGACTTGCTGATAAGCATTTTGAAACTATACCCGTGATTGGGTCATTAAAATCATCTTTGTTTAACAAAATATGATTTAAGTAGGCATCGAATAATTCCCAAACTTTACTTTCATTTCCGTCAACCAATAGAATCGATTCCCGGAATTTAGATTTTTTATGTACGTCTTGAAATGGACGCAATGTTGTTGTGAATTCATCTTTGATTCTCTTCTCATAAATAACCCAATTCAACGGTTCAGCTAAAATATACTGTAGAGCACTTAAAACTCTTTCGAAAATAAATGGGTGAAAATCATTTTCTTTAACTTTGATTTGAATTATTAACCAATCGTCATCATGGAAAAGTAGAATGCTCGTAAAATCATTTTCATATTCAGCCGCTGAATGACTGAAACTTGATTTCATCTCATCTTCACCGATAAAATGTTTAATTGACGTGGATAGATTTGAGGGGAGTTTGATTTTTTTGGGAATCCATACTTGATGAAACTCCCCATAGTGTTCCTTCCCATTGGACGAGGGTAAAGTTAAAGAAGTACTTATTTTCTTGATTTTTTCTTGGACTACGGTAAAATCACCAGAATTATGAAAGTCTATATTTATTCTTTCAGAGGTCCATTTTCTACCGTAGATATCAGTACCCTCTAAAGAATAGTAATAATTTATAGGTATCAATTCACCGGCTTTTAAACCTTTGAAACGACCAAATAGTTCTGATATACCAATTCCCGAATTATTGAAAAGTTTATAATTTAAAGTACCGTCTTGATTTTGTTCTAAATATCCAGGTCCTATAAATATTTTGCCCTCTTCTATCCCAAGTTGCGTCAACTTAATCTCTTTGAAGTCAAGACTAAATACCCTTTCTCGATATTTCTGTATTAACCTGAGTTCGATTCTTAATCAGGGAAAATAATGAAGATAAATCGCTGTAAGTACTGAATAAAAGTGTCGGATAAGTCACGGTATAGTGTTATATTAAGTTAAGCAATAACAACA
>LKNA01000098.1 GCA_001564065.1 Chitinophagaceae bacterium T5-Br10_B2g13
AAGATAAGAAAACCACTTATACAAACCTATATATTATTGTTATTATTTGTGTTGAATGACAAGTTGTAACAATATATTCATTCAACAAAAACTCACCAATCTGAGTTGTGCAACACACACTTCAACCTGTGGTAAACAAGATGCAGAAGTAAATTCGAATGCCGTAGGCATGGACCACGGAAAGTCCAAACGCAGACAGGAAAAGCGGACTAATCAATCAATTCCAAAAACATCTCCCCCCCTGTCTTTATCAACTTGTCATTGAAATCATACATTTCCGAATGCAGCGGAGGGTGAGCCTCACCGCTTCCCAAGCCAAACAGGGTAATCGGGAATTTCTCGCCAAACGCACCAAAATCCTCACTCCATGGAAATGGCTTGTCTAACTGATTTATGCTCAAACCACACTTTTCAGCCGCGGTAATAACATTTTCCACACCCTTCGAATCATTAACTGTAGCGGCAAATGGTTCAACTAAATCAAAGGAAATTTCTCCATTAAACTGTTCCTGCAGTAACTGAACTTTCTCTCTTAATTTCTTTACTGCAATGTCCAGTTCTTCGTCAGATGATGACCGAATTGTAAATCCAACCTCACCTTCTCCCGGATTAATCCCAAACGCTCTCTCTCCAAGATTGATGTAGGTGGTCACAATTTTATTAATGGAGCTTTTCGATTTAAAACTGCCAAACTCCGCATCAGCAAACTGAACCAGTTCGGAAATTTGCCGTGCCGGATTCATCCCCTGTTCCGGATAGGCCGCATGACTCGACTTACCTTTAAACTTAACCTGAACTCCGGTGGATGCTGCAGCAAAAACTCCACTTTTTACAACAATCTGATTCTCAGGGTAGCCCGGCAGATTGTGGAGCGCATAGGCCATATCGGGTTGAACGACATCAAATTTTTCATCATCCAACATCCATTGAGCACCCTCCCCCGTTTCTTCTGCGGGCTGAAAGAGTAACCAAACATCTTTATTGACAGGTTTTTGTTCCGACAACTTTTTTGCTACCCCCAAAAGGATCGTCATATGCCCGTCATGTCCGCAGCCGTGCATTACCCCTCTATTTTTTGAGCTGTATTTCAAATCAGTCTCTTCTCGAACAGCAATTGCATCAAGTTCGGCCCGGAACAAAATCGAGCCCGGTGAGTCAGTACCTGAGCTGAATTTTGCGGCTATACCCGAACCTCCAATTTGAGTTAACAGCTTATCGGGTTTACACTTTTTCAGCTCCTTAATGATCTTTTTTGCTGTCTCAGACTCTTGGCCGGAGAGTTCAGGATTGTGATGAAGTTCTTTTCTCAGTTTTATTAAATCGATTTCACTCAAGGCATCAACTGTTGATCAATATTATTTTGAAGCAGTAAAATAACAGCTTCTCATTAACGAACGCGAATAAATTCGTCAAACTTTTTGATCCTCAATTCAGAAATTTGTGCGCTATAACTATAAATAAGAACCTTTTCTAAGTGCTTCATTTTGAATTTATATAAATTCGAAGCATACTAATTACGGATCATCAATTTGTAAAAGACAATTTCAGCGCTAAAGACTAAGCAGGATTTTATTAAAAAATTTTAATAATTAAGTTGACTTACAAAATCTGCTTTAGAAGAGGTTCCTAAATCTTCACTTACAAAACGAAAACAATCACAGACTCTTGAATTCATGTCTCAAGTTCAGGACTACAAAACACTATTTCAACATATACCGCTGCCGGCTATAGTTCTGGATGCAAAATCGGATGATTTCACCATCATAGAGGTGAACGAGAGTTTTCAGGATGTCTTTTCTAAACCGATATCAACCGCACTTGGGAAAGCCTTTTTTGATCTTTTCCCAATGGATAAAGATGAACCTGAAGGCAAACAGCAGCTCTACTCTTTCAAAAAGGTAATTAAGACGGGTGAGCCTGATGAAACAGGAGTTCTAAAAGTCAAAGCAAACAGCGCTCATAATAAATTCCCTGAAGCTCAATTCTACCATCTCCGAAATATTCCCATAAAAAATGATTCGGATGAAGTTGAGCTCATCATTCATACCATTCAGGATGTCACAAGAGAAAAACTGAAAGCCAGACAGATCGAGGAGAGTGAAAAACGATTCCGCGCACTCGTAGAAAATGGCAGTGATGTTCTGTTTGTATTAAATAAAGACGGATCCCCAAAATACGTATCGCCAAATATTTCATACGTTCTGGGATATAATGTAGAACAAGCGATGCAGTTTAAGCCGTATGAGATTATCCACCCTCTCGATCTGCCGCATGTGATGAAGGAGATCGAAGTTGCTCTGTCCAACCCCGCTATGCCAATAAGCGTTACATCGGCTCGTATGCGCCATAAAAACGGGAGCTGGCGCTGGATGGCCGGCACCATCACCAATATGCTGCATGATCCGGCAATCGGCGGTATAGTAGATAACTTCCGGGACATTACAGAAAAGATTGAAGCTGAAAACAGGCTGAAAGAGTCTAAAGAAAAGTTTCAGTCTTTAGTCCAATCCATGGATGGGATTTTTTGGGAGGCGGATGCTCAGACATTTACTTTTAACTATGTGAGCCGTCAGGTTGAAAGTATACTCGGCTATACGCAGGATGAATGGCTAAGGGAGGAGAATTTCTGGCAAAATAGAATCCATCCCGAAGACAGAACTAGAGCCATCCAATATTGCCATCATGAAACACAGGAAGGGCGAAATCATGAGTTTGAGTATCGTATTCGAAAATCAGACGGCTCTTATATATGGGTAAGGGATATCGTAACTGTTTCTTTAAAAAATGGTAAACCGGATCTGCTGCGGGGGTTTATCATTGATATAACCAATAAAAAGGAGCTGCAGGCACAATTAGACGATATATATAACCTGACCAAAATCGGCAACTGGATACTGGACCTTGTTCAGCACACCCTAACCTGGTCTGAGTTTGTTAAGGAACTGCATGGAGTTCCTCAGGACTATCAGCCCGACCTGGAAAGTGCCATAAACTTTTATGAAGAGGGAGAAAGCAGAGAAAAGATTTCACGGGCAGTAGCAGAGGCCGTGGAAAGCGGGGCCCCTTTTGATCTTGAACTCAAAATCACCACTGCAGATCAGAATAAGAAATGGGTCAGAGTAGTTGGTAAACCAATTTTTTCCAATAATGAGTGTATAGCGCTCCACGGTTCTACACAAGATATTACAAAACGGAAAAAAACCGAGATTGCTGAACAAAAAAACCGCCAGCAGATTGATAATATTTTATATCAATCGATGGATGTGATCTGTGTAATTGATCAGCGTGGGCGCTTTGAAGTAGTAAGTTCTGCAGCAGAGGATGTGTGGGGATATCAACCCGAAGAGCTTGAAGGCGAAGAGTATATCCAATATGTAGTTCCGGAAGATCGAGATCGGACGATCCACACTGCAGAGCAGATTATGTCCGGTGTAGATCAGACAAACTTCGAAAATCGATATCTTCATAAAAGTGGCGAAGTTGTTCCTATTGTATGGGCTGCACGCTGGAGTGACGAGGATCAAAAAATGTACGCGATTGCCCGGGATGCGCGCGAACTGAAGGAGGCTCAGAAAAAGCTGGCTGAAACTGAAGATCAGCTCAGAAATATCATAGAGCACAGTACCAATCTATTTTACACTCACGATGTGGAGGGGAATCTAACTTATGTAAGCCCCCAGTCTCGTGAATTCTTTGGATACTCGCCGGAAGAATCCAAACGGCACTGGTCAGAATTTGTAACCGACCATCCGGACAATTACAAAGTTAGGGAGTTTACTGAGCGTGCCATCAAAAGTGGCAAACCTCAGCCACCCTATGAGCTTCAGTTAAAGAAAAGTGATGGTACCACAATGTGGGTGGAAGTGAATGAAGCACCCATCGTTAAAAATGGTGAAACCGTAGCTATTGTCGGCTCACTAACTGATATTGATGAACGGAAAAAGTATCAGGAGGAGCTGATATCCAGCCTCGAACGGTATGATTATGTATCGAAAGCTTCGCGCGATGCAATTTATGACTGGAACATTCCAAAAAATGAACAGCACTGGGGCGCCGGATTCGGTTCTTTACTTGGATATGACACTCAAAAATTGAACATCTCGTCAGACTCATGGGAAAATCTGCTACACCCCGAAGATAAAGAGACTACAATGCAGGAAATGAGGCGTACTCTTTACAAAACGGATGAAAATAAATTCACTGCAGAGTACAGGCTTCAGAAAAAGAACGGTGAATATGCATTTGTTGCCGATTTAGGCTATATCATTCGAGATAAAAATGAAAATCCAATCCGTATGATTGGTGCAATCAGGGATATCACTGAGAGTAAAAGTGTTGAAATACAGAAGACACTGCAAAACAATCTGTCACAGTTTTTTAACAAAAACTCAAAACTGCAGGATATCTTAACGGATTGCCTTGAATATTTTGCCGACTATGTTCATATAAACACCTCTGAAATCTGGCTGCTAAGCCAAACAAAAACCCATCTGAATTTAATCTCATCCCATGCAAATGATGAAAAGGGGAACCGGTTTTATGAGGGTAGTTCTCACGTTAAGAAGTTCCTGCATGGTGAAGGACTCCCGGGGATGGTGTGGGAGCAACATGAACATCTTTTTTGGGATAACATATTTGAACCCGGTAATTATATCCGGTTTGAAGCTGCTGCCGAAGCCGGTTTAAGGTCTGCTTACGGTATACTTTTGACCCATAACGAGGAGTTCGTCGGTGTTCTTTTAATGAGCAGTGATCGTCCACTAAGCGAACAGCAAAGTACAATTCAACATCTCTCCTCTTTAGGTGACTTTTTAGGAGCTGAAATTAAACGCCGCCAAAAAGAGGAGGAACTACAACTGCTGTTTGATAGTGCCCCGGATATTTTAGCTATTACAGCCCAGGATGGTAAATTTATTCGTGTCAACCCTGCATTTTGCGAAATTACCGGATATAGTGAAGAAGAGCTCACATCAGTACCCTTCCAAACGTTTATTCACCCTGATGATTTAACAGCCACCCAAAAGGAGTATAAGGAAACCGTTACAGGTGAGCGAAATGCAGATAATTACATCAACCGTTGGAAGACAAAGTCTGGGGAATACCGGTGGATTTCATGGAGCTCATCCGACCTTTTTGGTGAAGATAACCTCGTATTCGCATTTGGCAGAGACGTTACGCAAACCATAAAACTGAAAAATTTACTTCAGCAAACCAGTGATCTTGCAAAAATAGGAAGCTGGCAAATAGATTTAAAAGTTGATCAAAAATCTCACTTCTGGTCTGAAACCACACGTAAAATAATGGAGGTGGATGATAACTACTCTCCCTCCCTTCCTGAGAACTATGAATTCTACAGCAGCGAAAGCAAGAATAAGTTAAAACAAGCCATTGAAAACGCCCGTCAAACCGGTGAATCATTCGATCTTGAATTGAATTTAAATACAGCTAAGGGAAATCGAAAGTGGGTACGTTGCATCGGTAATGCTGAGTTTAACAATAACCGGTGTATCCGACTGTTTGGAAGTTTTCAGGATATCACAGACAGAGTACTTGCCAAACAAGAAATTCTCCAGAGCGAACAACGGTTCCGTACATTAGTTCAGGACAGCGGTGATGTGATTGGAATTCTGGATAAGAACGCTGTCTTTAAATATATCACCCCCAATACGGAGTCTATTTTAAACATTCCTTCGGAAGAGTTCATAGGAAAATCCGTAACTGAGTTTATTCATCCGAATGATCTCCCTTATATAGAAGAGATCATATATTCCATCTATTTAGGTGAGCGATATGAATTGAAACCATTCAGATTTCAGGATGGAAAAGGTAACTGGCGATGGATTGAAACCGTTATTACCAATTCAATGGACAACCCGGGTGTTAATGGGTTTGTCATTAATTCCAGAGATGTTACCCGCCAGCAACACCGTGAGCAAAAGCTGGAAGAGCTTTCACTTGTAGCCGCAAAAACAACTGAAATCGTCATCATTACGGATGCACTTGAGAGAATTACTTGGGTCAATTCGGCATTTGAAGATCTTACGGAGTACTCGCTGGATGAAGTGATCGGTAAAAAGCCCGGTGATTTTCTACAAGGGCCCGAAACCGCTAAGAAGGCTCGAAATACGATGCGCGAGGCAATTGATAAATATGAATCTGTGAGCACTGTTGTACTGAACTACTCAAAATCGGGCCAAGCCTATTGGCTTGAAATCAATATTGACCCGATTTTTGACGACAAGGGTAACTGTACACATTTTATCGCCATAGAGCGGGATGTGACAGAAAAAATTAAAAGAGAGATTGAACTGCGGGAAAGTATTGAGCGATATGAAATTGTAGCAAAGGCAACCAGCGATACGATCTGGGATATGAATCTTTCTACCGGACTTGTACAATACAACAAGAACATCTATGAAATGTTTGGATATGAAAAAGATCAGGTCTATCCAGCTTTTGAGTGGTGGAAGGAGAACCTTCACCCCGATGACCGGCCGATTGTAAATCAGAAGTTGCGGGAAGTTCTTGCAAACGGCACAGAGCGGTTCCAGCTTGAATACCGTTTTAAAGCTTCTGACGGAAGTTACAAATTTGTATTTGACCGGGCTTTTGTTCTGAAAGACGAAAAAGGGGAACCGGTCCGGATTATCGGTGCCATGCAGGATATCACTCAGGAAACCATAGAACAACAGGAGCTGAAACTGCGAGAGTCTGTAATTACCAATACCAACGATACGGTTGTTATTACAGAGTCCGAACCAAAAGATGGTGAAAAATGGCGTCAGATTATCTACGTAAATCCGGCATTTGAGCGAATCACCGGATATTCCAAAGAGGAAGTTTTGGGAGAATCCATTGAAATTCTGAATGGCCCCAAAACGGATAATAAGGAGATTCAAAAAATACGGGATTCGGTCGAGAATATGGAGTCCTGCGATGCTGAAATTTTAAACTACACGAAAGACGGAAAAACTTTCTGGAATAACTTCTCACTGGCTCCGGTAAAAGACAAATTTGGCAACTTTACGCACTGGATTATCATCGGGCGAGATGTTTCAGATTATAAAGAGAATGAAAAAGAGCTCAAAGATTCTATTAAGGAGAAAGAAACGCTGCTCGCCGAAATCCATCACCGCGTAAAAAATAATCTGGCCATCGTTTCCAGTTTAATGCAGATGCAGGCCATGAGCAGTGAAAGTGAAGAGTTAAACCGCCAGCTTATGGAGAGCGTGCTTCGTATAAAATCGATGGCCGGAATACATGAGCAGCTCTATCAGGCGCAAAACTTTTCAAAACTACAGTTCTCCGATAGCCTGAAAAGTTTAACAGAGAATATCGTGGATACACTTCAAACTGAAACTGATGTGGAGCTTAAACTGGATTTAGAAACCATTGAGCTTAACATAAATCAAAGTGTCCCCTGTTCACTCATTATGAACGAAATCATCACCAATATACTGAAACACGCATTTACCGATAGAGAGAAAGGTACGATTCAGCTTACAACCCAGCTCGAAAATGATCTGATCACAATTAACGTAACCGATGATGGAATGGGACTTCCAAAGAACTTTCAGGAGATAAAATCATCATCACTTGGCCTTGAGTTAATTGAAGTGCTGACCAAGCAACTGAATGGTGAGAGCCGGTATATTTCAAATGGTAACGGAACCACATTTGAATTGAAATTCAAAAGAGCTGACGTTAAAGGAGCGGGAAGCGGATTTATGATTTAATCTAATTGATTAATAAATCTCGCCAATTAAAATCCTTGGGTCGGGGAATGCTTTCAATGCCTCTTCGTGCTCCTCATCCGATACTACTCCCGGCATATCCGCCTTTCCGGGATCTTTTATACTGATCTGATAGTGCAGATGCGGTGGCCAATTTCCGTTTTCACTTTCATCCCCCAGCTCTCCCACTTTCCGGCCGGCTTCCACTTTTTGGCCCGGCTGCAGGTCTGAAATACTTTCCGGTGATAAATGACCGTAAAGAGCGTAGTAGATAGTATCATCCAGCTCATGCTTCAAAATCAGAGTGCCGCCGTAATTACCTTCCTGTGCGTGGTTGGCCATATATGCCACTTCTCCATCCAATGGTGAATAGACCGGTTCTCCGGCAGACGCCCAGATATCGATCCCCATGTGGATATTCCTTCGATTTTGGTACTGCGGGGCAAGGTACATATTACTTCGCTTCTCGCTGTAACCACCAACTCCCCAGCCGCCATTCTCCACAAACTGAGTCATTTTATCAGGGTCATATCCTTCAGAAAAATCAAAAACTTTGTAATTCTCCGGCAGATTCATCACCGGATGAGTTTGGGTATTAGTCATTTAGATACTTTCTTTTCAGACAGATTTTTTGCTCAATTATTCTCTGCACTGCTCAGTATATCATCAGCTTAACTCTGCGAAAAACAAGGGATTTTAATCTGCAACACGTTTTTGAATATAATCAGAGCTCATCAACCCAAGTGCTCCCATATACTTCAGTTTAAACCGGATCTCGTCCCCTACCTTATATCCCTTTTCGTTAGTACCAACATCAAGAATTAACATATCCGAACTGGCATCAAGAATCTTGATATTATCATTAACGGGGATTAAATAGTCGGGCTGTATATCAAGAACTCCAATATCAATTATGGCTCTGTAAGAAGTTTTACCAAAGTCATCTTCAGAAACTTTCGTCTGCTTTCCTTGTGGGTTCATTCCCAATTCACCTGATGGAACAACCGGTTTTTCTGAAATCTCAATCACCTGGGTATAGAGCTCCATAACCTGGTCACTCATTCCCTCAATCACTCCGTCTGTAAACAAATCTTTACCAAAGAACAGAGCTTCTCCAATTCGAAAATGATTCACCCCATCAGGCAGCTGATCCCTCATCAGTAGCGGAATAGTTACTGTTGTACCACCGGATACCAATGGAATCTCTTTTTTAAACCTCAACTCAATAATCTGCTTATAGAGAGCCAGCTGAATCAGCTTATCGCCATCGGGCATCACACCGTGCATGCAGTTAAGGTTGGTTCCCAGGCCAATCACCTCAATTCCGGGAAGTTTGAACACTTTTTCATAAAAATTGATCAGATCTTCCCGCATCACACCTTCACGGAGATCACCCATCTCAATCATGATGATCACTTTGTGGGTTTTGCCCTGGCGTTTGGCCTCTTCCGACAATTCGTGAAGTGTGGAAAGTTCCGTATTCAGGCTCACATCCGCATATTTAACCACATCCGGGATAATATCCTTTGGAGGCGGTTTGATATAGATGGTCATTGTGTTCGGATCGATCTCCTTAATTCGGCGAAGGTTGCTGATTCGAGAATCGTGTACCTCGCCAATGCCAAGATTGATGACTTCTTCCAGAAAGTCACGATTACCACAGAGAAGTTTAGTCGTAATTCCCCACTTGATGCCGTTTTTTTTGAAGAGCGAGTCCAGAAAGTCAAAATTATGCTTCAGCTCACTTCGATATAATTTTACGTATGCCATAAAAATTCAGTAGACAGTGTGTCAGTTGTCGATGTTTCAGTTAAATCACTGAACATGACGTTAGATTGCTATTTCTTTAATCGCATTTCGAGGTACTTATTCGTAAACCCAAACTTTTCGTAGAGAAATTTAGCGGGGTTTTCCGGTTCCACATGCAGGGCGATATCTCCTTCTGTTTCATCTATTACACGTTCCATCAACGCCTTGCCTACTCCTTGTCCACGTGTTTTTTCGTGTACTGCAATATACACCAAAATATGCTCAGGAATATATCCGCCCATGTTGGTATTGTTAATGATAACTGTTCCCAGAATTTCATCTTTTTCGTGTGCAACAAGAATAAAGCCCCCCTGCCCGACATTATCACCATAAGCGTAGGAAATACATTTTAATATTGCATCCCGCTCGTCGCCATACTGGTCTAAATGATCAAACAAAAAATCGGCAATCTCATCCCTCGTAAACTTTGGCTTGCTGTCTTTGTCGTTCTTTATAATGGTATATTCGATGTCCATTTTATTTTTATAAAATTTTGAATGGTGAATTGAAAATTAATCATTTTTATTTTCATTCGTCAGCAGACTCACCCCAATAAATGATATTGCAGACGCTGTAATTCCAAATACATTCGGGTCGAGTTCATACGGCAGTTCTATACCTGAATATCGTAAACCGATCGTTGTAAAACCTCCTACAATCATAGCTGTCATAGCGCCGGCCGGTGTACTCTTACTCCAGAACAATGCTCCTATTACGGGGACAAAAAGTCCGGAAACCATAAAGGCATAGGAGTCAAGCATTAGATCGAGTACGTTGGTCATTGTTCCCGCCAAAAGCAGTGCAAGCCCGCCGATTACCAGGGTGACCACCTGTGAAATTCGTACAAATTTAGGATTTTCGGAATCAAAAGGTGTGAATCGCCCGATGATGTCGGTCACTACATTTCCGGATGATGCCATCAGGCAACTGTCGGCTGTTGACAATATGGCTGAAAAATAGGCTGCCATCATGATACCTAAAAAACCAACCGGTAAAACGGTCCTCAACAACATCGGCAGACCGGTCTCGGGATCGGTGTCTGAAATATCGGCAGCTCCCAGGTACTCAAACATCCCCTGGTCGGCTCCTACTTTTGCGAATAGACCAAGCAATACTCCCAGAAATGCCATAATCGGCCATTCAAACACTCCTGCCAGATACCATGCCCGTTTTGCGGTTTTCTCATCTTTACAGGCATAAATTCGCTGATAAAGCGTCATCCCAACAAACCAGATCGGGATGATGGTTACCGCCCAATAGACAAGATCCTGCCAGGAGACATTTGTCAGCGTCAACATCTCCGGGGCTACGGTTGCCCGGATTGCCTCCATTCCCCCGATCTCGATATAGGCAATCGGAATCCCGATAAAAATTAGCCCTATCATCAAGAGTGCC
Source organism: Chitinophagaceae bacterium T5-Br10_B2g13 (assembly GCA_001564065.1). Classification (GTDB taxonomy): domain Bacteria; phylum Bacteroidota; class Rhodothermia; order Balneolales; family Balneolaceae; genus Rhodohalobacter. The sequence goes on from LKNA01000098.1 coordinate 10,938, forward strand.
CATTGTATGGTATCGGTATAGATTACCGCTTTGAGGCCGCCCAAAACCGTATAAACGACAGCTACAGTTCCCATAATGTAGAGCGCCATGGTTTGATCCAGATCGGCAAATGTGCCGCTTGCCAGCTTTGCGCCGGCCAGCATCTGAGAACTTGTAAATCCTGCATAACCTATTGCGGAAATAAAAGCCGCAACCAGTGCCACGTTTGCTGAATAGTAGTGTTCAAAAACCTGTGGGAACGTATAGGCGTCATCAAATACCTTGTTCTGTTTTATCTTGGGAATCAGAAAAACAGCAGCAAGCCAGGCGCCAATAAGGCCTGTGAAAAGCATCCATGATCCGGAAAGCCCCATCACAAAACCAAGTCCGCCAAGCCCAATAGAAAAACCTCCGCCTACATCCGTGGCCACAACCGACAGGCCAACGTGGTAGCTTTTCATTTTACGACCGCCTACATAGTAATCGTCACCGCTCTTGTTTCTTTGGAAAAAGAAGTATCCAAATCCAAGCAGAGCAACGATGTAGAGAATAAATATGGTGAGATCAACCGGATGCATGGGACACCGTTACGATTGGCTGTTGATCGGTGTACTCAATCATGACAATTATTATAGTCAGTTTGAAAAGTTGCTCTTCTGGTTTTTGATACGCCGTAAGGTAAGGGGTATGGTAGTTAGCTTCAAATTTGGATCTCGATTAGATTTAGATGCGGATAAAATTTGGAAGTGGATGTGATGAGGTACTGCCCCGCCGGGGCAGTGACAGAAGTGATCAGTCACTTTCTGTTACAAATTTAATGCCCCATCCGGGGCATTGGAAGGAATCACTCCCTTCGCAAAATAGATACTCCAGAGGGCATAAGCTTTGTAATAAGTTTACAATCATAACCTCAAAGCTTCGGGGGTACAGTAACCATTAAAAACGTGTCTTTGATAGCCTAAGTATTGCCCCGCAGGAGCAGTATCATGCTCTCACTCTTTATCTTATAAGTATAATGCTCCATCCGGAGTATTGATTAGCTGTGGCTGTTTGTTACGATTCAGATGTCCATCAGGTATCAACCGATAACAATCATCCCATGTTAAGCCTGCTCCAGCGGAGCAGTAACTTTGTACAACTACAAAGCCTCAAAACAATTACCTGCGCCGGAGGTGCAGTACCAAACCCAGCGTAACCCTTTCATTAATATCATATCTTTGAACTCAAAATACTGCCTACGCCGGGGCAGTTATATGATCTCATTCTTTTTTCTTACAAGGATAATACTCCATCCGGAGCATTGATTAGCTGTGGCTGTTTGTTACGATTCAGATGTCGATCGAATATCAACAGAAAGTATTCAC
>LKNA01000099.1 GCA_001564065.1 Chitinophagaceae bacterium T5-Br10_B2g13
CCAATTTATATACAACAGAAAGAATGGGAAGAGTATAAAAAGAAGATCAAGCATCTGGACGATATTGTGAAGCTTTTCCCTCAATCCATTGAAAAGTAGATAATCAATTTTATGAGCATAGAAGACCTGTCAGAAAAAGAAAAGAATAAGATTATTGAACTCATCAAGAATGATGAAAATCTACCCAAAGAATACATCTATAAGTTGTTCTCTGATGATGAAGATGTGTTTTTATTCTGGAATGGGCGTAATGAAGATCAATCTAATATCGTTCTTCCTTTTCACTCAATAGAACACATTGATGAACCTCGTAAGGAAAAAATGGAGGGTTCTGGTCAATTATTTGACACAAGAGGAAGGCAAATTGAGGGTTGGACAAATAAGCTTATTTGGGGAGACAATAAGCTAATTCTATCATCATTAGCAAACGGTCCCATAAGGGAAGAGATAGAAAATCAGGGTGGACTAAAGTTGATATATATTGACCCTCCTTTTGCAGTCGGAGCAGATTTTTCAAAAACAATAGAAATTAGTGGAGAAGAACTTGTAAAAAAACAGAACGTAATTGAAGAAATTGCATATAGGGATACATGGGGGAAAGGAGTTTCTAGCTACTTGAGCATGATTTACGAACGTTTAAAATTAATGTACGAATTGCTAGCTGAAGACGGAAGCATTTATATCCACTCCGATTGGCGTTTGAGCAATTATATTAAAATCATACTTGATGATATATTTGGGTCGCAAAATTTTAGAAACTCCTTGATATGGCATTATGGAGGAAGGATGATGCATAATGTTTCACAATATAATCGCAAACATGATGTGATAACGTTTTATACAAAAAACGAGAACAGATATACATTTAAATTACCAAAAGACGAAATTGACTTTGAAGAGTACGCCAAGTCAAGACATGAAAAAATACATACTGATGATAATGGAAAGAGATATTTGCTAGCTCCAGATGCTAATATGAATAGAACAATCAAACAGTATGAAGACGACATTGTAGGAAAAGGTAGAGCAATTGATGATGTCTGGGAGATTAGATATATCAGGGGTAATGCACATGAAAGAACTGGCTACCCCACTCAAAAACCGGAAGAACTGTTAGATAGGATCCTAGAAGCAAGTAGCAACGAAGGTGATATTGTCGCTGATTTCTTTAGTGGGAGTGGAACCCTTGCCGCGGTTGCTGAGAAAACAAATAGAAAATGGATTGCCGCTGATTTAGGTCGATTTGCTATTCACACAACTCGAAAACGAATGATTGATGTCCAAAGAGAACTTAAAGAGGATGGAAAAGATTACCGAGCGTTTGAAATATTAAATCTTGGAAAATACGAACGTCAACATTTCTTCGGTGTACCCACTAATGTTTCAGAAGATAAACAACAGAAGATTCTGGAAGCCAAGCAAGAAAAGTATATTAGCTTAATACTGGAAGGGTACTCAGGAAATAGAGTTGAAGGCTACAAATACCTTCACGGTAAGCGATCTACCCGATTTGTGCATGTGGGGCCACTAAATATGCCCGTTACACGTGATTTAGTAGAAGCCATATATCAAGAATGTAAAGATAAGCTTATTACTCAAGTTGACATTTTAGGTTTCGAGTTTGAGATGGGTTTAGCCCCATACGTGGAAGAACAAATGAGGGATAAAGGAGTTGATATCCGTTTAAAGAATATCCCACGCGAGGTATTTGATCCCAGAGCAGTTAAAAAAGGGCAGGTAAAATTCTTTGATGTAGCTTATTTGGGAGCAGATACAAAAGTAAATGGAAAAGAAGTAAAAGTAACGCTATCAAACTTCGTAACCAGTTACACTCAAGATGATATAGAGAAAGTTGAAGAAAATCTTCGCAAAGGCAGCTCAAAAGTTGTTATAGAAAATGGAGAGATCATAAAAGTCACCAAGGAAGATGACGATATTTATGACAGAGAGCAGCTTACCAAATCCTGGACGGACTGGATTGATTACTGGGCGATTGATTTCAATTATGAAAGCAACAAAGAGATCATAAAAGTAGAGGAAGACGGTGAACTCAAAGAGAAGTGGACGGGAAGCTACATCTTCGAAAATGAATGGCAAAGCTTCAGAACGAAACAGAATTCAGACTTAGATCTTACGTCAGCACCACATGTCTATGAAAAGCCTGGCCGGTATAAAATTATGGTGAAAGTGGTAGATATTTTGGGGATTGATACGAGTCAGGTTTTTGAGGTTGAAATTAAATAGTTATGGCTTCCACTCAGCTACGTAAGGGGCGGACAAAGAGTATCCTGATGGGATCTATTGACTCCGCACTGTTAGCTGTAGAAATTTATAACAAACCTCGTACTACGTTTAGAACCGAAGGTTTTATTTCCATGATGATCATATCGTGGACCAAGCTTTTCCATGCGTGGTTTAATCACACTATTGGAAATAGATATTATTACAAAACAAAAAGTGGTACCCGTTATAAAAGAATTGACGGTGAAAGAAAGGCATGGGAATTAAAAACTTGTATTAGTGAATATAATAAGCTTGAAGATGATGAGCTGAAGGATTCAGTAGTTGCCAATCTTCATTTCTTTATTGGGTTACGGAATAAAATAGAGCATCGTCATGTAGATAAAAGTGAAATTGATTCATTGGTATTAGGAGAGTGTCAATCATTTTTATATAACTACGAATCACTATTGATTAAGCTTTTTGGAAAAGGATATGCACTAAATGAGAATTTAGTTTACAGCCTACAGTTTTCAACTCTACGAACAAAAGAACAACAGCAATCAAATAAACGAGCTCTATCCAGGGAGGTGAAAGAGATAAAAGACTATGTAGATAAATATCGGACTGCTTTACCCGATGAAGTTTTTTCCTCCCAAGAATACAGTATAAAATTAATACAAATACCTAAAGTATCGAATACAAATCGTAGTGACCTGGCAATAGAGTTTGTAAGACTCGATGAATTATCAAACGATGATATTGAGAGATATGAGCAGGTAACCACCATAATTAAAGATAAAGTTGTTAAAACGGAAGCTGTGAATGTTGAAAAGTACCGGTTTACATCTGTTATTGATGAGTTGAATAAACGCTTAAACACTGATTTGAATCAGTACGATATGCGTTGTTTATATACAGTTTTTTCTATTAGGCCTCGTAGTAATGATGAAAATGCAGATCCATTTGATACCAATACAAAGTATTGTATGTATGATGAGGTGCATGGAGATTATGTCTATACAGAGGACTGGATTGATTTTTTAGAGAATAACTTTAAAAATGAAGCTATCACACGAGAATTTATAAGAAATTCATTTCGAAATGACGTTAGGCTGGATGTTGAAGAATATGAAGGTAGAAATTTAGATTAGCTGAAGACGATACTTGGGAAAGACCCGGATATATTGAAGTCTATTTTGGAGTGGTGAGATTAAATATTGAAAATTAAAATGGTACAATGAAACATTTATCAATCAGAGTAGCTTGGCACGACAATAAATGGAATGGGACGGTTTGTAACAGGCCAAATCAAAATAGTTATTGTTTACAGCTGCCACGCATCTATGAAAGCAAAAAGGATAATGAGCCTGCCGGTGCAAAATGGCACGAGTTACAACCGGAAGAATTACCTCCGTGTAAGGCCGAGGGCGGCGCATTTATGAATGAATATCCTTATAAAAGAGGATTTAATCACCCTTATCAAAACTTCAGAGACACTCATAAACACTTGGATTATGCAATTCATGAAGTCCCCCCATTTACAATATTTGCAGTCCCTTTTTGGTGGATGTTGGAAAAAAATCAAAATGTTATATCAGAAGAATACCCAAATCTTGTTCAGAATTATCAAAAAGCTCCTTTCAGGTCACCTTGGGTGTTTGACCACCAGAGGCAGCACGACATTTTGAGTCATTTTTTTGGACAGCTTAAAGCGAAAGAATCATTGGCTATCTTTTATACAAAAAGCGGACAGCCCATTGACGAGGATGTTAGGCGCTTGCTTATTGGTATTGGTGAAATTAAAAAGATTGGAAAGACTCTCAGTTATAATAAAAACGGAGAAGGAAAAGACTACCCGATTTGGGATCGTCTAATAACCCATACAATCCGGGATCATGAAGAAGAAGATGCCACCCGCGGGTTTTTAATCCCCTATCACGAATATCTATCGTTACCGGAAGATTACGAATTAAAAGTTGATGGGGAAATTAAGACAAAGCAGGATTTACTTGATGATATAACAGTATCACTTTTGGATTTAGGTCAGGATCAGAGCAGAATTGATGAATTTTCATATGGCAGTCAACACGTTAGTAACGGAACTACTTTGGCTACACTGTCTATTCTTCGCGAGGTTATTGAAAATATAAGGAAACATGGTATAGTAAAAGGACCATGGAGTGAGCGATTGCTATGGATTGGTGGACAAATAGGAAACATTAAAGAAAAAATGGGGCCTTTTCCATCCTTTGGGCAAGCTTTGGTAGCTTTTGGATTCAGGCCCGGTCATCTGTTTGCAAATGACATTTATGAATTGAAATTATGCGGGACCAAAGATAATCCCTGGGATGTATTTCATGATGCAGTAAATGGAAGAATCAGCAAATTGTCATCTAAAAAATATTATCCTGAATTAATTGAGAAACAACCGTTATGGGCAGGTTTATCATCTGAACTCGAAGAATTATTGGAATTACTTTCAAGGTTTAATTTAACCGCTAAGCAGATCAAAAAATGGTACAACCCTGACTTTAGAAAGATATTTACAGACGCATCAACCAAAGATATATTAGCCAACCCATATATCTTGGTTGAAGAAGATGATCCGGAAATTGAAGAGTATCCCATCTCAGTTGAAACTATTGATGCTGGTGTATTTGAAGACAGATCTATACAAGGAAACTGTGTGCCAGAGGATAGTTTCAGAGTAGACTCAAATGAAGACAGACGGCGGGTTAGAGCTTCAATCATTGAATTATTAAAAAAAGCAGCTGAAAAAGATGGAGATACATTACTCTCTTTTACAGAAATTTGTGAACGAATTAATGGCCTTAGGCTTCCAAAAGATTTCGAAATTGATACTATATTTCTGAATTCTCATTCAGAATTTATAGAAGAAAAAGTCATTAAATTTGACACAACCTCTGTTAAAGCTTTTCAGCTGAGGAAATACAGTGATATCGAAGACTTTTTAAGAAAGGTATTTACAGGTCGTGCAAAAAGAAAATTACCCAGTACGGGTGATAACTGGAAAGAACTAATTAAAGAGACAGTAAAGAAGACAGGGGTTACAATCGATGAGAATAATGAAAGGCATGTAGATGCTCTTTATGATCAAGTAGGTGCGCTTGAAAAAATCTCTACTCATAAGCTAAGTGTGTTGCATGGACCTGCAGGTACAGGAAAAACTTCTGTTTTAGGTGCATTTGTAAAATCAGAAAAGTTGCGGCAGGATGGAATTCTTTTACTCGCACCTACCGGTAAGGCAAGAGTTAAACTTGGAGATATGGCTGGTGCTGAAGCTTTCACAATTGCCCAGTTTTTAACCAGGCAGAGACGGTTTGACTGGAAAAGAATGAAGCCACTGTTTAACGGAAAAGAAAAATATAGAGGAGAGAAAACAATTGTAGTTGATGAGTGTTCCATGTTGACTGAAGATGATTTATATGCACTATTTCAATCAATAGACATGGCGCATATAGATCGTATAATACTTGTGGGAGATCCCTATCAACTACCACCCATTGGTGCAGGTAGGCCTTTCGCAGATTTGTGCTCTTGGCTTGATATAGAGCATGAGAATAATGTAGAACTTGATTCAGTAAGAAAAGCAGCTGCCAATGCTTTGGCGCGTTTAAAAATAGTTGTAAGAACAACAAAGGGAAGCGAATCTGATACCCTTTCTCTTGCAAATTGGTTTGCAGGTACAAAAGCAGAAAAAAACAATGACTCAATATTTGAAAGAATTGCAGATAATAATAAACTCAATGATTTGAGAATAGCGTTCTGGGAATCAGATAGTGACATAGAACCCCTATTTGAACAAATTCTTTCTAATGAACTTAATCTGGATGGTGATGGAGATCATCAGAATTTTAATATAGCACTTGGAGCTAATGAAAATGGGTTTTTCCCACTGGAGAATCCGGGGGTAATTGAAAATATGCAAATTCTGACTCCACAGAGAAATCCGGTTTGGGGTAGTTACTCACTTAATAGATTTATACAGGAAAAGTTCAGAAAACGCCCTTCAAATTACTGGGAAAGAACTCTGGGAGATCAAAATATATGGCAGGGTGATAAAGTTATTCAGCTGAAAAATGAGAAACGGAAACCATATAAATCCGATAGTGAATATCAATTGTCAAACGGTCAGATTGGTTATGCGATAAGTGCTAAAAAAGGATTCATTAATGTGGCGTTTTCCGGTCATCCGAATTTAAGATTTGGATTTAGTGGGAGAGATTTCGATGAAGATAGTGGCTTAATTGAATTAGCTTATTCTATTACTATTCATAAAAGTCAGGGAAGTGATTTTAATAAAGTGTTTCTGATTATACCCAAAAACAGTCCGCTTTTATCAAGAGAACTTTTGTATACAGGCCTAACAAGGGCAAAAGATAAACTGATACTTTTAGTAGAAGGTGATGACTTTAGCTGGATAGGCAAGTATTCGAGTGCAGAGGCATCTTTAACAGCCAGAAGAAACACTCTTTTATTCAACAGTTCAATCAGGGAATCGCAATCATCTATTCCTTATGTAGAGAACCTTATTCACAAAGCGAATGATGGTACGTTTGTACGTAGTAAATCTGAAGTGATAATTTGCAATTTACTTAATGAAGCCGGAATAGAATATGAGTATGAACGTCCCTTTGAAACTGAAAATGGATGGAGACTACCCGACTTTACTTTTATTGACCCTGGTGGAGAACTAATCATTTTAGAGCACTTAGGGATGCTTCATAAACCTGCTTACAGGGAAGATTGGGAAATGAAAAAGAAGTTTTATGAGGAGCACGGGTTTATTGAAGGTGATAATCTTTTTGTAACTGTGGATGATGAGAAAGGCGGGATCGATTCACGAAAGATTAAGGAAACTGTCATTTCAAAGATAGCAGCTTTAATGTAATTATTGTAAACGCCCCATAATTTGAAATTATCCAGGCAACCGCCACATTGGTCACCATGACACCGTTGACATAAAACTATTCATTAGTAACGAAGATGATTTAAGAAGGCCAGAGACTTTGATTTTACAGAGTTAAAAAGAGAGTGGAATATTCGTGTTTATCTTACCTTTTAATAAATTCTTCGCCATTAGTGATATGTCGAGTGGACAGCTTAGGCAATAAATACCAAAACTTTGTGCTTTGAAAATACAATACCGATTATTAAGTGACATTTGGGTTGGTATTTGAAAAAGGTTGATGTAGTAATAAAAGGAAATCATGTATTATTAAACCCATCTTCTTCTAAATACATCAAACAAGCTGGGATCTTTATCAAGATAATTAAATCCTTCTCCTGGCTTATATAAGGTATCATTCCAATCGTATGTTTGATCAGGTTGAATATAGGAAAGACCTAAAGGTACTATCAAAAGTGGCAAATCTTTTTTCCAACCATCCGGTTTTACTCGTCGTGGAATGTCCAAATTCTTGACCGGGTCAACATGAGCATATGTTCTTGTAGCGTTTAAATTCCACTCGGTTCCCTGATCGTGCAAGAGTATTTCATTCATCAATTTGCCGATTCCTTGAGAGGGACGGTGCAGTAAAGAACCACCACCATATAAATAACATGATTGATCTTTAAACTTCTGGTTCGCTACAGTTTTTTTAAAATGCCAATAGACTCGCTTGTTATAAATGCGTTTAATTTTTTTGCTTAACCTCTTCATTGTTAGCTTATAAGCACATTTGTAATGTTGATCCGCATCTAATTGGTTTTTACTTGCATGTCTAAGTTGCTCCTGTACATACTCGATGGATGATACATTACTGTTACTTGCTTTTTTATACTCATCGTAGACATCATTAGAAGCAATCATGAGCGACTCGGAGGCTAAGTATTCAAAAGTTCTGTTAGAGTGAACCCTGAAAAATGAAATGTCGCTGCTTCCCCCACCGATATCGAGTGCCAGATAGTATCCCTTACCAATTTTTTCAGACTTTACCAGATAAGTTAATCCTGCCGCTGTTTCGGGAAATGCTGAAATTTTACCGCTGGTTATTATCTGTTTCCAAGATAAGTGTTCAAGTTTCTCTTCGAGTGTTGAATAATGTTTTTTTATGAGCTCCAATACTTCTTTAAACGGTAAGCGACGAAAAAAGTCGTATGAATGAGTGTTAATAATGTCATTAGCCAAGTAAAGTATTTGTTCAAACTTTCTGCGTCGCCAGCGGTTTTTTTCTGCAGACCACTCTGTTGGTATTCCTATTTGAAAGAAGTAGTCATAATTAACTTCCTTCTCTTCATTAGTTTCTTTACTTCCAAGAAACCTACTAAAGAAGCTCCCTTTTTTTGCTTTGTTTTTAGATGGTTTATGTAGCTGCTCGAAACGATTATTGATAATCCCAATGGTATGTGTTAAGAAAATGATAGAAAGCACTTCTGGCGATATTGAATCAAAACGGTCCAGGTCATAATGCTCTTTTTTTTCATCAAGCCCTGATATCCCCCGGAAAGCTTCGTCTTCTGCTGATGCAATTTTAAAGTATCGATAGCTTTTAGAAGCACGGGCGGAATTTCCAACAGAGGTTTTTTCATCTTCATGAATGTTAATTATAGAAGGCAGAAATAAGTTTGGACTTTTATCTGTACCAAAATTGATAAACTCAAAAACCGGCACTTGTCCTGGTTTTTTATAGTTCACACAAACTTTAGTTTGGTGGGTGCCGAAATCCAAGCCAACTCGTACATTCATAACGCTTATTTTTATTTAAACAATCTGGATATGACTCACTGATATGGGATTCATTGAAGCTTGAATCGATGATTTTTCCAACAGTTCAAGCTTCTTGTCTCTTCCAATTTCCAGATTTTCAATCTCTGATAAGATAATATTGCGGATACCTTTCCCCTGCCTTAACCTCTGTTCACGGATTGAAATTTGATAATCGAAATGGGAGACGGTTTGTTTACGAATCCGTTCCTTCAGCGATTCCAATTTCACTCGTTCATCTTCTTCCATGTCATTTTTTTTGGATACAAGTTTTGACATTATCTGTGGTCGAACGGCTTCAATGAATTGCTTGTACCCTGAATCTGTGAAGTCAATATCGATGTCAATAGGTTCGGCATTTTCATTCGCTACACCCAAAATATGTTCACTTACATTGTCCGACAGGAAACTAAGCTCTTCCGTATTCGGATTTGCAATGACCGGATAGAGATAGGTGAATTCACTGTCTTCTCCATTAAACGTTTTTGAAATGCTGATACTATTCAAAGCAAGAATGTAGTTCCCCTTTTCGACCTTAATATCAGCATCAAATTCTTGAGCCGGAACCGAAAAACTATAGGCATTATTCACACTGAATTCGGCCTGATTAAAATATTTTGTGGCGGCTATAATCAGAGGGTGATAGGAATTAATGAATTCGAGACTTTTGTCATTGAAAGCTAATTCCTGGTCAAAGGTGAGATGAAATTCTCGTTGATTATAAAACCTCTTCTTGAAATCGTGGAAGATCTTGTTAGTAGCATCGCCATTATTCAATGAATCCGTATTCAGATGCTTTTCGATGAAATTGAATACGATGTTCGGATCATTGGATGGAGTTGTCAGTTTATAAACTCCCTGATCCAGCTTTAACAGATTGCAGCTTGGCATGGTCTCCCGAATCAATACCTGAAGATATCGGGTTAACTCTTTTTCTGTGATGTATCTCTTATTGTTCCTTATTCGTTCGATTTCACTATTGAAGTAGGAGTCATTCATGAGGCTATCCTGTAGCTCTTTCTCGATCTCTTCAAGATTCTTTTTCTCCTGTAATACGGCTGTTGCTGTTTGCTTAATTCTTTTCTCTTTTTGGGCCTCGGTCAGGTTTTGGGTATACAACTCAGTTTCAAGTCTTGAAATCTTCTGCCCAAGGGTTTCCTCATCCAGGAGGATTGCTTCAAGATCACCCAGACTTTCTTCAAATACCTTGATTTTCTTTAATAGCCGTTTGTAAATAACCTCTTCAACCGTATCTCTGATAACAAGATTATAAATGTGAATTTTATCTGAATTTTGCCCAATTCTGTCAATCCGGCCAATTCTCTGTTCAATTTTCATGGGGTTCCAGGGCAAGTCGTAATTAACGATTGCATCACAAAACTGCATATCCAAGCCTTCAGCACCAATAGACCCGGATATCAATACTTTGAATTCCGGCTCATTCTTAAATCTTTCAATCAGACTGCTTCTTTCCTCTGTACTTCCATCCATATACTCGCATTTGATGCCAAACTCTTCTTGCAGCCTGAGGTTCAGATAACGAAGAGTTTTTCTAAAGAATGCGAAGATGATCAGTTTGTTATCGTTCTTAACAACCACCTCGCTGATGATCTCCTTTAACTTATCAAATTTGGAATCATTGAATTCATCTCTAAAATTCCCTTGTTCCAGTTCTTCTATATCTGAATAGTATGCCGGTAAACTGCTGGCAACTTGCCTCCGGGTATTAATTAGATCGAGTGTTGCATCCCTGTCGTTTGCATATTTAGCTTTTACAGCTTCTTCCTCTTTAATGTAGCGTTGTCGTTCTTCAGCTGAAAAGGTTACAAACACATCATGAGGGACTCGGATGACTCTGTTTTTTATAACCTCCCGTTTTTTAGTCCTGGAATAGATATGATTCAGTGAATTTAACTCTATCAAATCCGACTGGATATCGATCCGGTTTTCGATGGTCTGTTCACCCGATTGAAGTTTGTTAGTTACCCGTTTATACAGTGGGTCATCCATAAAAGCCTCATCAAGGCTTTCATATGAACTTGTTACTTCATCTCCATACTCATATTGAGTCTGAATAGATCCATCAGTTAATTCTTTCATTACCTCGCTAAATGAAACACCACGGTTCAAATAATTTAATGCCCTCACGAATGGCTTATTAGCTTCAAGGTCATTCAAGAACATCGAATAGTTATGATATCTTTGGGGCTCAAGAATGGACAGCACATTAAAAAGATCCTCCTTCCCATTGCAGAGTGGAGTTGCTGTTAGCATCGCTGCATACTTGGAGTTATGAATAATCGGCTTAATCGCTTTATGCCGTTGTGTGTCACGATTTCTTAAGAGGTGAGCTTCGTCACACACGATGATGTCGAACGTATAGTGTTGGTCAATAATCAACTTTTGCAAGCGATCATTTTTAAGCTTGTCATATGTGATAATTCCAAATACACTTCGCCTGTTGAGCTCAATGTCATGGGATAGATCTTGTGCCAGTTCTTTGGTTTCGTAGATCTTGTACTCAAAACCAAACTTGTCGAACATTTCATCCTGCCATTTGTTAAGCAGTGATTTCGGACAGATAATCAAAGAACTTTTAATCTCTTTACGGCTGTACATCTCCAATAGAATGTGTCCGGCCTCAATGGTTTTACCCAATCCTACTTCATCAGCAATGAGTATTCGCTTTGAAACGGAATTCAAAAACTTGATCAAAGGTTTAAACTGATGGGCATGGAAAAGCGTGCGGGATGCTTTTAAAGAAGAAATCGTATTGTTAGCATTGTTCTCAACCTTGAAATAGGTAGAAGTAACCCCAAAGTCCTGATGATTCTTCACGGATCCATTAACAAGCCGTTCCCAGGGATCTTCAGCTTCAGTTAGTGGTCTGATCTCGCTTTCTGATACGTATTTTGATTGAGAATCTCCATCCAGATGAACGGTGTAATATTCTTGCCCACCTGAAATCGTCTCAAATTTTATTACGTTACCGCTTCTCTTGGGGCTCCCGGTAGTTTCTATTCTTTCCCCTTTCTCGTACTTACCCATTACACACCCACTAAGAGTTTTTTATTTGCTTGATTTATTATCTTTAAATTTAGAGTAACCTTCAAGTTTATTAAAAATAGGAATTCAACTATTGTGCTGGATGTGCAATGAGTAAAGAGGTGATTAAAATACAAAGCCGTGATTACTGGATAAAGATCGTAGAAATGCTCCAGCACAACTGGGCGCTAATTGAAGAAAATTATGATAAATCTGTTAGGGTATATTTTATTACGGATGCCTCAACTGTATTTGACCAAATGGATTTTTCTTCGAAAAA
>LKNA01000100.1 GCA_001564065.1 Chitinophagaceae bacterium T5-Br10_B2g13
ATTTATGAGTAAGTTACAGAAGATATATGGTAATGTGGGTAGAATATTGGAAGGTTAAAGAGGTTAATATTTATACAGAATTATTTTTGAGAATTAAATTATGAATATTCTAAATCTAATCGGTCGGGGTACAAGACTATTCTCCGAGGATATTACTATTTTCGAAAACGAACTTACTGATAAGGTTGGAAACTCTAAATTCTTAGTTATAGGGGGAGCAGGCTCCATTGGCCAGGCTGTCACAAAAGAAATCTTTAAAAGAAATCCTAAAAAGCTTCACGTTGTGGATATCAGTGAAAACAATATGGTCGAGCTGGTTCGGGATATTCGGAGTTCACAGGGATATATTGATGGTGAATTTAAAACTTTTGCTTTAGATGCTGGTTCATTTGAATATGAAGCTTTTATCAAAACCGATGGAGAATACGATTATGTTTTAAATCTTTCTGCATTGAAGCATGTGAGAAGTGAAAAGGATCCTTTCACCCTGATGAGAATGGTTGAAGTGAATATTCTGAATACGATAAAGACTATTAAGCAAGCGAGAGATAAGGGAACGCAAAAGTATTTTTGTGTTTCAACGGATAAAGCAGCTAACCCGGTGAACATGATGGGGGCTTCCAAAAGAATCATGGAGCTCTTTTTGATGCGGGAAAGCCAGAGTATCGATATTTCCACTGCGCGATTTGCAAATGTTGCTTTTTCGGATGGATCGCTCTTACATAGTTTTAACCAACGTATTCAAAAAAAACAGCCGATTGTAGCACCTAACGATATTAAACGCTATTTTGTGATTCCGCAGGAATCGGGAGAGCTTTGTTTGATGTCTTGTTTATTGGGAGATAATCGGGATATATTCTTTCCAAAATTAAGCGAAGAATTGCATTTGATTACCTTTTCTGAGATTGCCGTCAAATATTTGGATATGATGGGGTATGAAGCTCATTTGTGCTCCAGTGAAGATGAAGCCAGAGAATTAGTGGATACTTTGCCACAAGAAGGCAAATGGCCTTGTTTATTTACGGAAAGTGATACAACTGGCGAAAAAGATTTTGAAGAGTTTTTTGTGGAAGGGGAGACTCTTGATTTAGACCGTTTTGAAAAATTGGGTATTGTGAAAAGTGACCTCGATTTTGAAGAAGAGAAACTGGATTATTTTTTGGACAGCATTCATAAAATGAAGCAAGATCTTAGCTGGACCAAATCAGATGTAGTAAAGCTCTTTCATGAACTTCTACCCGGGTTTAATCACATGGAGAAGGGAAAGTATTTAGATTCAAAAATGTAATGAAACAGATCAATCAATTTATAGAATTTGTTCGGGATCAGTATAATACCACTGATTTCATCCCATTACATGAGCCACGTTTCCAGGGCAACGAGAAGAAGTATGTCATGGAAACGATAGATTCTACTTTTGTTTCTTCGGTTGGGGCTTATGTGGATAAATTTGAAGAGATTATGGCCGACATTTCTCAAACTCAACGAGCCGTTGCGGTCGTTAATGGTACGGCTGCTCTGCAGGTGGCACTTCGATTAGCCGGTGTAAAGCAGGGAGATGAAGTCTTGACACAAGCCCTTACCTTTGTAGCCACAGCTAATTCTATAGCCTATAACAATGCTCATCCTGTTTTTCTGGATGTTGATTTAGATACGATGGGATTGTCTCCCAAAGCAGTGGAGGCTTTTCTTGAAGAGTTTGGTGATTTGAGAGAAGGCGGATGCTACAATAAAGAAACGGGCAATAGAATAGCGGCATGCTTACCTATGCACACATTTGGTTTTCCTGTACATTTGAATGAACTCATGGATGTGTGTAACAGATGGAATATTCTGGTGGTGGAAGATGCAGCTGAATCCATTGGTTCTTCCTATCACGGAAAACCGACCGGTAGTTTTGGACAGTTAGGAATTTATTCTTTTAACGGAAACAAGATTGTTACTGCCGGTGGGGGTGGGACTATTGTCACAAATGATAAAGAGCTGGGAGATTTTGCTAAACACCTGACTACTACAGCTAAGAAACCCCACAAGTATGAATATGTGCATGACGAATTGGGTCATAACTATAGAATGCCCAATTTAAATGCAGCTTTAATTTGTGCTCAATTGGAACAGTTGGATTCGTTTATTGAAAATAAACGAACCCTGGCTGAGCGATATGAGTCATTTTTTAGAGAACAAGGAATAAAGTTTAGAACGGAAAACCCCGACACAAAAGCAAACTACTGGTTGATGTGCGTGGAACTCAATGATCGTGAAGTGCGAGATCAGTTTCTCAATGGAACCAATGAAAGGGGGATTATGACCCGTCCGATCTGGCAGTTAATGTATAAATTACCAATGTATGAACATTGCTTTCGTGATGAGCAAACCAATGCAAGGTATTTAGAAAATCGAATTGTAAATATTCCAAGTAGCGTACGAATATGAGTAAATTTAAAATAGGGTATTTTGCTGATGGTCCTTGGTCGCACAAAGCTTTTGAATTGTTGATTCAAGATGAGGAGATTGAAATAGGTTTTATCGTCCCAAGAACGGATACCACAGATGATACCCTTAAAAATTTTGCTGAAAAGCATGAAATAGATTATTTACATCCCATTAAGGTTAATTCTGAAGAATTCATAGAAAAGGCTAGATCATATAATTGTGATTTGTTTGCTTCCATGAGCTTTAACCAAATTTTCAGAGAGCGGATAATCAATCTTCCCAAATACAATACGATTAATTGTCATGCGGGTAAATTACCATTTTACCGTGG
The DNA here is from genome assembly GCA_001564065.1 of Chitinophagaceae bacterium T5-Br10_B2g13. Lineage (GTDB taxonomy): Bacteria > Bacteroidota > Rhodothermia > Balneolales > Balneolaceae > Rhodohalobacter. The sequence continues at coordinate 2,765 of LKNA01000100.1, forward strand.
TAGGAATGTTTTGAACTGGGCGTTAATAAACGATGAGAAAGTGTTTGGGATCACGGTTCATTTTGTAGATGAAGGAATTGATACTGGGGATATAATTTTACAACAGACGTATTCTATTACTGATAAAGATACCTACGGCACATTACTAGAAATTGCTTATGATGAATGTGCCAAATTATTATATAAAGCAATTAAGCAAATACAGGATGGAAGTTTCAAAAGGCTAAAGCAGAATACGATTCATCCTGTTGGTTTTTATTGCGGCAGGCGTACTGTTGGAGATGAAATCATTGACTGGAATAACACATCAAGAGAAATATTTAATTTTGTACGGGCTTTATCTTCACCTGGACCCTTAGCAACTACTTATATTGATAATACTCCTGTAAAAATTAATCGAGTTAGATTCATAGAAGAAGCACCTAAGTACATAAATATACCGGGACAAATTCTTAAAAAAACAGAAGATGGATTTTTAGTAAAAACAAAAGATTCATTTGTGGAAATTCTTGAAGTTGACACTGAGGTAAAAGTTAGAGTTGGGGCTCGGTTTAAAAATGAGTGAGACAGAACACGTTTATATTTTAGCAGAAGCTGGCGTCAACCATAATGGCGATTTACAGAAAGCCATTGAGTTGATTGAAGTAGCCAAACAAGCAGGAGTAGATGCAATAAAATTCCAGTCTTTCAAAGCTGATAAATTGGTATCAAAGACAGCTAAAAAAGCAAAGTACCAATCTGAGAATATTGGAGATGGTGACGATAGCCAGTATAACATGCTCAAATCCCTTGAACTGAGTGAAGAGGATCATACTTTTTTAATAAAAGAGTGTGAAAAAAGAGGAATCCAATTCTTATCCACAGCATTTGATGTGGATGGGATCGACTTTTTGAATAATCTCGGTCTGCCGTTTTTCAAATGCCCGTCCGGAGAGATTACAAATTATCCATACTTAAAACGTTTAGCTGCAAAAGGGAAGCCTGTGGTTCTCTCTACAGGTATGGCGGATATGCAAGAAGTGAAAGATGCTGTTGATGTATTATTGAAGTATGGTTTGACTAAAAAAGACATTACCATATTGCATTGTAATACTGAGTACCCAACGCCCATGGGGGATGTAAACCTCAGGGCTATGAATAATATAGGTACTGAATTAGGAGTTCAAATTGGGTATTCTGACCATACCCTGGGTATTGAAGTTCCAATTGCAGCAGTTGCTCTGGGGGCAAAAGTTATTGAAAAACATTTTACTTTAGACCGAAATTTGCCCGGTCCAGACCATCGGGCTTCTTTAGAGCCGGGTGAATTGAACGAAATGGTTACGGCCATACGAAATATTGAAAAGGCCATTTCCGGTGATGGTAAAAAGACACCAAGCCCAAGTGAACAAAAAAATAAAGAGGTGTCACGGAAAAGTATTCACACAACTCGTCCAATGAAGGCAGGAGAAGTAATAAAAGAAGAAGACATTATATCACTCCGTCCAGGTAATGGAATCTCTCCAATGGAATGGGAAAATGTTATTGGAAGAAAGATTAACCGGGCATATTTGGCAACAGAAATGCTTGAATGGAGTTCATTGAAATGAAAATAGGTGTACTAACAAGTTCAAGGGCTGATTTTGGAATCTATCTTCCATTGCTTAATAAACTGAAAGAAGATTCGTTCTTTGATCTGACTATAATTGCTTTTGGTACACATGGTTCTCCTTATCATGGAGAGACCATATCTGAAATTCAAGAAGCCGGATTTAAAAATATTAATATGATTCAATCTCTTTTATTGAATGATAATCCGAATGGTATCAGCACCTCTTATGGACTAACGGCGACTAAATTTGCTGATTACTGGACAAAAAACAGGTTTGACTTGGTTTTTTGTTTGGGAGACCGGTTTGAAATGTCAGCAGCTGTGCAAGCCGGAATTCCTTTTGGAGTCAAATTTGCACATATACATGGTGGAGAAACAACTTTGGGTGCCATTGATGATATTTACCGGCATCAAATAACCTTAGCTTCGACCATTCATTTTCCTTCGACAGAAGCCTACAAAAAAAAAATTGAGACACTTGTTGAGGATGTTGAGCATGTATATAATGTTGGATCCCTAAGTTTAGATGGCGTTGAGGACTTCCAATTCATGGAAGAGAACGAGTTCCGCAATACATTTGAAATATCTGATAAACCTTTTGTACTCATTACTTTTCATCCTGAAACGGTAAAACCTGAGAAGAATCAGGAATATTCTTTAGAGATGAAATCTGCATTAGATGAATTAAGCGATGAGTATTTTTTGGTTATTACCATGCCAAATGCGGATACAAATGGAAAGATCTTTCGTAATGTCATTGAAGAATTAAGAAATGAAATACCAAAACAAATTCTCTGTATTGAAAATTTTGGCAAAACCAATTATTTCAATGCAATGAACTATGCAAAATTTCTTTTAGGAAATACCTCAAGTGGCATTATAGAAGCTGCTTCGTTTGGGAAGTATGTAGTCAATGTAGGCAACCGACAAAAAGGACGTGCAAGAGGTGAAAATGTGATAGACAGTGAATTTGAAGCTAAAGAAATCTTACATTCTGTATCAAAAATAAAAGATTTAGGCTCTTTTGATGGGACAAATATTTACCGACAACAAAACACGGCAAAGACAATTATTGATACTCTAAAGAATAACTATGCGTCATTTTAAAGAACATCTAATAAAAACCGGAAGCCCTATAAGAAAAGCACTAAATGCTTTTGAACGTTTAGCTAAAGATGCCATTGTATTTGTGGTAGATAAGGATGATAAACTACTTGGTTCTCTAACTGATGGAGATGTGAGACGTTCTTTGTTGCAGGAGATATCGATTGATGAACCTGTGGATAAAGCGATGCTAACCCAAACCCGTTTTATAAGAAAGGGAGAAAAAGATTTAAATAAAATAATTGGATTCAGAGAACAACACCTGGATATAATTCCAATCCTGGATGAAGGAAACCATGTTGTAAATGTAATTAACTTTGGGGAACTAAAGTCGTACCTGCCTTTGGATGCAGTAATTATGGCTGGTGGAAAAGGTACGCGTCTTCGGCCTTTAACAGAAAATACACCCAAGCCACTTTTAAAAGTGGGTGAAAAGCCCATTCTGGAGCACAATATTCACCGTCTATCGTTATATGGAGTTGATGATTTTTGGATATCTGTAAACTATTTGGGTGAACAGATCGAAAATTATTTCGGGAACGGCAATGGCAGAAACCTTCACATTGAATACGTTAGAGAAAAAAAACCTTTGGGTACTATCGGGTCGATTTCCAGTATTGACAATTTTGTTCATGATTATGTATTGGTTACCAATTCGGATATTCTGACCAATCTAGATTACGAAGATTTTTTTCTTCGCTTTAAAGAAGAAGAGGCCGACTTTGGAGTCGTAACGATACCTTATAATGTTGACGTACCTTACGCGGTGTTAGAAACGACGAACGACCACGTAATGAGTTTTAAAGAGAAACCGACCTATACTTATTATTCTAATGGTGGTATATACTTGATGAAGCGAGAAATTACCGATAAAATTCCCAGAGACACATTCTATGATACGACTGATTTAATGGAAGAACTTATTGCTGAGGGCAAAAAAGTGTTGTCGTATCCACTGTCAGGATATTGGCTGGATATTGGAAAACCGGAAGATTTTGAAAAAGCGCAAAAAGATATTAAATCCATTAAATTTTAAATGAAACCATTAGTTGTTATACCGGCCAGGGGTGGTTCTAAGCGTCTTCCCGGTAAAAATATAAAGTCGTTAAATGGGAAACCACTGATTCATTACACCATCGAAGCAGCAAGGGAAGTCTTTGATGATTCCATTATTTGTGTTTCTACAGATGCTGAAGAGATCAAAGACGTGTCTGAGAAAACAGGTCTACAGGTCCCTTTTCTTCGACCTAAAGAGTTAGCAACCGATACAGCTGATTCTAGAAGTGTATTGCTGCATGCTTATAAGTATTACAAAGAAGAAAAAGCTTACGAAGCAAATACGATTATCTTATTACAGCCAACATCTCCATTAAGAAATGCAACTCATATAAGAGAAGCCCTTGAGTTATATAATGATGGATTGGATATGGTCGTGTCTGTAAAGGAGACAGATGCGAACCCATACTTTGTTTTATATGAAGAAAATGAAGAAGGCTTTCTTGAAAAATCAAAAAAAGGAAACTTTACTCGTAAACAAGACTGCCCGAAAGTGTGGGAACTGAATGGGGCTATTTATGTGATGAATTTTGAAACTTTAAAGAAAAGACAGCCTAAGGATTTTGAGAAGGTGCTTAGATATGAGATGTGTTCGGAAAATTCGCTGGATGTGGATACGGAGTTGGATTGGAAACTTCTTGAAGGAATTCTTAATGATTGATAAGATTTATATTTATAAAAAAAGCCACTCCAGTCCGGTCTTTTTTAAGTTTTGGTAAAGAATCGACCTTTCTGAGATTACAGGGCATGTTTTTACCAATTTTAGAAATAAAAATTTTCATGATATTTTGGATATTATAGGCTTTTAATTCAAATAGGGAGCCTTACTTCTTCCAATTTTAAAAATGTTCGGACAGTAGTGAAAAAAGCGTAGAGAAAATGAAATTCTTTGGCAGTATACCGAATTTCGTGCTTTCGGTTTATGGAAAAAAACTACTCATTGACTACCTAATGACCTCCTCCCTAAAAACGGTGCCATTCTAAAATAGCGATTTCGCAGGGATTTGGCGTTAAAAGGTATCCGTGTGAGCCGGGAGAAAGTCAGACGGTTGATGGGGATTATGTGTCTTAAAACCATTTTTGCACCCCCCAGAACGACCATTAGTGATCCTGCAGCCTATACCTATCCGTACCTGTTGCGAGGGCTGAATGTTACCCTGGTCAATTTAATTTGGCAAATCGACATCAGTTACGTGCCCATGCATCGCGGCTTCATGTATTTGGTGCCATTATGGATGTACAGAGCCGATATATTGTCGGCTGGTCGGTATCGAATAGGAGGACGGAAAAGGCCGGGCAACCGACAATGAGTCTATTGAACACTTCTTTCGGAGTATCAAATATGAGAAACTTTATCTGCATGAACTCAAAGATGGAAAAGAACTCTTTGAACTGTGTAAAACCTATATTAACTTTTATAATGAGGAACAAGCACACTCTTCAATAGGAGATGTTCCCCCAACCCGGGTGTCCCGAACTGCAGCTTAATCGATATGAATTAAATTAAGAAAACCAAAAACGCTGTCCTAAGAACCTAGTCCACTACATGCATAACATTGAAGCGATAAATGCAATCAAGAAAATTGAAAATGAACTCAGGAAAGAAAATTATTTAATCAAAGGTGAAGATACTTATTTAATATTTAGAAACTATATATTCTCATCATTTATAGGCAAAAAAAGGGACAGACAAAATGCAAAAAGTAATTCTGAAATATGGCGGAGAGCGTTTAATAAACTATTTTATGTGTTTAGAAAGTCTAAAGAATATCTTACATATAAGAAAAAGTATGCTACTGTTAAGCAAAAAAGACATGATATTTTAATTTGTAGTTCAATTTGGTATAGAAGGGTAAAAGTGGGTAAATACCATTACAATCCATTTACAGATCCGATTATGGAATATTTGGATAACCAAGATGTATCTAATGTTATATTTGAGTACTCTGGAAACCATGACGGTTTTAAGAAAATAAATTCCAAAAAATCATATACAGATCAATTGTCGATTATTATTCCACAAATTAAATCCTTGTTCACCAATAATTTATCTGTCAAAGAAAAAAATGAAATATCACAATTAGTTGATAATCTGAATACTTTGTTAAACGGATATAATATTAAAATTGATAGGGATGTTATTATAAAAAGGATAAGTTTATTTTTTTATCTTAAAAATCAATTTAAAAAGAAAATTAAAGCTTTTTCGCCTAAGTTAATATTATTGACTTGCTATTATGATTACAGTGGTTTTGCTTTAATCGCTGCGGCAAATGAATTGGGTATACATACCTATGATATTCAACACGGAGTTCAAGGGAAGTATCATGTTGCTTATGGTATACTGGATAAAAATACATCGAAAAATACACTTAAACCTACTGGTTACATTGTTCAATCAAATAAGGACAAAAATAACCTTCTTGAATATCAAAATATTGAGAATGAAAATGTTATTGTAACTGGGCACATGTTTGATGAATTTTTGAAACATAAAATAAAGGGAACAAACATAGGTGAAAGATTAAACTCTCTAAAACAAAAGGTATCTGATAAAATAATTTTAATTTCTCTCCAATATGGAATTGGCATTGATAAAAAGCTAAAATACATTTTAACAAACACCCATAATCAAGATATAAGGTGGTGGATTAGACTACATCCCAATATGAAAGAATTTGAGAAGAAAAAAGTATTTGAATATTTTTCAAATAATAAAATTAATAAAGTATCAATTGAAGAGCCGTCAAATTTACCTTTAGAAATATTGTTTTCAAATATAGATCTGCAAATCACTCATTATTCTTCAACTGCTATAGATGGTTTGAATTACGGAGTAAAAACACTTTTGATAAACCCTATAGCTAAGGACTACTTTCGAGAAGAATTAGAGGAGAATGAGTTACTTGAATACACTGAGAGTGCAGAAGAGATAATAAAAAAATTATCAGAAATTGATGAAACTCAAAAGTTGATGAATGAAAATACACCTTACAACATTAAAAATTTTAAAAAAAACTTGTTAAGTCTTATTGATATGGTTTGATAATTATTTGGTTTCTGATTAAACCTTTAATAATTATTCTAAATTTTAAAATGTTTAAAGTAAGATCGCGAAAATTCTTTAACACATTCAAAAAAAATTAAGAAGGAAATTGCAAAATGAAATATAAAGTAATAGAAATATAATTAATGGGTAATACAGAGAGGGTGAAGGTATCTCAATTTGCCTTTGTATTTACTATATTTATTTTCTTTATAAATCCATTGCTTGCAATAGTATTTAATATTCTATACGTAATACATAATAATAATACCAATAGTCGTAAATTAAACTTATTAATAATTCTAATATCACTATACCTAGGATTAATTAATATTACAAAAGTACCTGAAGGTGATTTATTACAATATAAAGAATATTACCATTCAGCTTCACAATTAGGATTTTTTGAGTATTTACTTCGTTACGAATGGTTTATTATTAGAGAACCTGTGTTCTATATCTTTACTTATTTTCTAAATAAAGTTTATTTCGACAGTTATAAACTTTATATCCTAACAATAACATTTATAATCTATTATTTAACACTGAAATCTCTTTATAAGTATTGGAAATATTATGATTCAAGAAAATATATCATAATATTTTCGATATTATTATTTGCCTTATTTTATATCAACTTTAGTGGTTCAAGTCATTTGATTAGGCAGATGCTGGCAGGTAGTATATTTCTTTATTATTTAACAAATAAGATTGTACATAAAAAAAATAACTATTTACTGCCTTTATTAGCTGTATTGATACATAATAGTTCTATTATTCTATTTTTATTAACTTTGATTCCAGGTATTGAAAAAAAATATAAACTAAAAACATCATTTTTAACTATAGGGTTATTACTTTTATGTGTATTCATGCTACAAGTAATAGTGTCTTTTTATGGTAATTTAATTTATTCATTACCGGTTTTAGGGCCAACGATAAGTCGGGTTTTTGAATTTCAGGCTTTTTCTGATACACGAGAATTTGTTACTGAATACTCATTAATTGCCAGGTATATATTACCAATTGTGTTAATTGCAATTAGTGTTTTGGTTTATAACTCAAAAATAAAATTTCCTCAAAGGAATTATTCCTTTATAAATATTTTCATAATATTTTTTGTAATAGTTGAGATACTACATCAGATTGGGCTTAATTTTGCTGCAGTTCGTTTAAACAATTATATATATTTTTTTATGCCTATTATCGTTCCTCATTATTTTTCTTTATTTAAAAGTAGAAATGCTTTACGTGTTACTTTGCCTATCCAAACTATTTTAGTTGTAATTTTATTAATTTCACTTGTTTGGTTTTTATCATTTTCCTCATGGACATATGCGCCAATTATCGAAATAATATTTAATCCGGTATTATTTTACTTTTTACCCTGAAATTTGCGTTTTAACCGAAATTCTCTTCATTTAAGAAGCTCATTAATTTGGGGAAGGTGAAGATTACAAGAAAAACAAATGAATGTAAGGAGATTTTAATTCTGAGATTTTAAGCAAAAAATTAAATAAAATATTTTATCTGAGCTAAATGTCTGATAGCAAACTAATAAGCTTCATAATGCCTGCTAAAAACACCTCATCCTATATACAAGAGGCCATTGATGGGGTGTTATATCAAACAATAGATACTTGGGAGCTGATTATTATAGATGACGGGTCTGAAGATGGCACTTATGAAATAGCCCAAGCAGCATGCCAAAAAAACAGCAGGATCAAAGTTTTTAAAAATGTCGGGAAAGGTAAGGTTGTCGGACTAAATTATGGTTTTTCGAAATGTTCAGGAGATTTAATTAAATGTATCGATTCTGATGATACTCTAAACAATATTTTTATTGAAAAATGTTTAGAGAACCAATTTGATGCTATGTATCATGATGCTTTTGTGACAAACTCTGAGATGAAAAAAACAGACCAATTAAATTTTGGCAATTCATTTAAAGAACGAAAATATCAGGATAGTTTAGAAAACCTCAATAGCTTACCAAGATGGACTTGGACAGTTGATGATGTAATTGCCCGAAAGATTTTCCCAATTCCAGAAGAGTTGCCATATGAAGATCTGTGGTTTTCGCTAATGATAAAAAAGCATTCTAAAGATATTCTCTATGTGAATAAAAAACTTTACTCCTACAGACAGCATGATAGTCAAACTTTTAAGGGAATTTTTAATTTTAATAACGATGCTGTAATCTTTCGATCTGAAAGAAGATTAAAATATGTAGAATTTATAATCAGTAACTATGAAATGTTTTGGCCTACTAAAGCAGAATTAATTTCTCTTTTGGCTGATATGAAAACTTATTTACAATTAGCCACTCAAAAGAAGCCAAGTTTTAAGTCAATTCTATTTAGTGAAATGAATTTAAAAAATAAGTTTAAGATATTGTTTATAAAAAAATTCCCTTTATTAGCTTCATATATCAAATCTACTAAACACAGATAATGAGTAAGCTTTGTGTATTTAATTTCTCATCATCATATTCAGTAAAAAAAGTATAAATTCAAGAAATTTTTAGTGATACCCGAAGAAAAATATAATATTTTTGGAACGAAATTTTCATGTGTAGTAAAGAATAAAATATTTAGTGAACTGTCAGAATTAAAAATTAAAGGACCGGGTTATATAAATTTCCCTTCAACAGATATTGTTGCTAAAGCATATAAAAGTA
>LKNA01000101.1 GCA_001564065.1 Chitinophagaceae bacterium T5-Br10_B2g13
GTACTGCTGGTTCTGGCTCGCTCGTCCGGATCAAAAGAGTTTCGCCTGAAATAGTTTGATGTTTGCAGGTTTACATTAGCCGTCAGGTTTGCATAGGGCGAAAGCTGCTGGTCATGCGTAAGAGACAACCGCTTGCTTGTGGTTTCCGTAAAACCGAGATCCGTTGGCTCCAGCCCTCTTTCGCGAGAATAACCCAAAGTTAACGAGCCGTTATACTGCCCGGTATTTCTGTACTGAAAGCGGGATTCATTAAAAAAGGTGCCGGATGTAAAAAGATCGAATGATGTCTGGGCGGTAAAATAGTCGTTGAAGTATTGGAACCAGCCAAGATTTTGCAAACCGATTCCGCGTGCGGATGTATTCTGGTAAACATAGGTGGGTTCCAGCAGTCCCGAACGCCTGCTCTCAATACCTGCAGGAACGTAGCCAAAAGGAAATACCAGCGGGTAGGGAATATCAAGGATAAATAGTCTTGCATTGGTAAAAAAGACCTCCTCTTCGTCTACTACCTTCATCCGGTCGGCCTGTATATAATAATACATGTGATCGGGCGGGCAGGTGGAGTAGATTCCATCCTCTATAAACACCTCGTTTCTCGACACATTTTTTACTTTCGTACCAATCAGGTATCCATCGTCAATCTCTATTTCGGCAACTTCAAACTTACCTCTTTCGGTCTCGTAATTGAAAAGAATACGTGTGCTTCTCATCTCATCCTGTTGCCTGCGAAGTATCGGGTAGGATAGTGTATCCTGCGGGTTTTCGGCCCTTGCTTCAACCTGACTCATATTCAGGTCGAGTTCTATTTTTCCTGCACTCAGCTCACCGTTTGTATGCTTTACATTGCTTGAGCCGTAGAGATTGGCAACGCGCTGATTTCTGAAATTGAAGGTTAGGGAATCTCTGGCCTGAAAGTTTACGGCGTCCGGGGCTGCCTGCCGATCGGCCTGTCTGTTCTGCGGTGTTTGTCTTGTAGCCTCACCCGAAACTTGTTCACGCGCATCCTGAAGTAGTGTTGTATCTCTTTCAGCACTTCGGGGTATGGTGTCGGTAACGGCCGGAGGTATGGTGTCTCGGATAGCCGTTTGCAATGTATCTGAAACAGCTTGTGCAGAAACATCAAACCAAAAAGGCAGGAAGAAGAGTAGGAGTATCCCGACCCGAAAAAGCTTGTGATTTGTGAATGGGCTGTTCTGCATGCATAAAGCTAATCAACGGAGTTCTTCGAACGCAAGACTGGCTGCACCAAGCAAAGCCGCATCATTACCGAGTGACTCGTGTATAATCTCAAAGTCTTCGCGAAACGGTGGCATCAGATACTTAATGGCAGTCTGCTTGGCCGGTTCAAGGAGCCATTTTCCGGCCTGTGAAACCCCGCCGCTTACGATAATTTTACGAATATCTAGAATATGAATGTAGTTCACTATTGCATATCCCAGTTTCTCACCGGCCTGTCTTAAAATGTCAATCCCGAGCTCATTTCCATCTTCGGCGGCGTGGTATAGATCAACGGGTTCAAGCTGTGAAAAATTTTTATTAAACTTTTTATAAAGAGGATTTTCCGGGTTTTGCCGAATTGTATCCGCGGCGAAGCGGCTTAAAAATCTCTGCCCAAGGTAGGCCTCAACCCCGCCCCGGGTGTTACTGTTTGATAGCGGGCCGTGGTAGTTGATGATGACATGACCGAGCTCAGCTGCCATACCTGTTGTGCCGCGGTAAATTTTGTTGTCAATTATTATCCCGCCACCAACACCGGTCCCCAACGTTACCATAATGAAGTGGGAGAATGGAACCCCGGCGCCAAAATGTGCTGACCCCAGAGCTGCGAGGTTGGCGTCATTTTCTATCACACAATCGAATCCGGTTCTTTTCTTAATTTCAGTAGCTACATTTTCAACTTTCCAGCCGGGTAGGTTTGGGGGATTTTTAACCGTTTTTCGATCCAGGCTTACCATACCGGGCAGCCCCATTCCAACCCCAATTGGCTTTGCATCGTGCTCTTCAATCAAATCTTTTACAGCCAAAGCAATTCGGTCAAAAACGTGCTCTTTACCCTGTTCTGCTTGCGTAGGAATTGAAGTGGTTTTCAGGAAGCCTTTTTTTTTGTCAACCAGTGCTGCCTTGATGTTTGTGCCTCCTAAGTCAATCCCGATGGATATCATAAAATCTCATTTAAGTGTTTTGGAAGGAAAGCTCGAAAATAGTGAAAATTGAGCAAATGAGTTGCTTATTCAGCGTTTTTTATGCGGTAAACTTTTTCGTCCGGTTTTCTCATACCATACTCTTCGCGGGCAATCTTTTCAAGGAGGTCAGGATTATTTTCGAGCTCTTCGATTTTCTTTTCAAGTTCGGCAGTTTGTTGCCTGTAATCTTCTGTTTTTTCAATGAGTTCATCTTTTTTAAAATTGAGCTGAACTCTCGTAAACACACTGTAGGTGTCGATAAACAGAAACCATATGGCTATAAAGCCTACAAAGGTCCCGGCCAGTATAGATCGTTTCCAGCGAAGTGGATTTAAGTAATGGGTTTTCATAGCATTAGATAGATATTAATCTGAAATTAGGTTAAATATCGGGCAGATACAAAAAGTTTGATAAAAACACGCTATGAAGAATATTCTGAAATTTACAGTTGTTCCTCTGATAGTTGTATTGTTTCATATTTCTTCTGCTTTTGGCCAGCAGGCAGATACCAGTTCTGTAGAGTGGATTGAGGTCTATTTCAATATGCCTGGCGATCACTCCGTGGCAAAAGAGGGGAATTGGATATATGATGAGGCCGATTTACTGCAGACTCTCATTGAGTTGATTGATCAAGCACAGTATAGCATCGATTTAGCTATATACAATCTGGAGCACCACCGGGTGGGAGAAGCACTGGTGGATGCGGCCGGACGGGGTGTGAGGGTAAGAGTAGCTACGGATCACTACAATCGATTCAGAAATCGGGAACTTGGCGAACAGATGTGGGGAATGCTTGCCGAAGCAGGAATTTACACTATCGATGATGCAGGGGTTGTAATTGCTCCGGATGGCTCCATGACAGAGCGAATACTTACCGGCGCCAGCTATGATATGCATCATAAATTTGCTGTGATCGATATTCTGAGCGATGATCCGGATGATTACTATGTCTGGACGGGCTCTATGAACTTAACGTATACAGGCCCCATCAACTCAAACAATACAATTGTAATAAAAGACAGTGGAATTGCAGAGGCCTATCACAGAGAGTTTAATTAGCTGTGGGGAGGTGAAGGTGATCGGCCCGATCCGAACCGTGCACGGTACCATAAGGACAAGAGATATATCGGCGAAACTGTTTTTTATGTAGACACGACCAGGGTTGAGCTCTACTTTTCACCTATCAACAGAGATAGAACCAAACCATCTATTGCTAACCGACTGTATGAACTAATTGAAAACTATGTTGAGCAGGATGTGAATTTTTTAGCTTTTGCTATTACACCGAACATTCCATTAAGCCGGTTAATGTGGCATCGATCGTTTTCTGATCAGATTACGCTCCAGGGGCTGATCGATCCGCGCTTTTATGCACGGTACAGAAACACAGGAGCCATATGGGCAACAGCGGAAGCTCAGCTCGGAAATAGAAATATTCGCCCGGCACGTGAACTGAGGACACTGCACCACAAAGTGATGCTGATGGATGTAACCATGCCACACGAAAATGATCGCGGAATAGCGGTTGCCGGCTCTTATAACTTTTCGACTAATGCTGAAGAGAATAACGACGAAAATCTACTGATTTTTCACAATCACATGATTGCTAATCAATATTATCAGGATTTTATGGGGGCTATGAAACGCGCCACCGGAGAGATGGAGAGGCCCGTACCACACGTGGATGCCGGGGAGTGGTACCCGGTCATGGAGGTACGTGATGGAAGCAGGTTCGAAATTGAGATAGCCCGCCGGTTTGGGTATCCGGTTAGATTTTTGGGAGTAAATACTCCAAGAGTTTTCGCCGGTCCGGACAGTTCAGAGTTTTTCGCGGCAGAGGCAGCTGAGTTTTTGGCACGGCTGGCTGAAGGGAAAGAGGCGCGCGTTTTTGGTCCCTATGGTAATAAGCCGGATGCAAGTTATGGTTCTTATATAGCATATGTGCAGGTTAGGGATAGTGAAGGAAATATTACCGATGTGAACAGAGAGCTTTTGCTAAATGGGTTTGGAGAGTGGACACGCTACTACCGGCAACATCCTGACTCAATTTCCGCTTTTCAGGAATACACTGAGCATGCACGTGAAAGTGCAAAAGGGATGTGGATTGAGCCGGAACGAGTTGGGGAGAAAATCTCACGAGTTGCATTGGGCAGTGATGCAGCGGATGTGATTGTGAGTTTTCCCATTAATATAAATATCGCTGATGAGTCGACACTTCAGGCAATAGTAGGGGTTGGCCCGGCCATCGCTTCCAGAATCATTGAGTACCGTGTAGAAAAAGGAGGGTTTACTGATGTTGATGAGTTGACCGATGTACGGGGAATTGGCCCAGCCACTCTTGCCAGAATGAGGCCTTATGTAACTGTTGATTGAGAGTTATTCCAAAAAAAATAACCCCAGCCGGGTATCAGCCGACTGAGGTTAATCAAGAGAGAGTCATTAAAAATGTGAGTAACTCATAAAAGAGTCGTGAATCGGGAGGGGCTCGAACCCTCGACCCACGGCTTAAAAGGCCGTTGCTCTACCAACTGAGCTACCGATTCAGCAAATGTTGCAAGACTCAAAAGATAAGAATTCAATGAAGATAAAATCAAACCGAATCTTAAACTTTTTTACAGAAATATTTATAGTCAGTAAAAGCTTTTTGAGCGAGATAAGAACATCTCTTAATTTGTGATTTGAAGTTGTTACATTTGTATAAACAGAACATGAAGATTGAATAAATCGTTTAATTTTCAGAAAACGGATATAACCATGGCCACAATTTTTACTAAAATCATCAACGGTGAGATTCCTTGTCATAAAATTGCCGAGAATGATTCTCATATTGCTTTTTTAGATATCAACCCGATAGCAGAAGGGCATACATTAGTAGTCCCCAAGAAAGAGATTGATTACGTTTTTGATCTGCCGGATGAGCTTTTGGGTGAAACGATGCTCTTTTCAAAGAAAGTGGCCGCTGGTTTGGACAAAGCCTTAAACCCAATCAGAACGGGAGTGATCGTGGAAGGTCTGGAAGTTCCTCACGCTCATATCCACCTGGTGCCTATCTATAAAGAGAGCCAGGAAGTTTCACTGAAACGGAAAGTGGACGTATCGGAAGATCGAATGAGTGAGCTGGCCACACTGATTTCTAAAGCTGTGGAGATTTAATAAATGAAAATTCTTGTACTGAACGGGCCAAATCTAAATCTTCTCGGAAAGCGTGATCCTGAAGTTTATGGATCAGATACACTCTCCGGTATTGAACAGAAACTAAAAGAGAACTTTCCCGGAATTGAGTTCAATTTTGTTCAAAGCAATCACGAAGGTGAACTGATCGACGCTATACAGAACGCCCGGACAGACTCAACCGACGCATTGGTCGCCAACTGGGGCGGATTTACCCACTCTTCGGTTGCCATCCACGATGCGCTGGAACTTCTTGATATTCCCAAAGTGGAAGTACACCTGTCGAACATTCATGCACGCGAGGAGTTTCGTGAGCGATCCATTACCGGAAAAGCGATGAATGGAATCATTACCGGATTTGGCGTGGACAGCTATCTGCTGGGTGTGGAAGCGGCGCTGAAAATCCTGGCTAAAAAATAACCTGTGCAAAAGCTAAAGGAACTCTTTTCCGATACTCTTATCTACGGCATCAGCAGTGTGCTGGCGAGGTTTATCAACTATCTGTTGGTCCCGCTGCATACCGGCGTATTCAACACGGCACAGTATGGCGTGATCGGTCTGGTGTACGCTGCTATCGCCTTTTTGAATGTGGTATTTACGTTCGGGATGGAATCGGCTTACCTGCGTTATGCCGAAAATCGAAAAGAGGCACCCGCCGTTTTCAAGACCTTGCAGACCGGGCTCCTGATATTTGCTTCACTTCTCTGCCTGATTTTCTATCTCACGATGCCGGCTCTGTTACCATTGTTGAATCTCGGCGAAGAGACGTCGGTCATCTTTTTGATGATGATTGGAATTCTCTGGTTTGATACGCTTTCGATTGTACCGATGGCGGAGCTTAGATTGACCAGAAGAGCTTACCTGTTTGCGGTTTTGAAGACGTTGAATGTGCTGATCAATCTGGCTCTTAACTTTTATCTGATTCTATCTCTTGGCTGGGGAATTGAAGCGGTCTTTTTTGCCAATCTGGCCGGTTCGTTTGTGATGACCATTCTGGTTTGGATTACCACGGCCGATCTGCTGAAAGGCTCATTCAGCAAGCAGTGGATGAGAACTGCGTTTGAATTTGGCTGGCCGTTTGTCCCATCCGGTATTGGATTTGTGATTAATGAGATGCTGGATCGCTTTCTTCTGAATGCAATGGATCCGGCAAATACCGAGCGGCTTTACGGGATGGGTACAACTCCGGAAGATATTGTTGGGATTTACAATGCCTGTTACAAGCTGGCGGTTTTTATGCTTCTGCTTGTACAGATGTACCGGATGGCGTGGCAGCCGTTTTTTATGCGTCATGCAAAAGATGGGGAGTCGCGAAAGTTGTTTGGTCAGGCGTTTATCTGGTACAACGCGTTTTCGGCACTGCTATTCCTCGGCGTTGCGCTGCTAAAGGAGCAGATCGTGGCGATTCCGATTCCGGGCACAAATGCAACGCTGATTGACAGCGCCTATTGGGGCGGTCTGGAAATTGTGCCGTTCCTGCTCCTGGCATACTGGTTCCACGGATGGTATATCAATTTTTCATCGGGGGTGTTTATCAAAGAGAAAACCCGGGTGTTCTATAAAATCACTTTGATGGGTGCAGCTGTAACGATCATAGCCAACCTGATTTTGATTCCCTACTTCGGTATGACCGGCTCTGCGGTGGCTACGCTGCTCAGCTACGGAGCGATGGCAACAACGCTGGGAGTCTACAGCAAAAATGTGATGGATGTGCCGTACCGCCTGCCGGAGAGCTTTGGATTGATGGTAGTTATGGCAGGACTGGTTTTTGCTGAACCGATGGTTATGGATTTAATCAACAACGGGTGGCTGCTGTCAAAAATAGTCATCACATTCATCGGTCTGATTGTTATCGCGATCTATCTGAAAGTTCTTCTTTCCAGCTCTGAAAAAGATTCGTTGTAAGGAATATCTGAATTTCCCCTCTTATATATAAATCAGTATTAAATGTTGAATTTTCAATTTTGAATGTTGAATTAAATAGGGGGCAAAATGGGTAAATCGGATAATGTAATTTTAGATAAGTCATTTGAATTCTCTTTGATGGTTATTACACTGTATCGTGAACTTAAAGGGATTAAAGAATTTGATATAGCGCGCCAACTTTTAAGATGCGGAACGAGTATTGGAGCAAATGTTGAAGAATCTACTGCAGCCTATTCTAGAAAGGATTTTAATTATAAAATGGGTATTGCATCCAGGGAAGCAAGAGAAACCCGATATTGGATGAGACTTATTCAAAAAGGTAAAATTCTCAATGTTCCAAAAGAATATTTCAACGAAATCAATGAAATAAACTCTATTTTAACCTCGATTGTTAAAACAACTTCTGAGTCATTGAACAAATAGTCACTATTGAAAAATGAATGTTGATTTAGTCT
The DNA here is from genome assembly GCA_001564065.1 of Chitinophagaceae bacterium T5-Br10_B2g13. Lineage (GTDB taxonomy): Bacteria > Bacteroidota > Rhodothermia > Balneolales > Balneolaceae > Rhodohalobacter. The sequence goes on from LKNA01000101.1 coordinate 7,736, forward strand.
GTTTGATGAGCAATGTGATTTTTTAAAAATTATAAACTCAAAATTCAACATTCATAATTTGTCATTCATCATTCCTCATTCAAAATTCCAAAGGACATGATCAAATCCCTCTACATCAAAGATTTTGCACTGATTGACGAACTGGATGTTCAGTTTGAGAAAGGTCTTAATATCATGACCGGTCAGACCGGTGCAGGTAAATCGATTATTATCGGTGCACTGAATATGATTCTGGGTGAGCGGGCCGATACTGAAGTGATCCGCCAGGGAGCTAAAAAAGCCATTGCGGAAGCGACCATCTTTGTAGGGCAGAACGAACAGCTGTTTGAGTTGCTTGAAGAGAGTGCAGTGGAAGTGTCGAAGGAGCTTATCCTGAGGCGTGAAATTCGTCAAACCGGCAGTCGTGCTTTTATTAACGACACACCGGTTAATATTTCCGTACTGAAAGAGGTGGGGGATCAGCTTGTGGACCTGCACGGGCAGCACGATCACCAGATGCTGCTGAAGGAGGAGAACCATCAGGGAGTGATTGATCAGTTCGATTCGGTTCAACCGGTACTGAAAGCATATCGAACCGAGTATAAGAAAATGTCGGATCTGCAGAAGGAGCTTCGGGAACTGAAACGCCGGGAGCGGGACCTGAACGAAAAGATGGAGCTCTATCAGTTTCAGGTGAAGGAGCTGGAGGCGGCAGAGCTCGACGCACACGAAGAGGAGGAGCTGGAGGCGGAGATGAACCTTCTGGATAATGCCGAGGATTTGGACCGAAAAGCCACAGCTATTGCCGAGATCGGTAGCGGAGACGATATCAGCCTGATGGAACTGCTTAATACCATTAAGATGCATCTGGAAGATATGTCACGAATTGAGCCGGAGTTTCAAACCTACCTGGAGGAGGTGACCACCGCCCGCATAAGCATTCAGGAGGCCGTTCAGTTTGCCGAGAGATATCGAGAAGGGATTGAGTTTAATCCAAAACGATTGGAGACTCTGCGTCAGCGTCAATCAGAACTGAACCGGCTTCAGAAAAAATATCAGCGGGATGTTCCGGAATTGATCAAGTATTACAATGAGATCAAGTCGGAACTGAATGTAGCAGAGAATTTTGATCTGGAGATCGAGCGGATTGAGAAGAAGATTTCGGATCAGGCTGAAATTCTGAAAGAGAAGGCGATTGACCTGCATGAGATCAGAGTTCAGGTTGGTAGCCAGCTTTCAGATGATATCGCCGATGCTCTTAAAAATCTGGGTATCGAACATGGTCGTTTCCAGGTGAGCGTGGAGTGGATGAAAGGCGGCTCCGGCTGGCTTGCGGTTGATGGTACTCCGGTTGAGTGTACGGCCGACGGCTGCGATGAGGTGTCTTTCTTCATTTCAACAAACAAGGGAGAGTCTCCAAAACCGTTGGCTAAGATTGCATCGGGTGGTGAGATTAGCAGGGTGATGCTGTCGCTAAAGTCGATTCTGGCGAAGGAACACCACCTGCCGGTGATGATTTTTGATGAGATCGATACGGGAATTAGCGGACATATCTCGGAAAAAGTAGGCCGCGAGATGCGGAAATTATCAGAGTATTGCCAGATTGTGGCGATTACGCATCAGCCTCAGATTGCGAGTCAGGCGCACAAACACTACAAGGTGGAGAAAGTGGAAGAGGGAGAGAGAACCATTACCAAAATTGTATCGCTTACTGAAGAAGAGCACATCCGCGAAGTGGCAGGCTTAATGAGTGGTGAAGAGATTACAGATTCAGCACTCAGCAGCGCGAAGGAGCTGATTGAGCGAAGCGGGATGCGGAATTGAGTTTTGAGGATCCTCTTTAGGTCATATTGTTGGTTCTCGCAGGGTGTCGCTGATTTAACCGCAGATTTACGCAGAATCTCTGCGAGACTCAGCAATCCATCTGCGTAACTCTGCGAGAAATGAATGAAATGTTACTCGGGTTTTAATCTTCTTTTATTATTCATGAGTTATTTTGGATAGCAGTGTATTACATTGATCAAACAGGGAATCAAAAGAATGATTCTATTATTTCATGAACCATTGAATCTTTCTGCTTGGTGGGGACTGATTTAAGTTGATTTGAAACAAACTTTTTCAATTTTACCTGAATTGCTTTTCTTTTACTTACAAAGTTTGGGCCTGTCAATTAACCCCATGGATATGATGAAAATGTTTAGAGTACTCTTCTTAATGTTTAGTGTGGTTCTGATTTTAAGCGCTTACAATTCTGTAGCTGCACAGGATCGAACAGGCGACACCGTTCGGATTACCACAACGGATGGAAATATTCTGCTCGGAGTGATCGAGCAAGAAACGGATACTCAAATTGTATTGCGGGTGGAAGGAATCGGTGAAATTACGGTTCAAAAATCAAATATCAGAAATTTACAGGTAATAGATCCTGATCGAATCAAAGACGGGGAATACTGGTTTGAAAACCCGCAAGGTACCCGTTACTTTTTTGCACCCAATGCCATTGGATTAAAGAAGGGAAGCGGCTACTACCAAAATGCATGGATTCTTTTTAATAATTTGAACTACGGTGTTTCGGATAACTTCTCATTGGGAGCAGGGACTATTCCCATTTTTTTGTTTGGAACTGCAGCGGTTCCATTCTGGATATTGCCAAAGCTCTCCATACCTGTTTCTAATGATAATCTTCATTTAGGTGCAGGTGCGTTAATTGGCGGTGTAATAGGGGAAGATTCCGGTGGATTTGGTCTTTTCTATGGGAATACGACAATAGGTGATCGGGATAAAAATCTAACCATTGGATTGGGTTACGCATATGCGGGAGGAACATGGTCGAACACGCCACTCATTAACATAAGCGGTCTTTACAGATCGAGTATGAATATTCAATGGCTGGCTGAAATTTATTTTCTACCGGGCATTGAAGAGAGCGGAGTAGGTATTTTTGGCGGCAGATGGGCACCGGAAAGATTTGCCGTAGATTTTGGACTGGCCACACCGCTTGCCAATTTTGATTTTATCGGTGTACCATGGCTGGGCGTAACTATTCCTTTCGGTAATTAATGAAACAGATGATTAAATACATACTGTTGCTGTTTTTCTTGTTTTGGAGTCATCAAGTGTTCGCCCAGGCTCAGGTTTTAGTAGTATATCACTCCGAGACAGGGAATACACAACGGATGGCTCAGTCAGTGGAGAAAGGGGTGCTAGCGGTGGAGGGAGTCCACGTTATGATGAAACCGGTTGAAGATGTTTTGGAAGAGGATTTGATTCAGGCCGATGCCATTATCGTAGGAAGTCCGGTTTATAATGCAAACGTCTCACCCAAAATTTCAGCCTTTATCGCATCCTGGCCGTTTGAAGGGCAGCCGCTGAAAGATAAAATAGGTGCTGCTTTTGTGACTGCCGGAGGAATATCAGCGGGAGAGGAGATCGTTCAGATGAACATTTTACAGAGTATGCTGGTGTTTGGTATGATCGTGGTTGGAGGTCCGGATTGGACGCAGCCGTTTGGTGCATCTGCCGTGACGGGTGAGCCGCCATTTGATGTGATTTCACCTGATGAAATTTCGGATCAATTTTTGGAAAAAGGTTACCAGCTGGGAAAACGAGTTGCAGAGATAACGACAAAAGTAAGTTTCAAATAAGAACATTTAACTCTTATTTATCCGAAGCTTTCTTACTGATAAATTTAATATATCACCAGTTAAAATAGTGTGATAGACCAATCTGTATGTGAGAGCATTGTTTTTTGCGTGTTTCCATGCTTATCCTTTTCTTCTACTTCATGTTTGCAGCCAATATTCAAATAGCTTAAAGCTTCTTTTTAAAGCTTTAGTTAAATGAATAGTTGGACCTGTTTTCAACTAAAAATAAGATGATAGCTCTTCTATCACTAAACATTCTATTTGGCACAAGAGAGTTGGTGCTGCCTTAAAAGTAATCGGTATACAACATGCGAAATTTGCTGCTTCTTTCAGTAACATTGCTATTAATTTTCATTTCCTGCTCCACAGAAAGTACGCCGGTGTATAATTTATCGGTAACGGCTGAGCCATCTGAAGCGGGAATGGTAACACCATCATCCGCTGAGGCTGAGGATGGAGAGTCTGTGCGTCTTTCAGCTACTGCCAATGATGGTTGGGTTTTTGATCGATGGAGCGGGGATCACTTAGGGACGGCCAACCCTTCCAATGTCATTTTAGACAGGGATAAGTCAGTAAGCGCGCTGTTTGTTGTCAGAGAATATCCGTTAACGATCAATGTTGAGGGTGGCGGTTTAGTTCAGGAATCCGTACAAAAGCAAAAAACAACAGAGTATGAAGAGGGTACAGTGGTGGAGCTCACAGCCGTGCCCGACGACGGGTGGTACTTTTCTCATTGGGAAGAAGATGTAAGCGGTGAAGACAATCCGGTTACAATAGAAATTGACTCAGGGAAAGAGGTGACAGCGGTATTTGGAAGAGTTGATTATGCTTTAACTATCAACTTCGATGAC
>LKNA01000102.1 GCA_001564065.1 Chitinophagaceae bacterium T5-Br10_B2g13
GACCGACTATTGAAAGATGGCAACGTATTCAAAAAAGCCACGGTTGAAGAGTGGCTCGATTGCGGTACTCTCCCCGCCTGGCTCGATACTACGGGTGAGATCATGAAGAAAGAAGATCACTCCTATAATGAGGATGATTATGAAAATACCACCATTCACCCGCCGGTCTATTTTGGCGAAGGCGTGGAGATTAGCGGAAGTACGATCGGGCCAAATGTAACAGTGGAAGCCGGTACAAAAATAAAAAACAGTACGCTGAAGAACTCAATCATTCAGAGCAACGCACAGCTTGATGGATGTGATTTGAATCGCTCAACCATTGGAAATCACGCAGAAGCGCACGGAGCCAAAGGGGAGATTCATATCGGCGATCACTCTATTTTGAAGCAGTAGTCGTTGATCTGTGATGATATTGGTAGAAAAGTAAGATCACTACTGTCATCCCTCACTTTCCAGGGAGGGTGCAGGATCTATCATCCGCGATCAATCGATGAACATTGCCAATGACAAAGCTTTTCTCATTGCGAAGAAATGGAGATCTCGGTTTACTGCATGGCAAGCTCCTCATATTGGGATGCAGCCGTTCCACGGTCTGCTTGCTGACATGATGAAACGACCAGCACCATACAGGTAATGAGACTTATAATTATAGTGTAAAAGTGTAATAATATGTTTTGTGTAGTCATGTTTCAGTTATTTGGCAGGTCGGTTACTTTACCTCTACACCCATCATTCCCTGACCTTACGGCTCGATAGTCACCTCCTCCAGCACACCTGCGCGACCTGTCATCTCGGAAACAAATAGGTAGCGGCCAGGCTCGAGGTCGAGTTTGAAGTAGCCCGTTTCACCTTCCGGCAGGATGTTCATACCTCCGAGAAGAGTAGCCGGAGCGGGAGGCCACAGTCCGTCGTGTTCAAGCCAGGGGAGCCAGTCCAGTACGTCTTGTACGCTTCCATCAGAATCGAGACGAGCGACGTGCTCGTTGTGGTTCGAGCCCTCCGCGAAGTGGACCGCTACGGTGTGGCTGCCGGGTGTCAGGTCGCCATAAATATCCATTTCGTAGTTGGAGAGCGTGATGTCGATATTCGCTTCGGGAGGGGTTGCTTCCGAGCGCTCGTCAGTCACAGTGAGTTCGCGCAGCATTCCTTCCATGGCGTGAAGTTCTCCATCCTCTGTTTTGACATAACACTCCATCACGTAGGTGCCGGGTGGCAGCTTCATGGTGATCTTGGTGGATAGCCCTGGGTCTATGAAACCGGCGCCTCCCATCCATTGCGCGTCACCGAACCATGCCGGTAGATTTGCTACCTGGCGTGCCTCTGACGGATCCATACCATCATCTCTGACTGCCATCCACCACTCATTCACCGGCGGGTACAGCTCCCCGGCAAAGTGATCTAATGTTTTTCCCTCCGGGAGTAGGTGGAACAGAAGCATGTGAGGATCTTCTCCATCATTGATGAACTCTATGGTCGTCCAGCCCGAGGGAATTTTCTCTGGGGCATCGAAGGCGTAATCAGTGGCGACTATTTCCAGCATGCCTGCATTCTCAGGTTTATCTGTGGCAGAGTGGTGTTGCGCAATTGCTGCCGTTAAAGTTCCTAAATTGATGAGAAATGAGATGGTTAATAGTTTGAAAAATGTCTTTATGATAAGACTCCTCTGTTTGATTCTGGTTAAGCTCTAACTGATTAAAGCGAGTTACTGCAGTGTTGATGCGGGTGGCACAGCCTCTACATAATCATAATGTTTTTCTGACCCGACAAGAATAATTATAAAAACCTGAATTACTCTTCAGGATACGGACTCTCCACAACTCCGAATTGTGTCCAAAAATGAATCAAGTGATTCTTCCTCTTCGTATGATATAAATGGATCCTTAAAAATTGTCTCCAGTGCAGTCTTGTTCGTTATAGGCCTCAATATACTGCATGGCAACCTCCTTGCTCTGGCTTGCGGCCATTTCATGGTTAGCCTGCTGACATGATGAAGCAAAGAGTACCAGGGCTAAAATAAGTGTGAACCTTATGAATAGGAGTGATTAAGTGTATTGTTTTTGCATGATATTGTTATTTATGTGTTAAGTAAGTCGGACGCCCCCGTCCGACAAATGTGTATCGGTTTCAACTCAATCTATTGTGAAAGTTTTATAGAGCCCCTTGCCGCGGGGAACAAACACAACCCATGCATATTCTCCGGGTTCTGTTATGTTCAGACCAAAGTATCCGGTCTCTGCTTCACTTACGTATCCAAGGCCTCCAAGAAATTCAAAAGGAGAGGGTGATCTCAATCCGCCAATTTTGTACCAATCCATCCATTCGTTCACTTTATCCAGGTCTGTTCCATCTTCCATTCGCACCAGGTGTACATTGTTGTGATGGGATTGGCCTTCAGGATTCAGGCCTAATTCAAGTGCAAAAGCATGTTTTCCTTTTTTCGGCTCCCAATCCACTTCAATTTCTTTTTCGTGCAGGGTAATCCGTGATTCCGGATTGGGTTCAGGGCTGTTTGTAGCTTCATCCGTAACCGTGAACTCCCAGTGCATTCCCTCCATAATATGGATGATTCCATCCTCCGTTTTCATCCAGCAGACCAACAAATATTTACCCGGTTTCAGGTAAGTCGTTCTTTCTGCAGTTCTGCCGGGAGATACCAGTCCGCGACCATTAACATAATGGACGTCACCTGACCAGGCGGGCAGCATTTCATTTACCCTGCCGCTTATTCCGGAGCGCTCTACAACTCCTTCCTGGTATTCACGTAATAAGGTTTCCCAGGCGATCATGTAATCCGTAAGATAATCCTCATGAGCAACTCCATCGGGAAGCTGCACCAAACTTATCTCATGGTTAAAACTGGCCATCTGGTTACTAAAAATAATTGTGATCCATCCGGATGGAAGTTCATTAGGTGCTTCAACGTCAAAAGCGTGATCCAAAGCCTCCACATGAACAACAGTTTCCGGAGATTGTCCGGCTACCTTGTCGGCTCCAAAAAGGCCAAAACCTATGCTCATTATGATGATTGGTATGGCGTACATTAAATTTCTTCGTAAATTTGGCATCCTGTCTTCTTTATTTGGTTGTGAGTATTTTTTGCGTGTTTGCTAAATACTCAGTTAAGTGAATTATTAACACGTTGTTCAAATCCGTTGTGAAGTTCTGCCCTGTGAAGCGATGGGTTGACCTGCGACATGAGAACAACAGTCAAATTCTCAGATGGAAGCATCCAGTGAGTCGTCTGAAATAAACCGCCCCAACCGAGCCGGCCTGGTTTACGCCCATTGCGAAGATCACCGTCTTCAAGGTTTACCTGGTATCCGTAACTCATTCCATCTTCACGAAACCTGAGATCTCCAATTTGATTCTCAAAGAGCAGCCGTGCAGTATTGCTGCTGATCAGTCGGGTGTCACCTAAATGCCCCTCGTTTACGATCATCTGAATATACTTTTGGTAATCTCTTGCTGTGCTGACCAGTCCACCTCCACCTGAAATAAACGTACCATCGCCGATATAATAATCGGTTGTGTTAATAGACACATCATCTCCAAGTGAATACTGTGCTAATTTTTCCAGTGTGTTAGATTCAGGGTGATGGTAGAGCGGCGCAAGGCGATCTGCTGATTCTTCCGGGATATAAAACCATGTGCTGTTCATTTCAAGCGGATCAAATATTTCCGAACGGAAAAAATGATCGAGTGCCTCACCGGAAATCACTTCAACTATTCTGCCAAGTACATCTATATTCAGTCCATATGTCCACATTTCACCAGGATCATGCTGAAGAGGGAGTGATCCGAGAGCAGAGATAGACTCTTCAATCCTTCTGCCATCCAAATCAAATAAATCCGGCACATTGGCTTTTTTATAAATGGCACTCATTGTAGAGTCCATAAATCCATATGTAATGCCTGATGTATGGGTCAAAAGATCATGAATTGTCACCTCCCGGGAGGCAGGCCGTGCTGTCCAGGTACTGTCGGCAAAATCGACTGACTGCACAACGGTTGCGTTGGAAAACTCCGGAAGATACATGGAGACCTGATCATGCAGATCCAGCATTCCCCGGTCGTAGAGCATGAGTACTGCAAAAGAAGTAATGGGCTTAGTAAGGGAGGCAAGGCGAAATATGTTATCTGTTTGCATAGAAATTCCTTCTTCCCTGTCGCTGAACCCGACTGCTTCTTCATAGACAATCGTGCCATCTTTTATAATCATTGCAACAGCGCCAGGTATCCACTGTTTCTCAACGGCTTCTGCAAGAAAGCGGGTGGCCGATTCAAGAGAGTCAACATGGAAGCCATGCAGACCGGGATCTCCTGTCTCAAAATAAAACGACCCATTACTGGAATCGGCTACAGTACACGATATAAAAAAAACAGTAGTGACTATAAGTATCAGAATTCTTTTCATGGACGGTTGGTTTATGGCTTGCATAGAAATTTATATGTGATATTGACTGCTGTAGTAGCTACGGTGTAATTGTGAGATCCTTCATCACGTGCTGGCTCTCGAAATCAAACCCGGAGACGAAGACATATCGGCCGGGCTCGATATCGACGGTGAAATAGCCGGTCGCACCTACCTGCAGTGCGTGCATGCCACCGACAAATGTAGCCGGTGCCGGCACTTGCAGGCCATCGATATGAAACCAGTGCATCCACTCCGCAACGGCCCCGGCATCCGCATCGGACTCCAAGCGGGCGAGATGAACGTTTTGACCGTATCCCTCAGCAGCATGAACCGCTACCGTATGGCGGCCAGGCGTGAACTCGCCATCGATCGTCATCTCGAAGTCCCTGAGTATGATTTCGATATCTGGCTCCGGTGGCTGGATAGTAGATTGCTCATCGGTGACGATAAGCTCTCTCACCATGCCTTCGTCGGCATGGTATTCGCCATTTTCCGTCTTTACATAGCATTCCAGAACATAGCTGCCCGGCTCCAGATAAAGCGTCACCTCTGTGGTCAGACCGGAAGCCAATATGCCGGATCCGCCACGCTATTCGTAGCCCCAGTCCTCCGGATAGTGCTCACCGATTTTCACAGACGCTTCATCAAAACTGATCTCCCCATCCCTGTAGGCATACCATATTTCGGTTAGTTCCGGGTAGATTTCTCTGACCACGTTCTCGTACGATCTGCCTCCCGTGACAATTTGCGGCACGAAAAAGTGAGGCTCTTCACCCTCATTCAAGAAGCGGAATGTCGTCCATCCTGAAGGTACCTCGTTAGGGGCATCGAATGCATAATCCAGCGCAATAATTTCCACCATGCTCGAATGGTTCGATTTATCTGAACCTGAGTGATGCTGTGCTATTCCCGTATTTAAAGTCCATGCAGTAATTAGAAGCAAAAGGATTAGTAGTTTAAAGTAAGTTTTCATGATTTGACTCCGTTTTTTTGTTCTTTCTTGATCTTGTTATTTATCGGTTTATTCTTAATTCAAAGCGCTGTTGAAGCGGGAGCTTCGACCTACACTTTCGTGACGCTGTCAGGAACCTCTCTTCCGTTCGGTACGCTGACAGGTCGATTATCATTTACTTCACTTCTAAAACCCCCATCATTCCCTGATCTTCGTGATCCAAAATATGGCAGTGAAACATCCATAAACCCGGGTAATTGTCATACCGGACGATGAAGCGGGCCGATTCGAAACCGGGAACGTTCACTGTGTCTTCCCATTTTCGTTGTGAGACCGGGTTACCATTACGGTCAATCACCTGAAATTGAAAGCCGTGAAGATGAAACGGGTGATCCATACCTACGAGGTTCCGGATATCCCAGATTTCCGTAGCTCCGAGTTCAGCGGTTTCATCCACACGGTTCATGTCCATGGTTTTACTGTTGATTTTACCGTTAGACATCCTCATCACTCTTGTTTCGGTGGCATCATCAACATTCAGTTCCGGGATTTTGCGCAGGGTTTCCGGCACTTCAAATGGCTCATGAATAGGGTTTTCATCCGTGTATCGTAGAGTCAGTAGATCATTTGTCTCGTCCCAGTTTGATGGTCGAAACATCGGCATGTAGCGATCATACGCTAAATCCCTAAGGATTACGTTGCTTCCCGGCTCACCGGTCCCGTGAACAAGCAGTTCAGCTCTCTCTCCATTTGAGAGAATGATTTCATCCACTTCTTTAGGGTGCTCAAACAGTCCGCCGTCACTCCCGATGTGGGTAAAGGTATGCCCTTTAAGTGCAAGACGGTAGATTCTGGCCCCGGAGGCATTCACAATACGCCAGCGCTGTACTTCCCCGCTGCGGATTGATAATTCCGGCATGATTTCATCATTCACGAAAAGCACATCCCCTTCGCGGCCATTCATATCGTCCACGCGTTCCTGGCGTGAACCGGGTTTGGCAAATATTATCTCGCCATCTTTATCAAATCGGTTGTCAGATAAAATCAACAATTGCTCGGTGAGTGAATTGGGCAATGGGTCATTGGGGTCACGAATAATGATGCCACCGTACAGACCCATTCCCACCTGCCATGCAGTTCGATGATGAGGGTGCGGATGATACCAATAGGTTCCGGCTGTTCCTTCATGAATTCTGAAGGTATAGGTAAAGGTTTTGCCAGGCTCTACCGGATGAAACGGGCTGCCGTCCATCACAAAAGGAAGGTGGAGGCCGTGCCAGTGTACCGTAGTTTTTTCGGGCAAATCGTTTTTAAAGTGAATGATTACACTGTCACCCTCAGATGCTTCCAAAAGCGGGCCGGGTACACGGCCGTTGTAGGCATAGACATCAGTTTCAACACCCGTCACCAACGAAATTCGTTCTTTGGATGCAGACAGTTCCACCTCCACAATGCCGGGTTCTGTTGAGAGATTCTCCAGAACCGGATGGCCGGCTGCAATACGATCCTCTTTCTGATAATCAGATTGAGCCGGTTTGTCTGAAATACCGACTATTATAATAAAAAGCCCAGTTATAAAAACTGCCAGCGTAAGAATCCTGAAAATATTCATCCTTGTTTTTACAAAATTATGTTAGACTACCCGAATGAATAATTCAACTTCCGTGAATCATTTTCGGAGTTAAAGCATTTTAATCGGGCAAGTCAATTTGGTTTGAATTTATAATCGTTCTATTCGATGGCTATATCCTTCATTACCCCTAAATGCCCTGTATATTCTGAGACAAACAGGTAGCGGCCGGGTTCCAGGTCTGCGGTAAAATATCCGGTTTCACCTTGCGGTATAATGTGCATCCCACCGATGAATTGAACCGGAGGTGGGGTCTGCAAGCCGTCAATTTCCATAAAATTCATATATCTTAAAACTTCATTTACATCCGTATCCGGCTGTACTCGTGCCACATGCACATTATGCCCAAAACCATCCTCAGGATGCTCTGCAACATGAACGGAAAAGGTATGTTTGCCGGGAGTAAGGTCTCCATCAATAGCCATTTCAAAATTGGAGAGGATAATAGCTATTTCAGCGTCAGGTGGCGAGGCGTCTGATTTTGAATCAGCCACATTAATATCACGCATCATGCCTTCCACATTGTGCATTTCTCCATCTTCGGTTTTCATGTAGCATTCGAGAATATGCATTCCGGGTTTTAAATTGAGAGTAATTTGAGTTGTAGCGCCTGCAGGTATGATTCCCGTCCCGCCAATAAACTCAACAGACCAAAACCACTCCGGTAAACTTTCAACCAGTTTTCCAAAAGCATCCTCCTGTGAGATTCCATCATCTCTGAGGGCGTACCAAACATCATTAAAAGGATTCAGAACGCCTGATGCATAATCATCAAACGTTTTACCCTCCGGCGGTTTCGCGATAAAAAGGAAATGATCTTCATTGCCTTCGTTGGTGAATTCAATAGTAGTCCATCCCGAAGGAATTTCATCTGGAGTCTGGAATGCATAATCCTCGGCCAAAATGGTTATTGAGTGATCCGAATGATCTGCTTCAGTTGAATGCGACTGCGCGTAACTTAATTGATGTATTAAAGCTGCGGATACTGCAAACAGAAGTGTGAATTTTAAAATGACTTTCATAATAAACTCGTGATTTAGTGATCATTGAGTGGTGTCATATCAACTCTAAACCTGACAGGTTTCATCCGACTTTTTATCGTTGACTAAACATTAGTAGTATTGAATTTCAGACTGTACAGAAGTGAAAATGCAACATTTTCTTTCTGTTAAAAGATTGTTAATCAACCACTTACCTTATTTAAATATATAGATAGTTATTAAATATCAACTTCAAAAATCAATAATTCAATTACGAGATATCAGTTAATGTCAGGCTGAACCATTTCAGAATTATTCAGGGATTCATTGATCGGTTTAAAATTCACTCCCAAAACGCTTGAAGCTAATTTATTACTGTAGGCTATAGATGGCTTGCCGGCAGGGTTCCGGTTGTTTAGCATCCGAGATAAATCAGAGACTTTCCAGCTTTCACTGCTTAAAAAGTAGTTTTTACCGTGAAGACCACTTTTTGCAGCTGCTTTAAAAACGGCTTTTGCAACATCATTTACGTCTACCATAGCAAGCTCTGCTTTCTTCTCCTGCAGCATACCCGGTAAAATATCGGATGCCGGATTATCCCTAAGCATGTTTTGTATTCTCACAGAAATTGAATCATCTCTGTCTGACAGAGGTTTGCCGATCACAAAAGTTGGGAAGAGACTCACGATTTCGAAACCGAGTTCAGGGTTTGCTTCAGTAAATTCGCGAACAGTTTGATCGGCATAAAACCTGGCCTGGGAATATGTGTGATTATTCTCATGCATATATGGGACATCATCCTCTGTGTAGAGATAATCCGGACTTTTGTCATCCGCAGGTAGTGGAAAAGATGTATTGTAGGCATTTACACACGATAAGATTACCACTTTTTCCACTGTGGGAATATTTTTTACGACGTTTAAAAAGTTCTCAGTTCCGTTTACTATTGGTAAAAAGAGTTCTTTTTGAGGGTTTTTAACTTCCAGCCGAAAAGGAGCCCCGCCGTGTACCAGAATTTTACAGCCGGTCGAAAATTTTTTTATAGAGCCTGTTTCCAATACATTCATTTCTGTTATTTCAAGATTGGATGCTTTCGGTAAATTCTTCAGGTGGAGGTATTTCTGTTTATTGGAAAGGTCCGTTACTGAAGTCTTTACCGTGAAATCTTCTTCCAAAAAAATTTTGGTGATGTAGCTTCCAATAAATCCGGCTCCGCCTATGATGCCTATTTTTTTCATGACATAAATAATTTTGATTTCATGTGATTTACATCCGAATGTAAATTGTTAAACGATGCTAATATGCGGATGCAGAAGCGTTGTCATCTTCTACAGTAAAGGTTTTCAGCATCCCGTGATCAGCCGGGTCGGGTATTTCTGCAATCCAGGCATAATCTCCCGGCTCCAGGCTTGCATGGAAATAAGCTGTTGCTCCTTCTGTCATCTCCATGGAGCCGCCCTTAAATTCCGCTCCTCCAGGGGCGCGGTCAACCAGACTTCCCGGTTGTCTCCAGTCCATCCAGGCTGCCAGCTCACTTAAAAGCTCCTCATCATTTTTATCACTTAATTTGACCAGTTGAACATTATGTCCGAGAAGATGGGCATAGATTTCCTGGTCTTCGAAAATGATTTCAAAAGTATGACTCCCCGCACTCAATTCTTCATCATGCTGAATCCCATTGGTTGAAGAGATCGTCATGCTAGTTGTGGCAACCGGTTCTTCTGCACCTGATTCTTCACCGGTTACGGTCAGTAGTTCAAGCATACCGATGTAAGAATGAAACACCTCATTTTCATCTTTCACATAGCATTCAACTACATAATTACCCTGTTCAAGATACACAGTTGTTTGGCTTGTTCTGCCGGCAGCCGTAAAACCCGGACCACCCATTGGTGCAGCACCCGGGTCAAAAAACCAGGAGGCATTTTCCATAATAGAGCCTACCAGGTTATTCGTAAACTCTTCGTAATTGATCTCTCCATTTACATATGGATTAAACTCTGTTTGAAAAGGTTCTGTAACCCCCTTGAACCAGTAATCAAGTAAAGGGTCACCGGCTTCTTCGGCTGCTTCAATGCCTTCATTTGGAACTTTATAGATGACAAAAAAGTGATCTACGGGCGAAGCATTTGTAAACTCAAAAGTCGTCCAGCCTGATGAGATTTCATGGGTGTTCATATCAAATAGATGCAGGTTTTCTTGGTGGTCGTGCATAGCTGTTACTTCTACTATATTCTCAATAACTGTGTCGGCCGGGATATTGTTCTCATCACCACAGGCTGAAAAAAGCATGAAACACATCAGAGTAGATATCAGAGTAAAAGTGAATGTTTGTGGGTAAAATGTTGAGTAGTTCATTGGGTGATTTAGATTAAAAAATAAATGTTATAAGTGAGCTAACTATTCCATTCAAATTATAAATAGCATGAGTTTCCGAATTCGGAAATCCCATGCTATTTTATCTTGATTAGCGTCTGCCGCGTTGTCCTCGTCCGGCAGCTTCACCCCGGGGAATATTAAATACCTCCAGCATCTGGTTCGAATGCGGATCGGGTATCTCAGAAACCCATGCGTATCGTCCCGGCTCAAGCTCCACATGGAAATATCCATGGCTGCCTGCTGTCATGGTTTGAACTCCACCAAGAAATGTGGCTGGACCAAGCGAAGCACTGCTGCTCGATACAAGACCGTCCGGGGCCATCCAGTTCATCCATTTGCCCACTTCGGCTACACTTGTACCTTTGTCCATTCGAATAAGGTGGACATCATGCCCAAGCAGATGATCATAAACGATTTGATCCTCAAACGTAACTTTAAACGTATGTTCACCGGCGCTTATGTGGCGATCGAATTCAATACCGTTTGAGGAAACAGTCACTTCACTGGTGTATGCCGGTTCTACTGCACCTGATTCTTCATCGGTTACGGTTAGAAGTTCAATCATATTGAGATATGAGTGAAAATCGCCCACAGCGTTCTTTACATAACACTCCACTATATACTCTCCTTCTTCAAGATATACCGTGGTTTCAGTGGATCTCATTCCACCAACAAAACCGGGGCCGCCATTAGGTAAAGCTTGTTCAAACCAATATGGGAAGAATGAATCTGCATATTTGGTAGGAAGATTATCATAATTCAACTCTTTATCGGGAATCAAAGTGTCCATAAAAAACTGGAAAGGATTGGTAACATGCTGAATCCAGTAATCAAGCAGTTCTTCTTCATCCTCAACAGCCCCATCTATAGCACCCTGAGGCACACCGGCTATATAAGCGAAGTGTGTTGAGTGTGATTCGTTAATCAGCCTGAAAGTAGTCCAGCCTGAGGGGATCTCATCCGCAGACAGTTCAAAGATGTAATCGGCTCCCTCGTGTTTTGCAATAATTTCAACAACATTTGGGCTGCTGTGGGTAGCCAAACTGGGTTGAGATTGTATCTCATTGTTTGATATTATTGCATCAGGAGAAGTGCTCAGATTTTCACTACAGGCAGTAAATAAAAATACAACTGCCAGCGTTGCAAGAAATGGCTTCAAGATTATTTTAGTTTGTTTATTTGATTTCATAATTACCCTTATTTTAGTCTATAATTCAGATTACAACTCAAGTATACGGTGGCTCTCTTTGTTCACTCCGTTTTATGTATTAGATTGTGATCTAAGACGAATTATTTTGCATTATGATTGATCTTAAAATTCTTGGTCCGGTTGAGCTTAGAGGAGAAGATGGAAACCTTGAGCACTCATTTCTTGCAGGACCAAAACGGCTCGCTCTACTGTCGTACCTGATTCTAAACCGGCCCCGCGGCATGCAGCGGAGAGATCGTGTTCTTCCGTTATTATGGCCGGAAAAGGGACAAAAGAGTGCCCGAAATTCCCTGAGTAACCTGTTGTATCATATCCGGAAAACACTGGGAGATGATATCCTTATTACCAGGGGAACAGAGGAATTAGGGATTGATACCACAAAATTTAAGTGTGATGCTCTTGAATTCGAGAAGCAGATCGAAGAAAGCAACATGCTGAAAGCAGTTAAACTCTATCGCAGCGATCTGCTTGAAGGGTTGCATGTGCCGGGA
>LKNA01000103.1 GCA_001564065.1 Chitinophagaceae bacterium T5-Br10_B2g13
ACGAATTATGGAGCAGCAACAGATGCTGACGGATATTTTGAATTTACAAATGTTCCTGAGGGAACCTATCAGCTGAGGATAACCTATGTGGGTTATGTTCCTCTGCAGAGAAATATCAATGTGAACCAGGATTTGAACCTGAATCTATCTCTTTCAATGGACGCGCAGAGTTTGCAAGAGGTTGTGGTAACCGGTTACGGATCTGTTGTTCGTGAACAGATGACGGGTAACATTACCAGTATCTCCTCCCGTGATATTCAAGAGATACCGGTAAACAGTTTTGAATCTGCACTGCAGGGTCAGGCCCCGGGTACATTTATTCAAAAATCGAGTGGTAAACTCGGCCAGGGAATTAATATTCGCGTTCGCGGTACATCTTCTGTTTCTGCAAGCAGCCAGCCGCTCTATGTTGTAGATGGTATACCCATTACATCAGAGAGTCAGTCTACTACAGCTTACGGTGATACGAATCCGCTTACGGATATCAACCCAGACGATATTGAGTCGATCGAAATTCTAAAAGATGCGGCCGCTGCAGCCATTTATGGTTCCAGAGCTGCAAATGGTGTTGTACTCGTAACAACTAAGAGGGGACGTGCCGGCGCTACTCAGGTTAACGTGAGCTTGGAAAGAGGTGTTAGTTCACCAACAAATCGCGTTGAGTTTATGAATGCCGATGAGTACATCGAATACTTTAGAGATGCTGCCGGACGAGCCGGTATTTTTGAATATAACAGAGCAGGAAATCCCTGGGGATACCCATCTGAGCAAGCCGCTTATGACGGTGAAGTTGCCTGGTTTGAGGGCTTTCTTGATGGATTCCTTTCAAACGGTACAGACTGGAGAAACCGCGAAGTTGACCACAACTGGCAGGATGAATCATTCCAGGACGCACATAACACTGATTTTAATGTACAGGTGAGTGGCGGTACAGAAGATACTCAGTTCTTCATCTCAGGTGGTTTTAGTGATCAGGTCGGTATTGTTCGCGGCGATGAATACAGTCGTATGAATGGTAGAATCAATTTGGACCACAGAGCATCGGAAAGACTAAGTGTAGGTATGAATCTTGGCTTGACCAGAACATACAACACTCGTGTTTCAAACGATAATGCTTTTGCAACTCCTATGCAGGCTATTGCTCAGCCTCCGACTTCTCCGCCATACACTCCGATTTTTGATAATGGTGATTTAACCGGCTTTTCGGATCAGCCAAATCAAAATACACTCTACTACAACTTTTTGCGTCATGTACAAGGTGTAGACACAGACCAGACCGTATTTAGAAACGTAGGTAATCTGTTTGCGGATTATTCCATTCTTCCAAACCTTCAGTTCAGAAGTGAGTTAGGTTTAGATTTATACTTCTCGAATGAAGATTATTATGCTGATCGAACTACTGATGTTGGTGAAAATACCGCAGGTTTTGGTGATTCAAGAGTTGTAAATGTTGTAAACTATACATTGAACAACTACCTGACATGGGATACTCAATTTGCCGAAGATCATAAACTTACGGCTATTGCCGGTATGAGTTACGAAAACTCAGACAGATATCTGACCTATGTTGCAGGTACTAATTTCCCAACAGATAGCTTCACAAAGCTGGCAAGTGCGGCAGAAATTACAAGCGGTTCAACCACACAAACCGTTTATCGTTTCCTCTCATACTTTTCGAGAGCTAATTACACGTTAAAGGATCGTTATCTCTTCTCTGCCAGTGCACGAGTTGACGGATCTTCACGATTTGGTGAGAATGAGCGATACGGTTTCTTCCCATCTGTTTCTGCAGGTTGGATTATGACCCGCGAAGACTTTATGAGTGATGTGAACTTCCTGACCTTCCTGAAGTTTAGAGCCAGCTATGGTTTAACCGGTAATGCCAATATCGGTAACTTCCCGTCCAGAGGATTGTTTGGTGGTACAGGATACGCCGGTCTTTCAGGTCTAGCGCCTACACAAACTCCAAACCCTGATTTGAGATGGGAGCGTACAGCTCAATATAATTTTGGGTTAGACTTTGAACTGGTTGGCGATCGAGTAAGCGGTGAGATTGATTACTATATCAAGAAAACCGATGATCTCCTTCTCAATGTAAACGTTCCTGCTACCACAGGGTTTACAAGCCAGCTTAGAAATGTAGGTGAACTGGAGAACAAAGGTCTTGAATTTGTCTTGAATACTCATAACCTCGTTGGCGAATTCCAGTGGACTACAAGCTTCAACATTGCTTTCAACCGTAACAAGATTACAAATCTTGACGGACAAATTATTGAAGGTGGATTCCTTGCAAGAGCTGTAGAGGGAGAGCCGATTGCCGTAATGTGGGGCAAAGAGTATGCGGGTGTTGATCCGGATAACGGAGACGCGCTTTACTATCTGCACAGCCCTGATGGAAAAGATTACGATGCTGGAACCACTAACTCTTATCAATCGGCTAATGATGTCGTTATTGGAGATCCAAACCCGGACTTCATTGGTGGTCTTACCAACAGATTTAACTACAGAAACTTTGACCTGAACGTACTTCTTCAGTTTGTTTACGGAAATGATATTTACAATGGCGGTGGCCGATATCAGTCAGCGAATGGCGATTTCTTTGATAACCAGACAAGAGATCAGCTAAATGCATGGCAACAGCCGGGAGACATCACCGATGTTCCCGAAAACAGATTCCTGTTGGCTAACGGTTCAAATCCATCATCCAGATATATCTCTGATGGGTCGTATCTGAGACTTCGAAATGTAGTTCTTGGTTATACATTGCCACAGAGTGCATTAGACAGACTTGGACTCAGAAGAGTAAGAGTCTATATGAGTGGTGTGAACCTGCTGACATTTACCGATTACGATGGTTGGGATCCTGAGGTGAATACTGACCTCTACGATCAGTCTAACAACCTGAATATTGGTAACGACTTCTATACAGCACCACAGGCACGTACCATATCATTCGGTATTAACATTGGCTTTTAATCCAATTTTGCCATTGTAAATCCAAAAGTTTTAATAAATCTATTATGAATAAAATTAAAATCTATATAAGTGCATTAGCAGTTGCCCTGGTTCTTTTCCAAGGTTGCGATAGTCTGCTGGATGTAGATCCGTACCAGTCTATTGACTCGGAACAGGTCCTTACAGATGCAGATAATGTGAAATCAGTACTTGTTGGTGCTTACGATGCTATGGGCAGCAGCAACATGTATGGAGGCTGGTATATGATGACAGCGGACTTTCTAGCGGCAGCCGGTGAGTTTGAATTCACAGGAACGTTCTTTGGACCGCGTCAGATTTGGGCAAAGCAGCAGCTGTATGATAACGGCCAATTAACCTCTACATGGATATCATCCTATAACACAATCAATGTTCTGAATACGGCGCTAAGTGGATTAGATCTGCTTGAAGGTGCTGACAGAGCACGGGTTGAAGGAGAAGCTCGCTTAATTCGGGGTATGGTTTACTTCGAGCTGGTCAGACTGTTTGCTGCTCCATATGAAGCAGGGCAGGCTAACAACCAGCCGGGTGTGCCTATTGTTCTCACGCCAACAACAGATATTGGTGAGGACGCGAATGTGGCAAGATCATCTGTGGACGCGGTTTATGATCAGATTCTGGAAGATCTGACTGAAGCCAGAGATTTGCTTGATGCTGTAAATCCGGAGCGTGCATATTATGTAAACTCTATGGTTGCAAGTGCTGTGCTGTCGCGAGTACATCTCCAGCGCGGAGAGTATGAGCAAGCGCGGGATGAAGCAAATCGTGTGATTGAATCTGAATTATATGAGCTAAGGTCTACACTTGCTGACGTATTCAATCAGCCCGAAAATACAACGGAAGATATATTTGCGATGCAAAACAGCGCACAGGATGGAGTGAACAGTATGTTTACATTCTATAGCGCAAGCAGCCGTGGTGATATCGATATTAACCAACAGCATATTGATGAGTATGAGCCAAATGATGATCGTTTGAGCCTGTTCTATACAGATCCGGGCGACGGAGCATTGAGGTCAGGTAAGTGGAATCGACCAACTGACGACCAGGTAAATATTATCAGACTTGCAGAGATGTACCTCACTCGTGCTGAAGCTAATTTTGTATTGGGCGATGATGAAGGTGACACACCGCTGAATGATATCAACAGAATCCGCGACCGTGTAAATCTCGATCCATTGGATGAAGTTGACCTTGATCTGGATGCAATTTTGCAGGAACGTAAGCTTGAGTTGATGTTTGAAGGAAATCTCCTGCACGACATCAAGCGTACACAACGTAATGTTGGTGTACGAAGTTACGACGATGTGAAATTGGTTCTGCCAATTCCGCAGCGTGAACTGAACTCAAATCCAAATCTTTGCCAAAATCCGTCGTATGCCGGAACAGTTTGCTAAGATCTTTGGATAGTTGATTTATTTTAAAGCACCGGAGTTCACGCTTCGGTGCTTTTTTTATACCAATCAAAAACCCTATAGATATGAAACAAAAATTACTGTGTATTGGAATTATTATTGCCGGATTTGCCGGCCTTTCGTGTAGTGAAAACGATCTTTCGGCTGAAAGTTATGAGCCTGAAAGCAGACAGGCAGGCTCACTCTTGATTATTGGAGGCGGTAGCCGGCCCGATGTGATGCTCAACCAAATTATTGACGAGACAGATCTTGAGAATGAGGAGAACTATGCAATTGTCCTCACTATGTCCGGTTTTAATCCCGATACGTCCGGCTACTACGGTGAGCGTCAATTCAGGGAGTTGGGCGTCGAAAATATTCGATCCTATGATTTTGAACGAAGGAACGCATTTACAGAGCAGGCAGCCGACTCACTGGAAAATGCGGCGTTGATCTACATTACGGGCGGATCCCAGTCTCGATTTATGGAGGCTGTTGGGGACGTGCCTGAAATTGCAGGTTCTATCGAAAATGCATATCAAAATGGAGCGATGATTGCCGGAACCAGCGCCGGCGCGGCCATCATGAGCCGGATTATGATTACCGGAGATCAGGCGAATTACCCTGAGTACACCTCTACATTTTATCACCTGGAGAAGGATAACATGATCACAGCCGAAGGCCTCGGATTGATTGAAGGAGTGATTGTGGATCAGCACTTTGTGGAGCGGGCCCGAAACAACCGGCTGTTGACCGCCGTGATGGAGTATCCGGATCACGTCGGGATTGGTATAAGCGAATCGACGGCCATTCTGGTAAAAGGTAATGAAGCAGAAGTTGTCGGAAACTCACAGGTTTTGGTCTATCGAAACTTATCCGGCGACTCCATCACAGAAAACAGTAAACTGGGAGCCCGAAATATTCGACTCGATATTTACCTTCCCGGGGAGTCGTTTACGGTGCATTAAATGATTTTTGAAATCAGAACGTGGTTATACGATTTCCCCCTTTGAAGGGGGTATGGGGGATAATCAAAAGTGGAATGTAAAGCCTTCAAAAATTGGCTCTTTTGCCACGAAGTCGCGAAGGCCCGAAGCTACACGAAGCTGAATAAACTGTGTATAAAGTTCCCCATCGAAGGGGGTGAGGGGGATGATCAGTTGTAAACTGAGAACATTATAGAATTGGAGTTTTTTTACAGGGAAGAATCAAAGTCACACAATGATATTACGGGCAGAAGGGTTATAACTTCGTGAAATCTTTGTGTCATGGAGACTTCGAGGCAGATAAATATCAACTTGATGAAATATTGAATTAAATCTCAGTTATGTTGAAATAAGAATTAACCGGAAAAGTTCTCTTGTTTTTATATTTTCAGATATAACTATTTAAAGACCAATAACTCCTTTTATGTTGAAATATCTTCTTATTGTACTCTTTTTTTTGTCTGCTTGCTCATCATCAAACTCTATTGATCAACTTGAGACTAATATCGAAAACCATATAGCAGAAGAGGAGGGTACATTCGGCATCTGGTTTCAGCACCTTCAGAATCCGGAGCGGAGCTTTTCTATAAATGCCGACACTCTGTTCCATGCAGCCAGTACGATGAAAACCCCGGTAATGGTTGAGCTGTTTCGCAGAGCGGAAGCCGGTGAGTTTGATCTGTCGGACTCTATCAAAGTGGAAAATAGATTTTACAGCATTGTGGATGGATCGGAATTTCAGCTCGATCTGGATCCCGAGGGGGATGATCCGTTTGAACGCCGCGAAGGAGAGATGGCAACCATTTATGATCTGAATCACGCCATGATCACCTACAGCAGTAATATTGCGACCAACTTGATTCTTCAGCTTGTAGGTGCTGAGGAGACTACCCAAACGATGCGTGAACTTGGCGCAGAAAATATTCTGGTACTTCGCGGGCTCTACGATATGAAGGCGTTTGATCAGGGACTCAGCAACCGGACTACGGCCAGAGATCTGGGAATTATATTTGAGCGAATTGCGAACGGTACGGCCGTCAGTGAAGAAATGGATAGTTTGATGATTGAGGTACTGAAGGATCAGTTTTACCAGGATGTGCTGCCGGAGTATCTGCCGGATGATGTGGTGTCTGCCAATAAAACAGGATTTATCACTGGGGTGCGTCACGATTCGGGAATATTCTATCTGCCAGACGGTCAGTCGTATGTCCTGATTTTTCTATCCAAAGATCTGCCCGATGAAGACAGGGGGCGGGATGTGGGGCGCGAAATTTCCTTAAAAATTTATGAGTGGCTGATGGCTGAAAAAGGATAAATTGAGGTGAGAGATTAATACACTGATTTAAAATCGAACTTAGGTTACAGCAATAAAAAAAGGAAAATGATACGACAGTTGAAATTATAAGGATGCAAATCTCTGAATCAATTATAGACTCTTCTCCATTTGGTTTTGCATACCACGAAATCGTGTTAGATGGGGAAAACCGTCCGGTTGATTACAAGTTTTTGAAAGTCAATCATGCGTTTGAAAAACTGACGGGCTTAAAGGCTGAGCAGATCATAGGTAAAAGCGCAACCGAAGTGCTGCCAGGTATTGAAACGGCTAAAGAAGATTGGATAAATACATTTGGCGATGTTGCTCTTTCAGGTTCAAACAAGGTTTTTGAACAGTACTCTGAGCCATTAGATAAATGGTTTCAGGTGCAGGTGTGGTCTGACGAAAAGGGATTTTTCGCTACGTTTTTTGTGGATATCACCGAGCAAAAAAGATCACAAAATCGTTTTAAAAAGAATCAGGAAGAGTACAGGGAGATCTTCTCCAGTATACCTCAAAACATATTTGTGATTGATGTAACTCCGGGCGAAAGGTTTATACTTAGAGAGCTTAACGACTCTCTGTTGAACTATGTGAATATGTTGAGAGAAGATATCCAGGGGAAGGAGATTGAGGAGATATTCCCTGCAGATATTGCGGAAAACATCCTTTTGCACTACCGCGAATGCCTGGAGGAGGGCAGGAATATTTCGTACGAAGAGGAAGTGACGATACCTGAAGTGGGAAGAAAGTTTTTTCTAACAACCATTTCTCCAATAAAAAACGAATCAGGCCGAATACACCGGCTCGTGGGAACAGCATTTGATATAACCAAGAGAAAACAAGCCGAGGAGTCGCTGCATCAGGAACAGAAGTTTAAGAATGCCATACTTTCATCAGCTGAAGATGGAATAGTAGCTTGTAATGATGCAGGAGAGCTGGTTCTCTTCAATGAAAAAGCGAAAGAGTGGCATGGGGTAGATCTGAAGAAAATACCTGTTGAGGAGGGGGGTGACTATTACGATCTGTATCATATTGACGGAAAGACTCCATTAAAACCGGAAGAGATTCCGCTAGTTCGCGCATTTAATGGAGAAACTGTACTAAATGCGGGTATGTCTATCGTGCCAAAGGGAGGTGAGCCCAGATATATACTGGCCAGCGGCAGCTCAATTAATGATAAGTATGGGAAAAAACTTGGGGCCGTAATACTAATGAAAGATATCTCGGCAAGATTGAAAGCCGAGAAAAAAGTAAAGGAGAGTGAAGAGCGTTTTCGTAGCCTGGCTTACAATGTGCCCGGTGTTATCTATCTCTGTAAGAATGATGAATATTTTTCCATGATTTTCGTCAACGATCAGGTTGAACAATTGACCGGATACAGTCGCAAAGATTTTTTAAATCAGAAAGTGAACTTCATTGATCTGATGCATACCGACGATATAGAAAGAGTGAAATCTGAAGTTGATAAATCAGTCAATGAAAAAAGATCTTTTCAGGTAGAGTATAGACTCTATGATAAGAAGGGAAAGATGCACTGGGTGTTGGAAAATGGAGTAGGTATTTTTGATGAAAAAGGGGTTCTGGTGCACCTGGAGGGATATATTTCGGATATAACGGAAAAGAAAATTGCAGAGGAAGTTGCTTATAAAGCTTCTCAACAGCTGGAATTTCATATTCAGAATTCACCGCTTGCTGTAATAGTTTCTGACGAAAATTTTGAGGTGACACAGTGGTCGAAAAGTGCAGAGGAGCTGTTTGGATGGGCTGAAGATGAGGTGCTGAAGAAAAACCGATCGGAGTGGGCTTTTACTCATGAAGATGATATCGAGTCGGTGAATCTAAAAATCGACGAATTAATTTTAGGGAGAAAATCGAGCAATGTAAGCCATAACCGTAATATCACAAAAGACGGGAGGGTACTGAACTGCGAATGGTATAACTCTGTGATGTTTGATAAAAATGGCGATATCATCTCCATTTTTTCACTGGTTCATGATGTGACGGATCGCGTTAAGAAAGAGGAAGCCATAAAAGATTCTCTGGCTGAAAAGGAGATTCTGCTTGCAGAAATACATCACAGGGTGAAAAACAACCTTGCTGTGGTATCGGGACTCATGCAGCTGCAGGCACTTGGAGCGGAAGATGAAAAACTGCAAACTGAACTTTTTGATAGCGTGAATAGGGTTAAAACGATGGCCTCGGTCCACGAACTGCTCTATCAGTCTGAAAACTACTCAAGATTAAATTTTAAGGATACGGTTATTGAGTTAGTTCATAATGTAGCGGAAACACTGCAGGCGAAAATGAGTGTTTCGGTAGACATAAAGTGCGAGGATATAAAAGTGGATATTAACAGGGCTATCCCAACTTCTTTAATTGTAAATGAGGTTATTACCAATGTATATAAGCACGCATTTAAGGAAAGGGAGAGCGGAAAGCTTACTCTTCAGGTAAAAGAGGTTAGTGGTGAAATAAAACTGCTGATTAAAGACAATGGAGTCGGTATAGATGAGAATCGTGATTCCTCAGATGGACGGCAGGGGAGAACAGGGTCTTTAGGTATGCATTTGATTCGTGAGCTTGTGAATCAGCTGAATGGTACATTTGAGTATAAAAGTGTTGACCCCGGAACAGAGTTTCGTTTAATTTTTTCAAATAATGAGTAGAGCTTGATTGATGTTTACGAAACTTCATATGCTTGAAAATCATTGTTAATAGTAGAATACTAAAGTAAACAGTGATTTATTATGTCTACTCAAAAAACACCGGTCAACAATACAAAGCTATCAGACAAAGAGCTGGACCATTTTAAACAGAGGCTGAATCAGGAAAGAGAAAGTAGTGAAGCAACGATCCGCGAGTTAAAAGAGAGCCTGAATTCACTTAACAGCACTGCTGATGATGTACAGTCTTCACAGGATCATCATCAGGCCGATTTGGGGACAAAAGAGAATCGTAAAGCCACAATCTTGAAAAAGATAGAGAAACAGACGGAGAAGCTGGATCAAATTACAATTGCTCTGGACCGTATCGAAACGGGAAATTACGGCATTTGTATAGATACGGGTGAACCGATTCAGAAAGAGCGTCTGGAAGCAATCCCATATGCCATTCGAAGTGTTGCAGCCAAGAGCTAATCATTGTCATTGGGATCAACACATCTGAACCCGATCGTATGATCGCCTAATTCAGCCAGAACTCCGACTCTCCAGTAGTTCCTCAGAGTTAAGGCATTACTATTGAAACTCCCACCCCGGATTACCCGCATGGCACGTTCTTCCAGTGGGTAATACTCGATGGAGTCCGGATCGGTTTTAAAAAATGGGTAGTAGTCACCGATCCATTCAGACACATTTCCGGTCAAGTCGTAGAGGCCCAAATCGTTGGGCTCTTTTGTACCTACTGAAAAAGTATATCCGGCGCTGTTTTCTTTGTGGCGTGCTACAACATCGAGGCTGTCGGGATCAAAAACACCAGAGTAAATCTGATCTTTTCCACCCGATCTTGCCGCATACTCCCACTCCTGTTCTGTTGGCAGCCTGTAGCCGTAGGCTTTGCAAAACTCCAGGGCATCGTACCAGTTCACGTAAACAACGGCTCTGTCACCGCGGCCACGACCATCATCGCGGGGTAGATCTCTGCCGGTTGCGCTTGCAAATGCATCATATTGACGGTAGGTCACTTCAAAAGTGCCGATGTAGAAATCGGGCACGGTGACTTCATGCAGCGGTAGCGAGTCGTCATTTTCTTCCTCTATCACATCACCCATTATAAAAGTGCCCCCTTCAACGAAGGTCATGTCTATCGGTTCCAGCTGCGATTGGAGGGATGGCCTGAACAGCGCACAGCTGCTTAAAATTATTAAGGAGACGAAAAGGGAAGATCTTTTTATACTAATCATGTAGTAAAAGATAGTTTAGGCTAAGTTAAACTCCAAAAGCAGATTTGACTACTTTGCAGTAAAAAAGGCTTTACGTACATTTAGATAAATTAAATTCTACAAAAAGAGACGACTTATGAAGATTACCATAGCAGATAAATTGCCGGCCGAAGCGATTAAACAGCTGGAATTACTGGGGCTAAACGTAGACAACAATCCGGGGCTGAAAGAAGCAGATCTCGCAAGCGGGCTACCCGAGTCACAAATTTTAATTGTAAGATCTACAGTAGTTAACCGCGACTGTGTAGACAATAGCCCAAAGCTGAGCCTGATTATACGAGCGGGTGCCGGAGTAAATAATATTGATATTGAAGCGGCGAGCGGAAAGGGAATTTATGTGGCAAACTGTCCCGGAAAAAATGCTATTGCCGTTGCAGAGTTAACGCTGGGGCTGATACTCTCACTGGATCGATTTATTCCTCAAAATGTATCAGACTTTCATGCGGGCAAATGGAATAAAGCAGCATATTCGAAGGCAGACGGGCTGTTTGGAAAAACGCTTGGCATTATCGGTACAGGGATGATTGGACAGGAAGTCATCAAAAGGGCGCAGGGATTTGGTTTAGATATTGTTGCCTGGTCGAGATCACTCACCCCCAAAATAGCTGATGAAATGAATGTAGAGTGTGCCAAGTCCATTCTGGATGTAGCGAAATCTTCTGATATTCTGAGTGTCCATCTGGCCATGAATGATCAAACCAAAGGAATTATTTCTAAGGAAATTTTATCAGCTATGAAGGATGGCGCAATGTTTATCAATACCTCCCGTGACGGTGTTGTAGACGAAGAGGCACTTTTCGAAGAGTTGAAAAACGGAAGGTTGAAAGCCGGCCTTGATGTATTCAGTGAGGAGCCGGAATTTAAGGAAGGAGAGTTTGAGAGTCGCTTTCAAGGAATGGATAACGTATATATTACACATCACATCGGGGCAAGTACCTATCAGGCACAGATGGCTGTAGCAGAAGATGCAGTAGATATCGTACGCGGTTATCTGCAGGAAGGAAAAGTGAGAAACTGGCTGAACAGATGTGAACATACCGAATCGCCGTGGCAGCTGGTAGTGCGCCACTACGATAAGCCGGGTGTAATTGCCAACGTAATGAATGAACTCAAAGAAGCACAGATCAATGCACAGGAGCTGGAAAATGTAATCTTTGACCGGAAAATTGCTGCATGCTGTACCATTCAGCTTGACGCCGAGCCATCCGATAAAGTGCTTAAAAATATAAGAACCCGGCAGGATGAGGTAATCAGTGCAACACTGGTGCCGAGAAGGTAACCAGAAGAGAAAGCGATTTACC
>LKNA01000035.1 GCA_001564065.1 Chitinophagaceae bacterium T5-Br10_B2g13
GTTAGTCGGTCATTTCGGGTTTAACGATAATCGGGTCCATATCGTCGCCGGTTCTCTGGTCCCAGGTATCTCCGGCACGTTCGATGGTGGTTGTTTCCACAGCGGGTTCGTCCATCAGGTCAACATTAGCGTCTGTAACAGTTGCACAGCCTGCAGCGAAAAAGAGAGCAATTGCGGTTAAAGATATTTTCGAAATCACTGTTTTATATGTATCCATGATATTTTCTGTATTGGTTCGGTTAATTAGTTAGTATATGTATGGTTAAGTACAAGAGTATTTAGTGTCTGTATTGTTACAAAATAAATTGTAAGTGAAATAAATTTAATTGTCTAAGGAAGCGTGAAAATTTTAATAAATAGATTTGTGTGGATAATTTTATTTACAAAAATGATTTGTACTCTCTGTATCGGTTTATATATTCTTTAAAGTATCATCAAATGGAATATTGATCGGGGTTTTGGTTGATAAGCCGTGTAAATATAATGTATTAGGACACAGTTTTGGCCAGAGTTGATTATTCGGAATTGGTAGAAGCTATACAGAATGGGGACGATTCGACGGCTAACAGGCTTCTTGAGGAGCTAATGCCGAGGATCGTGGACTATCTAGTCATTACCATGAAAGCTGATCGAAATGAAGCTCGTGAGTGTACCCAGGAAGTTTTCACAGAGGTTTATGATCGAATTCGAAAAGACAAGATCAGGGAGCATAAGTATATTTTTAGATACATTACTCTTTCTGTTAAAAATGAATATGTCCGCTACAAAAAATATCAACATCGCTTTGCCGCTCCCGATGAAGCGTATGACCAGGCAGAGCCTGCAGAACAGATTCAAAACTTAATGGATGAAGAGCGAATGAAGCAGTTAGAAGAGTGTCTTTATGAGCTCGACAGAGAGAGCCGTTCACTCATTAAATATATGTTAAAACATCCGGATAAGAGCAGCCAGGAGTATGCCGAACACTTTAACATTTCGAGCGGTAACGTTCGCATTCGAAAATCCAGGATATTGAATATTCTTCATCACTGCTACAAGAGGAAGGCGTCTAAGTAGCAGATCAAAAAGGAATTGTTAGCGATAGGGATGTGCCTGTAAACTGAATGTTTTCAATATTCTCAATTAGAGACCTGCTTTGATTTCTACTGAGGAGATAGAGAATAATATCAAACGTAAACAGAAATCCACCTTGAAGAATCATCGATTGGCCATAACCAACCAGGCGATCACTCTCCTTCCGTAACCCTCGCTCCCATAAATAGGCCCCGATTGCCATATAGCCAACATCAAGGCCGGCATTGAAAAGCAGGATATTCTCGAAGTTGTGAAATTCATTGATAGTATCCGATAAAGATAGATCCAGAGATGAGTTGCTCAATCCATAGTAACCAAAACCGGCTATCCCGAGGTTTACGGTATTCCACGCGGCATTCATCTGATGGAAATATTTTGTGCGTCCACCGGTTTGAGTCATCCCAATACCGCCAATGGCAATATTGGTAATGGCCCAGCCGCCCAATACAAACATTCCGTTACTGTTCAACTGAATTCGGTCCCGATTGATTTGTTCCAAGTTGGGGGTCGAATTTTGGGCTAATATCCAGCCAGTAAATAAAAATTGAACCAGTACAAATAGTAAGAGTCTCTTTTTCATATCACTCATATTTTATTTTCTTAAATAACTCATTTCGAATGAACAATCATTCAGTTGTGCTTTCTAAGCTGATAACTCGATTTTCAACAATAGGGAAAATTTGTCGGTGACGCCCCGGCTGAATAAGATGTAATCCGGTAAACTCACCGAAAGCAGGCAGGACAATTTCTCTATCAGAAACAGAAAAACAGGGTAGTCTGAGTTTTTGTCTGCCTTTACCTTTCAGTTTTACTCCGGGATGAATATGGCCAGAAACGATCGTTCTTGATATCTCTTCTTTCATATCGGCACTGTCATGAACAAACAGAAAATCATCAAAAACATAGCGATTCGTCACGTCAATATTTGCGGACTGATAAAAAGAGTCATGAAGTTGATCATGATTTCCGGAAACCAAAAGAATGTTTAGATCAGGATATATTTGTCGCCACTTTTCAAACTGAAACCACTCCCTGTTTGCGCTGCTGTGAAACAGATCCCCAAGTACGAATAATTTTTCAGGTTCAGTGGAGTCAATCAGTTTGGACAATCGGTCCAAGTTCTTGAGGTTAGCACTGCCCGGTGCTGCAATTCCGGATTTTCTGAAATGGCCCGTTTTTCCAAGATGGAGATCGCTTAGGATCAGGTACTCATTATCTGCCCAAAAAAGAGCTTTCTGTGGCAGAAGAGAAAATTGTTGGTTTCGAATGTTGAGCTTAATTGTATCCTTAAATGACATTTAAATTAACTCCTCTCCAGTTCTTTTTGCATTTTCATGATACGATCGATCAGCTTCTCGGATGAGAGCCGTTCCCGCAATCTGTCAACAAATATCGGGAAGGCGAGTGGAGAGAAGCGGTCCACTTCTCTGAAAATAATGTCCTGTTTGTTGATTCTGTCCAGTGCCGTTCGAAGGCGGGCTTCATCCAGCTGTTCATTTAGTACTTCGTCATAGGCTTGCTGAAGCAGCAGGTGATCCGGTTCATGTTCTGTGAATACATCAAAAAAGAGTGAAGAGGACATCTGAAGGTGCTTCCCCGCTTTTTTGTTGCCGGGAAAACCGGTAAAAACCAATCCGGCAATTTGACTGATCCCTCGAAACTTCCTTTTTGCCAATTCTGTATTGTTCAGGCTGTTCATAATATCCTTGATCAGGTTATCTTCTGAAAAGATATCACTCTTTAAACCGGCTTCAATCGGAATATCCTGATCAGAAAGGAGTTCAAACCCATAATCATTCATGGCTATAGAGAAGGTTATCGGTTGTAGTTTTGACAATCTATGGGCGATCAAAGCCGATAGGCCTTCATGAACGTATCGTCCTTCAAAAGGAAAAAAGAAACAGTGACATCCCTCTTTTGACCACGATTTCTCTATTAAAAACTGTTCCTCATTGGGTATGACTGACCGCTCTCGCTGAACATCGAGAATAGGTTTTATTGATTTTAATTCTTCATTTTCGGAGTTACCCTCAGCGGCTTCCCTGAATTTTTTTCGAAGCAATTCTGACATGTTTGATGAGAGCGACATTCGGCCGCCCAGCCAGCTTGGGACTTTG
Source organism: Chitinophagaceae bacterium T5-Br10_B2g13 (assembly GCA_001564065.1). GTDB lineage: Bacteria > Bacteroidota > Rhodothermia > Balneolales > Balneolaceae > Rhodohalobacter. Next base: position 3,192 of record LKNA01000035.1, read on the forward strand.
CTCGACTTTTGTTTGGATCGACGTACATATACCGTCATGTTTTTTATCTGTACCAGTTCAAGGTTTCTGCCTGCAAACCAGAATGTATCGCCGATGTTTAGCTGTGATATAAACCATTCTTCAATCCTGCCGAGTCTGCTCCCTTTAAGATATTTAACGGATAGCATTGTGTCGCTTGTGATGGTCCCGATAGACATTCGATGTCTTCTTGCTATCCTGCGATCGTAGACTTTCCAGGTTCCATCTTCATCTATCTCTGTTTTTGAGTAGTCATCATATCGTCCCAGTGAAGATCCGCCTGTGTGAATAAAATCCAGAATGGAGCTCCACTCTTTATCCTGAAGTGTCTGGTATGCAAATGTCTGCTTTACCTCGTTGTAGATCTGGTTCGGGTCGAAACCTTCAGAAACTGCTAGTGTTACTAAATATTGAGACAAAACGTCGTATGGCTTTAAGATCGGCGTACGACTTTCAATTCTTTCATTTTCCAAAGCATCCTTAAGGGCGGAAGCTTCGATCAATTCCAGCGCATTGGTGGGAACAAACCAGATATTGCTCTCTGCATCAGGCCTGTGACCGCTTCGTCCGGCTCGCTGCATAAATCTTGAGACACCTTTTGGGCTGCCGATTTGGATGACTTTGTCGACCGGACGGAAATCAACTCCAAGATCCAGGCTGGAGGTGCAGACTACAGTTTTTAAAGTTCCGTCGTGAAGTGCCTCTTCCACCCAGTTTCTAATTTCCGATGAAAGTGATCCGTGATGAAGCGCGATAGTTCCGGCCAGATCCGGTTTGGCTTCCAGGATATTTCTGAACCAGATTTCAGACTGTGATCGTGTATTTGTAAAAATAAGTGTTGAGCCGGGGCTATCAAGAATGGGGAGTATTTTTGGAAGAAGCTGAATTCCCAGATGTCCCGACCATGGAAACTTTTCAACATCATCCGGGAGTATGGAATGAGCGTTAATTTTTTTCTGAACATCGGCTTTGATAATCATTCCAACTTTAGCCCGTCCGGGTCCCAGCAAAACTTCCAGGGCCTCTTCCAGGTTTCCGATAGTAGCTGAAATTCCCCATACCTGAAGATTTTCCTTCATTCCAAAAAGTCGGGACAGACCGAGTTCGGTCTGCGTTCCGCGTTTTGAGCTAATCAGCTCATGCCACTCATCAACCACTACGGTGCTTAGATTCTTAAATCGTTTTGGATACCCTTTTTGGGCTAACAGAATATGCAGGCTTTCCGGGGTTGTGATCAAAACTTCCGGCATCTGTTTCTTCTGCTTCTGTTTTACCGAGGAGGATACGTCACCGGTTCTGCGCTGTATTTGCCACGGTATGTTGAGTTCATCCACAACTTCCTGCATCGCCTGTTCGATATCTTTAGCCAACGCTCGAAGAGGTGTAATCCACAACAGCTGCAACCCATTGTTTTGAAGGTCTGTATAATCTTCAGGGTGCTCATTGATCCATCGCATTAAAACCGGCATGAATAGCGCAAAGGTTTTTCCACTGCCCGTGGGAGCATTTAAAAGGCCGCTATTATTCTCTTTTATTTGTTGCCAGACATTTCTTTGCCATTCAAACGGAGTGATTCCCTTTTCCTGAAACCATGTTTCAATGATTTTTTGTCCGCGATCGCTATACATAGATAATCTTTGAGTCAATCAGATAGCATAAATTCCGGAAGTGGCAGTGTCGTTCCCGTTTAGATTGGCAAAAGATTGAAAATAATCTTGATAATGAGCAGAAAAAACGACAAAATGAAAGCGCTTCGTTTTAATATCAAACCAAACAGAGATTGTCATGTGGCTGAATATCAAATCATTTGAAGAGTACAAAGAAGTTTACGATCAGAGCGAAAAGAATCGCGAAAAATTCTGGGAGCATGAGGCCGGAACGTTTTACTGGCGAAAAAGCTGGGATAAAGTACACTCCGGGGGATTTGAAAATGGAGATATCAAATGGTTTGAGGGCGGCAAGCTGAATATTACTGAGAATATGCTCGATCGGCATCTGAATACCATCGGCCATAAAACCGCATTTATTTTTGAGCCGAATCATCCTGACAGTTTTCGCCGCACAATCACCTATCGCCAGCTACATGAGGATGTATGCCGTTTTGCCAACGTTCTGGAGAGCAAAGGGATTGAAAAAGGAGACCGTGTCTGTATATATATGGCGATGACGCCGGAGCTGATTATATCAGCCCTTGCCTGCGCACGTATTGGAGCTGTTCACTCGATTGTGTTTGCCGGTTTTTCTGCTCAGGCTCTGGCCGAACGGATTCAGGATTGCGATGCAAAAATGCTGATTACCAACGACGGACTTCGTCGCGGCGACAAGCATGTTCCGCTGAAAGATATTTCTGATGAAGCGCTTGAGAGCTGCTCTACTGTAAAGAATGTAATTGTATGCCAGCGTACCAACCGCGAAATCGATTGGGTTGAAGGCCGGGACGAATGGTGGCACATGCTTATTCGGAATGCATCAAAGCGTCACAAGGCTGTAGAGATGGATGCGGAAGATCCGCTTTTTATTCTCTATACATCCGGTTCAACCGGCAAGCCAAAAGGTGTGTTGCATACCTGCGGCGGATACATGGTTTATACCAGCTATACCTTCCGGAATGTGTTTCAAGTTGAGGAGGAGGATGTCTATTGGTGTACGGCGGATGCAGGCTGGATTACCGGCCACTCGTATATTATTTATGGTCCGCTTTTCAACGGAGCTACAGGAATAATTTTTGAGGGAACCCCAACCTATCCCGATCCCGGCCGGCTGTGGGAGGTGGTTGAAAAATATAAGGTCACACATTTCTACACGGCACCAACCGCAATTCGTGCACTGATGAGCTACGATCTGGATTATGTTCAAAAATATGACCTAAGCTCACTGAAAGTACTGGGCACGGTGGGTGAGCCAATTAATGAAGAAGCGTGGCACTGGTATAATGATCATGTTGGAGGAGGGCGCTGCCCGATTGTGGACACATGGTGGCAAACGGAGACCGGCGGAATTTCCATTTCACCGCTGGCGGGAATCACCCCGACAAAGCCCGGATTTGCGACACTGCCACTGCCGGGAATTTCTCCGGTACTGATGGATGAAAATGGCAAGGAGATTGAAGGCAATGGCGTAAATGGAAATCTCTGTATCAAACATCCGTGGCCGGGAATTGCCCGAACTATCTGGGGTGATCATGAGCGCTATCTCAAAACGTATATGAGTGCCTATAAAGGGTACTACTTTACCGGAGACGGCTGTCGGCGTGATGCTGACGGTTATTATAGAATTACCGGTCGTGTGGATGATGTTCTAAATGTGTCGGGGCACAGACTGGGTACGGCTGAGATTGAAAATGCTGTTGATGAACATCCCAATATTGTGGAGGCAGCTATTGTAGGATATCCTCATGATGTGAAAGGGCAGGGAATATTTGCCTTTATGGTTTGCGAAAAGGATCCAAAGAGCCCGGAGGATTTCAAACAGGAAATACACGATCTGGTAACCAAAATTATTGGCCCAATAGCCAAGCCTGATAAGATTCAAATTGTTTCCGGACTGCCAAAAACCCGATCCGGAAAAATTATGCGGCGTATCCTGAGAAAAATTGCAGCAGAGGATGTTGAAAATATCGGGGATACCTCAACACTTCTCGATCCGGCCGTGGTTGAGGATATCAAAAAAGGAAAGGCGTATTGATCTGTCTTTTGGGTAGATTCGGAGTGGGAGATTGAACTCACTTCGGGCAAACTACCGAATAACAAATCCGGCTATCAATAAAATTAAGCTGAATAAGACTAAGCTCAATCGGAAACGTGTACTGATGATTATGGGGTGAAAAAGGACGCCGTAGGTAAAAGGGTGTCCTTTTAACCATTTATAGTAGTGATGACGGTGGAGAGCTCCCATGGCTGTGGTTACATGACCGTGCAAAATGGTTAGCATAAAAGGCAAAGCGAAAATAATGGATCCCGGATAAGCGATTATTTTACTAATGCCCAAAGAATTGCAGAAAAAATAGTAGGGCCATGCGAAAATCAGAAGCAGTGGGACAGACAGAGCCCAGTTTATAAATGCGATTCGTCTATAATTTTGTTCACTCAGTTCTGATGCTGGCATTGTGAAAGTTTTTTGTTCATTGATTCGCAAGGTGATCCGTCAAAAGGCAAAACTCAAAATTGAAGAGTGTAATATCAAAAAAGCGTGGAATAGTTTTTTACTTTTGCCTTTTCACTTTTACAGAAGGTTAAATCTGGCTCGCTATTAGCATCTCAATATCGCGGTAAGGCATTTCAAACTGCTCGGCTAAGCCTTTTTTAGTGAGATGCTTTTTGTAGACATAGGCACCATTTCTTAGAGCTGTATTACGCCACAGGCACTCTTCAATTCCGCTGGCGTCACCCAATTCAACGAGATAGGGTACAATTACATTGTTGAGCGCATAGGTTGCGGTTCGGGCAACGTTTGACGGAATATTCGGCACACAGTAGTGTACCACGTCATATTTTCTGAAAACCGGATTCGAGTGCGTTGTCGGTACGCTTGTTGAAATACACCCGCCCTGGTCGATCACGGTATCCACGATCACACTGCCCGATTTCATAGATTGAACCATTGGGTCTGTGACCCAGCAGGGAGCGCGTTCACCTTCCGTCATAGCAGCTCCGATTACCACATCGGCAAACTCTAAGGCGGTGGAGAGATATTGATGATTTGCGGTTGCGGTAATTATCCGCCGGTCAAATGAGTTTTCGAGCCGCCGGAGCATCGTTAGGTCGTTATCCATTACAAAAACCTGGGCTCCATACCCAAGTGCGGTTCGGGCAGCGTACTCTCCGGTAATTCCCGCTCCTAAAATGGCAACGGTTGCCGGAGGAATCCCGGAAATGCCGCCCAGCATGATTCCTTGTCCGTCACTTCCGTTTTCGAGGTAGTGGGCTGCAATCTGAACGGACATCGATCCGGTAATTTCATGCATCATCCGAACAATCGGGAACTCATTGTCTTGGCTTTTTATGTATTCATAACCAATAGCACACACACCCTTTTTAATCAGAGAGTTTAAAAAATCAGGATTGGTGTGTCCAAGATGGAGAGCAGAGATTAAAATCTGATTTGGCTGCATCCACCCAAGTTCTGTTTTAGTAGGAGGTGCTACCTTTACTATCATTTCAGATTTTTTGAAGAGCTCTTCGGCACTATGTGCAATTTCAGCGCCGGCCTCTGCGTACTCGCTGTCTGAAAAGTGTGCATCAACACCAGCATTTTTCTCAATAAAAATTTCGTGACCGTTTGCCACAAGAATTGAGACGCCTCCGGGTGTAAGAGATATCCGCCGTTCATCATTAGATGTCTCTTTAGGTAAACCTATTTTTAGCGAACGGGCTGATTTGGTTTTCATCAGGCTTTTTTCAAGTGTTTGAATGCCTAACTGTTCTGTATCAAAGGGATTGATTTCCATATGTGAGCGATCTGATTGAACGGATGCAGTGTCGGGTTACCATTTACTTTCAAGTTTTAAATCTGACGAAATCATCCGTAAAAGTGAAGAAAATCTGTTATGTTAATCTAATCAAAATCGACAAGATCTTCATTTAGTTATTGAATCAATATGGCAAATCATCCCAGAACCAAAAAGAGTTTAGGGCAGCATTTTTTGAAGGATACAAATATGATCCGGAAAATTGTGGATTCCATTCCTGCTCAAAAGGGTGATCGAATAGTGGAAATCGGCCCCGGTGCAGGCGCTATTACCGGATTAATGCATCAGGTGTATGATGATGTAGTGGCAGTGGAGATCGATCAGAGAATGGTGGAGCACCTGGCAGAGGAGTACCCTAATCTGAAAATTGTACATGAGGATATCTTAAAAAGTGATTGGTCTCAATTTATCATTGCCGATAAGCCGGTACACGTAGTAGGTAATCTTCCTTACTATATAACCAGTCAAATTCTGTTCAAGGTTTTGGAGTACAGAAAACATATTAATTCGGCGCTTTTGATGATGCAAAAAGAGGTAGCGGAGAGAATAATGGCCGAACCGCGAAGCAAAGAGTATGGAATACTGAGTGTTCAGACTCAACTGATGAGTACTCCCGAGATATTATTTGATGTGCCGCCTGATGTATTTTCACCGCCCCCAAATGTAAACAGCGCTGTTCTGAAACTTACTTTCGAAAAGCCGGATTTGAAATGCTCAGATAAGAATTTGAAGACAGTTGTGCGCATGGCGTTCAATCAGAGAAGAAAGAAGTTGAGCAATGCCCTGAAGCGATTGGAGACAGAGTTACCGGAAGATGAATTCGACTTTAATCTTCGCGCCGAAGCACTGACACCCGACAAGTATGAAAAGTTGACAGCCCGCCTTGAACAACTTGGCACATTTTCATGACTTTTATGTCTGACTGATCCGGTGTAAGCCCCTCATTTTAGTAAAACGAACTCCATTTGGCACTTCTTTGGTTTTGGTACGGATGTTGCAGACATCAAGGCAGAAGAAAAAGCGCATACTTTGCGTGACAAAAAATTAACGATTAACCAAAAACCTAATAAGTAAGGAGTCATAATATGGCTAGTATAAAACCATTAAGCGATCGAGTGCTTGTTCGCCCGATCGAAGCTGAAGAAAAAACCAGCTCCGGAATTATCATCCCTGACACTGCAAAAGAGAAACCACAACGGGGAACCGTGGTTGAGGCAGGTCCCGGAAAAGTTGAAAACGGGAACAAGATCGACATGTCTGTTAAGAAAGGAGATGAAGTACTCTACGGAAAGTATTCCGGAACCGAAGTAACTCTTGATGGTGAAGAGTATCTGATTATGAGAGAATCAGACATTCTCGGTATTGTATCCTAACGGCATTTGTCAAAAACGATTTAATAAACACTAACAAAACAATTTAAAATTATGTCAGCAAAACTAGTTCATTACGATGCGGAAGCACGCGACGCACTGAAACGCGGCGTGGATAAGCTTGCCAACGCAGTTAAAGTTACATTAGGCCCTCGCGGAAGAAATGTAGTTATTGAGAAATCTTTCGGAGCGCCAACGGTAACCAAAGATGGTGTAACCGTAGCTAAAGAGATTGAGCTCTCTGATAAGGTTGAAAATATGGGCGCACAGATGGTACGTGAAGTTGCGTCTAAAACAAATGACAATGCAGGTGACGGTACAACAACGGCTACCGTATTGGCTCAGTCCATTATTCAAACCGGTTTGAAAAACGTTACTGCCGGTGCAAACCCAATGGAACTGAAGCGTGGTATTGAAACTGCAGTTGACGCGGTTGTAAAAGAGCTGAAGGCTCTGAGCAAGCCTGTAGGCGACAGTCTCGACAGTATCCGTCAGGTTGGAACCATTTCTGCAAACGGCGACGAAGAGATCGGGAATAACATTGCCGATGCCATGGAGAAAGTTGGTAAAGATGGTGTGATCACCGTTGAAGAAGCCAAAGGAACAGAGACCTACCTCGAAACTGTAGAAGGTATGCAGTTCGACAGAGGATACCTCTCTCCATACTTTGTGACCAACAGTGAGAATATGACCACTGAAATGGAAGATCCATACATCCTGATTTTCGACAAGAAGATCTCTGCGATGAAGGACTTGCTTCCTATCCTTGAGAAAGTGATTCAAACCAACAAGCCGCTGCTGATTATCGCCGAAGATATTGAAGGCGAAGCACTGGCTACATTGGTAGTTAACAAGTTGAGAGGATCTCTGAAGATCGCAGCTGTAAAAGCTCCGGGCTTTGGCGACAGGAGAAAAGCGATGCTCGAAGATATCGCAATTCTGACCGGCGGTACCGTAATCAGCGAGGAGCGTGGCTACAAACTTGAAAATGCAACGCTTGATTTCCTCGGTACAGCAGATCGGCTAAACATTACTAAAGACGATACAACTCTCGTTGGCGGTAATGGAAAATCTGATGACATTAAAGCACGTATCAATCAGATTAAGTCTCAGATCGAGAACACAACTTCTGATTACGACCGTGAGAAGTTGCAAGAGCGTCTTGCCAAGCTAAGCGGTGGAGTTGCAGTACTCTACATCGGAGCTGCTTCTGAAGTTGAAATGAAAGAGAAGAAAGCTCGCGTTGAAGATGCATTGCATGCTACACGCGCTGCCGTTGAAGAGGGAATTGTTCCCGGCGGTGGAGTGGCATTCCTGCGCACACTTAAAGTTTTCGATAAACTGAAAGCTGAAAACGGCGATCAGGAAGTTGGATTCAACATCATTAAGCGTGCGCTTGAAGCTCCATTGAGAGCCATTGCAAATAACGCCGGTGTTGAAGGATCTATTGTTGTACAGAAAGTGCTCGAAGGAAAAGACGCATTTGGTTACAACGCACGTACCGAAGTGTACGAAGATCTCATCAAAGCGGGTGTTATCGACCCAACCAAAGTAACCCGAACCGCACTTGAAAACGCTGCTTCTGTTGCCGGCCTGATGCTGACAACCGAAGCTGTAGTTGTCGACAAGCCATCCAAGAACGATGATGACGACAACGGTGGCGGAATGCCAGGCGGTGGAATGCCGGGCGGAATGGGAGGAATGGGCGGCATGGGAGGAATGATGTAATTTCACCCCCATAAAAACCCAGACTGACTATTCAGTTTGAAATTGAAAGCCTCAATCCGATTTCGGGTTGGGGCTTTTTTATTGAATCGCAAAACCCAGTGGGAAACTGCAGAACCGTAGAACAGAAAAAAAGAGGCAGAAAACCTATAAATAACAAACAGATAAACTAAAAAACCGATGAAGTGCTTTTCCAAAAAGAAGTGTAAGGAATCTTGATTTCCGGTTTCATATAGAAAAGAGTAATAAATCGGAGAGCAATGAAACGAAAAATATATGACCTTGAAGATCGTCTGATTAATTTTGGAGTGACAATTATCGAAGCTGCTGAGTCGATGAATATAAAACGGTATGTAGGGCTACATTTATCAAAGCAGTTGATTCGATCGGGAACATCACCGGGAATTCATTATGGGGAAGCGCAAGCTGCAGAGTCAAGAAAAGATTTTGTTCACAAAATGAAAATTATCCTAAAAGAGCTCAGGGAAACACGGGGAAATCTCAAGATGAGCAATCGTGTGAAACTCTTCCAATCAAGGCAGAATATTGATGATATTATTGCAGAATGTTCCGAGCTGATTGCAATCTTTGTAAAAAGTATTCAAACCGCAGAAAGGAGTAGGATAAATGATAAACAGAAGAACAAACTTAGTAAAACCGATAAATAAAGAACCGAGAAACTGAAGAACTGATAAAGTATTTATCCGGGAAGTTTAGAAAACTCACTTCTTCGGTTCTGCGGTTTGTCGGTTTCTCAGTTCCACGGTTTTTTATTAGCTCCCCAACCTGTCAAGAAGGGACAAAATTCAAAAATTATGGAACTGACAGATACAAGCTCCTTCAGATTTATTTCTCAACTTTATCCTCAACCTCGTCAAGCTGTTCGAGTGAAAGACCTTCTATCAGCGCGTCGTAGTTGGTAATATCTTTCGGCAATATGATCTGATTTTCATCTTTACCCAGTCCGTCCAATACTTTAAGGTATTTCTGTTTTAGCTGCAGCTTCATCGCTTCTTTTCCTTTAGGCTGTGATATCGCGTCGGCAATTTGCTCAATGGAAACAGCGGTGGCTTCGGCGATTGCCTCAATCTCATTGGCCCAACCTTCCGCTTCGTTTATTCTGCGCTGCATTTCTGCTTCAGAGATGTTTACCATTTCGGCTCTTCGTCCCTGGGCATCATTTACGTTCGAATCCCGAACCCCTTCAGATTTGGCAATTACGGCCCGACGCTCTCTTTCAGCGGTCATTTGGCGCTCCATCGCTTTTTGCACGGTTCGGGGAGTGTTAATATTTTTGATTTCATACCGATGCACACGAATCCCCCATAATTTCTCCACATCCCCCAGAACTTCAACTACTTTTTTACTCATCTTTGCTCGCTCCTCGAACGTTTCGTCAAGATCCAGAAGGCCAATTACAGAGCGCGTGGTGGTTTGCGCGAGCTGCACGGCAGCGTAGCGATAGTTGGTGATTCCATAGCTGGCGTTTACGGGATCGACCACACTTAGATAAAGAACACCGTCCACTTCAACTTTCACATTGTCTTTGGTGAAACATTCCTGGGGTTCTACCTCAATGGTTTCTTCACGCAGGTCTTGCTTGTAAACGACCTTATCCACAAAGGGAATCAAGGCGTGAAATCCGGGCCCAAGCGTTTTGTGATAATTCCCGAGTCGCTCAACAATATGCGCGTATTGATTTGGTACAAGGCGAAGTGCCTGTAAAAATTTAAAAGTCAGATAGATCGCAAAAATCGCCAGTACAACCTGGCTAAACATATTTAATGCACTCATGATGTTGGCCCCTGTGGATTAGCTGATGAAGATGAATGACTGTTTTGAGTATGTCGTTTCAGTGTTCCAACACCCTCAAAGAATGTTTTCAAATTAGCAGTTTCAGTTGGCAGAACCGAAACGTTAGTGCTCTTAATAATTTTGCCAAACTGGTCGATATACTGTTCTACAAGTTTTGTCTTGACGGCTATATCACCACCTGGTTTTTCGATAGCTCTGGAAACACGCCGGATTCCATTGGCAGTAGCAGTTGCAACAAGTTCAATCTCCTTAGCCCGACCTTTTGCTTCATTAATTCTGCGCTGACGCTGAGCTTCTGATATTAAAATCTGGCTCTGCTGTTCTCCTTTAGATTCATTAATTCGAGCTTCTCTATATCCTTCTGAATTGGTGATTTCAGCACGTTTTTCACGCTCGGCTTCCATCTGCTTCTCCATGGTATCTACGATATCATTGGATGGACTGATGTTTTTGATTTCGTAACGCATCACTTTAATCCCCCACGGGTCAGCCGCTTTATCGATCTCCTCAACGATGTTTTCATTCATCATGTCACGCTCCGAAAACGTATCATCGAGAGTGATTTTACCGATTTCGCTTCTCATAGTGGTTTGAGCCAGATTTACAGCAGCGGCTATGTAGTTCGAGATACCGTAGCTGGCGCGATAAGCATCCATCACCTTAATGTAGATCAGCCCGTCGACGGCAACTTCAATGTTATCTTTAGTAATACAGGTTTGGCTTGGCACATCAATCACCTGTTCACGCATCTCCTGCCGGTATGCGGCACGATCAACAAAGGGGATCATAAAATGAAACCCCGGAGATAGTGTCTTTTTATATTTCCCAAGGCGCTCCTGGATGACCTCTTCCCGGAACTCTACAATGATGAAAAGTCGAGTTACAATCACAAAAAGGATTGCAAAAAATATGAGTAGTGCTGTCCACATAATCAGTTTCTATTTCGGTTTTTAAGTTGCTCTTTTGATGGTTCCTTCACGCCCAATGGCTCAACGATCCAGGTTGTATTTTCACGGTATTGGATTCGTACTTTTTCACCGGCTTTGATTGTGCCTTCAAGAGATTTGGCTCTCCAGCTTGTTCCATTAAGCCGAATTTTGCCGTTGTTATTCTCATCATTGATCTCTTCGATAACATCTACAATTTGATCCATGGCCTCATAATCTTCATCCGCAAACTTAAAGTAGCTTTCCGATTTGAAATACTTTTTTAATAATGGACGAATCACAATAGTGAGTGCAACAGACAATATCAGCCACACAGCGACGGATGCTCCTGCACCGGATAGGAGGCCGAAAAACCGAAGCACACCGACTGTTAATCCACTGAACCCCAGAAACAGAGCAACTCCTCCAGGAAGTGCCAGTTCCAAAAGCATTAACAAAATGCCGCCACCAAGAAAAATCCAGGTAAGTAAATCTGCATCCATAAAGTATGAATAGATTGATGTTTTTTGGTTAGATAGGAATTTGTACGGTCAAAGTCTACAAAAGTTACTCAACTTATTACGATCTCTTGATGATCTAATACATACATCTACTTCTTCAAATAAATTGAAACCGGTAGCCAGTATTTAAAAGATGACTTTATAATACCCGAATATGATTTTCATCTGCCAAAACACTCCTCATTTTTTCTTATTTTCAGTCCGAAAAACAGAGCAACTCATCAAATAAATCTGCCATAATATGTATTCAAATCTGAAAGACGATCTTCAAGCTGAACTGGATCAAATCAAAAAAGACGGGCTCTACAAAGAGGAACGCGTTATTACTACACCACAGGGCGCGGTCATCAAAACGACGAAAGGGGCTGAAGTAATCAACTTTTGCGCAAATAACTATCTCGGATTGTCATCTCACCCGCGAGTGCTTGAAGCTGCCAAAAAGACGATTGATGAGTACGGTTATGGAATGTCGTCTGTTCGATTTATTTGCGGTACACAAACGATCCACAAGGAACTGGAAGCAAAACTATCTGAGTTTTTAGGCACCGAGGATACCATTCTCTACGCTGCGGCTTTTGATGCAAACGGAGGTGTTTTCGAGCCACTTCTTGGAAAAGAGGACGCCATTATTTCCGATCAGCTGAACCACGCTTCTATTATTGACGGAGTTCGATTGTGCAAGGCGCAGCGATATGTGTATAAGCACAACGATATGGCGGATCTTGAAGAGCAGCTGAAAGCAGCTTCCGGCGCGCGGACAAAAATTATCGCCACAGATGGAGTTTTCTCGATGGACGGAACTATTGCCCAGCTCGACAAGATTTGCGACCTGGCCGATAAGTATGATGCATTGGTGATGAGTGACGAGTGCCATTCTACCGGATTTGTCGGAAAAAACGGTCGTGGAGTACACGAATACAGAGATGTAATGGGACGAGTGGATATCATTACCGGAACCTTGGGTAAGGCACTTGGAGGTGCATCCGGTGGATTTACGGCTGCCCACAAAGAGATTGTAGATATGCTGCGTCAGCGTTCACGTCCATACCTTTTTTCAAACACGCTGGCTCCTGCCATCACCGGGGCATCCATTGAAGTGTTGAAGCTGTTGAGTGAAACAACAGAATTGAGAGACAAGCTGGAGGATAACACTACCTACTTCCGAAAAGCGATGACAGATGCCGGTTTTGATATCAAACCTGGGAATCATCCGATTGTACCGGTGATGTTGTACGATGCAAAAGTATCGCAGGATTTTGCTGAAAAGCTGCTTGAAAAAGGGATTTATGTGATAGGGTTCTATTATCCGGTTGTACCAAAAGGCGAAGCAAGGATTCGGGTTCAACTCTCAGCAGTGCACGAAAAAGAGCACCTCGATAAAGCGATTGAAGCATTTACGGAAGTGGGTAAGGAATTAGGCGTTTTGAAGTAGTCTGACCGAATTTCCAAGCTCCAAATAACAAATTCCAAACTTTAAAATAGAACCTGTTTGGAATTTGGTGCTTGTGATTTGGAAGTTAATTCAATTCAATTACCCTAAGTCTTCTCCATATTTACAGGAGGGGAGATATCTACCATAACTGAAAAATGAGATAACTAAAACTGTACAATGAGCAAGATTTTAATTACCGGTGCCTGCGGACAGCTGGGAAGTGAGCTGACCACTGAACTCAGAAAAATTCACGGCACGGATAATGTGATTGCATCCGATATCCGTGAGGCAAATGATCAAATAGGTGACGGCCCATTTGAGCATTTGGATGTGATGGATAAAGCACGAATCGAAGAGGTAATCGAGAAGTATAATATTACGGTCATTTATCATCTTGCTGCGCTTCTTTCAGCCAACGCTGAAAAAAATATTGAATTGGCGTGGAAGCTCAATATGGATGGCCTTCTCAATGTGCTGAATATTGCGAGGGAGAAAAATTTAGAGCGAATTTTTTGGCCAAGCTCCATAGCCGTTTTTGGTCCCGATGCACCCAAAAATGATACGCCGCAAAACACCGCAACCAATCCAACCACGGTTTACGGAATTACGAAAGTGGCCGGTGAGCAGTGGTGTGCCTATTTCTACAATAAGTTTGGCGTGGATGTGCGAAGCCTGCGCTATCCGGGACTGATTGGCTACAAATCCCTGCCCGGTGGCGGTACAACCGACTACGCTGTGGATATTTATCACAAAGCACTAGCCGGCGAGACGTTTTCATGTTTCCTCGAAGAAGATGCAGCGCTCCCAATGATGTACATGAGCGATGCAGTAAAAGCGACGATTGACCTGATGCAGGTGCCCGAAGAGAATGTGAAAGTGCGAACCAGCTACAATGTGGCGGCTATCAGCTTTAACCCGGCAGAAATTGCGGACTCCATCATAAAACAGCTTCCCGGATTTGAAATTGAATATGCCCCGGACTACCGGCAAGAGATCGCATCTTCATGGCCCGACAGCATTGATGACTCTGCGGCACGAAGTGATTGGGGGTGGAAGCACGAGTTCGACCTCGACAAAATGACAGTAGATATTCTCGAAAACCTACCAATAATTATTGAAAAAGCAGAAAGCTAATAATCTGTGAAACTCTGCGTAAACCTCTGCAAGAATCAGCGAGAAAGATAATCTGCACTATAAACCGGAATACTATTCTAAACGAAAGTTAGGGACTCTCGCAGAGTGGCGCAGATGACCCGCTGAGTTTCGCAGAGTGTACCGTGCCATTCCGTTATTCCGTGGCAACTTAAACCTCAGAATTTTGAGTTAATGTCCATCCAACCCGAACAAATCATCCTCATCATAGAAGCAGCCGGCACGTTTGCCTTTGCAGTTTCCGGGGCAACAGCTGCCATCCGGAGCCGGTTTGACCTGTTTGGGATCTTTGTACTGGCTTTTGTCACTGCAATTGGTGGCGGAACCATTCGCGATCTTCTGATCGGTAACCTGCCTGTAAACTGGCTGACCGATACGTTGGCCATTACCTCAGTCATAGCCGGCTTTATTTTTACGCTTCTCATCTACCGGCGAATGAAAAAACTGGAAGGCTGGCTTTTTGCATTTGACGCTGCCGGACTCGGACTGTTTACCGTGATGGGAACTCAAATTGGTTTGGAAGCGGGGATGAGTGTTGGAATCTCAATCGCTTTGGGAACGATCACAGGCTGTTTTGGCGGGGTGATTCGGGATGTACTGGCAGGGGATAAACCCCTGATCTTTCAGGAAGAAATCTATGCCATCGCCGCTATCACTGGTGGAATAATATTTACCCTGATTTTGCACTTCTTTGATGCACTTTTTGTGGCTCAATTAACCGGAATCGTAGTTATCGTGTTAATCCGCGTGATTGTGGTGCGCTATAAAGTGGGCCTTCCGAGGATGAATGTTGACTAAAGGCTGCATGAAGGTAGGTGTATGTTTAGTGCAGTTTGTTAGATTTGGATAATTTTGAGAAAACTACTCCGCGAACCTCTGCGTAAAACTCTGCGATAATCAGCGAGAAAAATGATCTGCGCTAAAAAACGAAACATTAATCTTAACGAAATTTTCTGGTTCTCGCAGAGTTGCGCTGATGAACCGCGGAGTTTCGCAGAGGTTTTTAACCGCGATTTTTCTTTTGGTTGATGACGTAGTTTACAAACAGAAACTCGATCGCTGCCGCTTCATATCCTTTCCAGTTTTTGATCAGTTCCAGAAACTTCTCCTCTGATGTGTTGTCAGGATCACCTCCATAACTCATGATGATCCATTTTCTCAATCCTTTCTCTTCACCGCTTTTCATGTTGCTCGGGAAAACAGCTTCGGTTGTTTCGCGGAAGAGCATCAGGTCCTGTGCAGATGTAGGTCCGATGCCCCGAACTTTTGAGATCTTATCATAAAACTCCTGCGGTCCGGCCTCTCTGTCCAGGTAATCCAGATCCGCTTCACCCGCCAAAATATCCTGTGCGAGTCCCACCATGTATTCCCCTTTTCTGAGTGTGGGACCCATCTTTCGGATCTGAGCCGGGTCTGCCTTGGAAAGCTGAAACGGTCGCGGCCAGGCGGGTAGGGTCTTCCCGTTGTGAGTTAGGTGCGTCCCGTAAGCCTCCCGGACTTTGAACGCCATCTTCTTGGCAGTCGGTTTATGTGCCATCTGCATCTGAATGATTCGGTTCATGATATCCTCGAGAAGCGTTCCGCGCGACATCCGCTTCAGCCCATAAAACTCTGTCAGTTTGGAACCAAGAACCGGATCGTTTTCAGCCTGATCATAAAGAGGTCGCAGGTCAAGGTGTGTACCTAAAATCCTTGCTAAAGTCTGATTTGCCTGATTGATCTCATCATTGCTCAAATCTTCAACTGTTTCGATGTGAAACTCCGGCTTTTCCGGATCTCCGTTAAAAAAGACAGTCGTAATGATATCCCGATCATCAAGTGGAATCGGCCGTGTGAATCCCTCCTCAAAAATAGTTTCGGGGTCGTGCTCATGGTCGAAGTAGTTTTCTACATCTAGGCAGATAAACCAGTCGTGCGGCGGGATGGATTTGAGAGTCCAGGAACTCATTTTGTAGCAGTTTTAAGTTGAGCAATATTTATTGAACAAACTATGTAAGATTACATAATCGTTCGGTCAGAATTAAACAGAAACATGTAGCTAAATAATCATATCAAATATTGATCATATGGGATAATTTGCCAGCTGTAGAACTCAATTCGAAATTTTGATGAAAGGGAATTAGAGAATCGAACGGCTTTAGTTAGATTTTCGATAGTAGGTATGAAAAATGCTCCAACCATGCATAAATATTTTTGTTCAGATTTAACTGATAGATGAATTAGAAAATTTTTCTTTTTTAATAAGCGAATAAATCGGTGTAAATCTTTTTCCTCAATGTTTTTAAAACAAAACTGAACCAATTCTTTTTTTCTTGGTTTTCGATTTAAACACTACATAAGTGTAATTTTTTCAGGAGTAAGTTTAGGTAGTCTTGTTTCCATGATCTCCCTTTTCTTATTTAATGGTTTAATCGTAAGAAACGGGTTGTATTAAATCCTTACAGCAACTTCGTAAATCAATGGATTAATCATGTTGTTGCGATTTCCTTTTTCTTTGTGGTTATTTCTTTTGAACCCAACGTTAATCACACTCTAATCTCATGGCTCAACTACGTTTTTTCCTTCTAATTACTCTTCTTTTCATCATAACCGGAATTCAATCCATCTATTCGCAGGCTGTCATTGAAAGCTGGACACCGGAAGCAATGGTGAATCAGCCTGTTGTGGGATCACCGGCTGTTTCACCGGACGGATCGATGATTGCATACACCATTCGTGAAACAAAGATGGAGGGTGAGGATTCTGAATTTCTTTCACACATCTGGGTAGCGTCAGCCGATGGCGCGATGAATCGCCAGTTTACCCGGGGCGATCAATCCGTATCGAATCCACAGTTTTCACCGGATGGTCAGTTTCTATCATTTACATCCCGTAGAAATGGTGAAAACCAGGTTTATCGAATGTATTTGAACGGTGGTGAGGCCGAACAGATAACCCATGCAGAAAATGGAGTTGGAAGCTATGCATGGTCGCCCGATGGAAACCGGATTGCCTACACGATGAGAGATGCTGAGACAGAAGAAGAAAAAGAGCGTGCACGGGAAAAACGTGATGTAACCGTAGTTGATACAAACTTTAAGTTCTCCAGAATATATGTTCAAACGGTTGGTGAAGATAGCGCAAAAGCGATTTATGGTGATGACGTCCACACAGCGTCGTTCGATTGGTCGCCGGATGGCTCCACAATTGTATTTGCCCATCAGCCGACTCCCAAAATTGATGACCGCTACAAAATGGATATCTCCACGGTGCCGGCCGACAGCGGAGCGGTAACCTCACTTATCGATTGGGAAGGAACGGACAGCTCCCCAAGATATACTCCGGATGGAAATTCGGTGGTGTTTACCTCTCATGGCGGTGAGCTGGAGGCGATTGGACTGCAGGATCTTTATGTAGTTAATGTCTCGAGTGGGGAAGTCCGCGCACTGGCTCACACTTATGACAGGAATGCGAGCATCGTTGGGTTTGATGCAAACGGTCGATTACTGATTCAGGAGCCGAGAAGAACGGTGTCAGCGCTTTATCGTGTGCCTCTGAATGGGTCAGAGCCGAGGCTGTTAACCCCAGAGGATGGAATTTATCGCGGATTTTCGGTGAGTGACGATGGCAATAGAGTTGTTTATACCTACCAGAACTCCAATCAGCCCTCTGAAGTTTACTATAGTGATCTGGGACGGTTTTCGAAACAGAAAGTGTCCACACTACATGACGAGTCTCAATTTCCAGAAATGGGCCGGACTGAACTTCTGACCTGGACATCTGATGACGGAATGGAGATTGAAGGATTGCTCACCTATCCAGTTGGTTATGAGGAGGGTGATCGTGTGCCTTTAATTTTGATGGTGCACGGCGGCCCGGCCGGAGTCTATTCACAAACCTGGACGGGTGGAGGAAGCATTTACGCAATTCAATATTTCGCTGAAAAGGGATACGCGTTGTTGCGGCCAAATCCCCGCGGAAGTACCGGGTACGGCAAGGAGTTTCGCTATGCCAATTTTCAGGATTGGGGATACGGTGATTACGAAGACCTGATGACAGGTGTGGATAAAGTGATTGAGATGGGCGTTGCTGATCCCGATCGACTGGCCGAGATGGGGTGGAGCTATGGCGGTTACATGACCTCATGGATCGTATCACAAACGGACAGGTTTAAAGCGGTGAGTATGGGTGCCGGATTGTCGAACCTGGTGAGTATGGTGGGAACGACAGATATTCCGGGCTATCTGCTTGGTCACATGGGCGGGCCGTACTGGAATGGAAATATGGAGACGTATGAGCGTCACTCTGCCGTCTATTTTATGGACAATGTGGTTACGCCGACTCAGATTATTCACGGATCAGGTGATCTGCGGGTTCCTCTGGGACAAGGCCAGGAGTTCTATTGGGCGCTTCAGGAGAAGGGCGTGGATAGCGAAATGATTTTGTTGCCCCGAACCGGACACGGCCCAACCGAGCCTAAACTAATTGCCGAAGTATCAACCCGGATTCTTCAGTGGTTTGATAAGTATATTGAGCGGTAACCGCCAAGGGCGCTAAGTACGCCAAGGTTATGCACTGTGCGAGAAATAGGATTTTTTGGTTCTCGCAGAGTCCCGCTGATGAACCGCGGAGTTTCGCAGAGGTATTGAAGTATCTAATCGAAAAATAAACATATCCACATGAAGAAGATCGTATTCACACTATCACTGGTTATGGGTTTGGTAATCATATCAAATTCAGTACAAGCACAATCAGATAATACATTTAACTGGCAGGAGTACATCGACAATCAAACCGAAGAGCTCTATGAAAAAGTGGTAGAGTGGCGGCGGCATTTCCATCAATATCCTGAGCTGTCGAATCGTGAATATAACACAGCTGAGAAGGTGGCCGAGCATCTTCGAGATCTGGGAATTGAAGTTCAAACCGAAGTGGCTCATACCGGTGTGGTGGGTATTTTAGAGGGTGGAAAACCAGGGCCGGTAGTTGGATTACGCGCGGATATGGACGCTTTGCCTGTAAAAGAACGAGTGGATATTCCATTCGCTTCAGAAGTAATGTCAGAATATATGGGAGAACAGGTTCCGGTGATGCACGCCTGCGGACATGATACCCATATCGCCATGTTGATGGGCGTTGCAGAAATGCTGAGTGAAGTAAGAGATGAAATTCCCGGTACGGTAAAATTTATATTTCAGCCTGCTGAGGAAGGTACACCTCCCGGCGAGGATGGCGGTGCTGAGATGATGGTGGAAGAGGGGGTGCTTAAAAACCCTGATGTGGATGTGATTTTCGGGCTGCATATAAGTTCACAAACTCCGGTTGGGCATATCAACTATCGTCCGGGGGGAATTATGGCAGCCTCGAACCGATTCTCGATTGATGTGAAAGGAGTACAAACGCACGGTGCACGGCCATGGGGAGGCGTGGATCCGATTGTGGCTTCGGCCCAGATCATCAATAACCTGCAGTCGATTGTAAGCCGGCAGACCGAACTCACCAAAGAGGCGGCTGTCATTACAGTTGGCATTATCCGGGCGGGTGTTCGCAATAATATTATTCCGGAAGAGGCCTATATGGAGGGTACTATTCGGACCCTGGATCAGGAGATGCAGGATGTCCTGTTTGAGAAGATGCATCGTACTGTGGAGTACACTGCTAAAAGTTTCGGGGCTGAAGCAACACTGACGATTTATGACGGATACCCCATCACATATAATGATCCTGACCTAACAGCGATGATGGCACCCACACTTGAAAAAGTGGCCGGTTCCGATCAGACTCATTTGATTAATGCAATTACCGGCGCAGAGGATTTCTCATTCTTTCAAATGGAAGTACCCGGTCTCTACTTCTTCATCGGCGGTATGCCGCCTGATATGAATCCTGAAGATGCAGCCCCTCACCACACTCCGGATTTCTACTTGGATGAGGAGGGAATGAGAACAGGAATTCGGGCACTGGCCAACCTGACAATCGATTACATGATGAAATAGGAAACTCAGCGAAACTCTGCGCAAAACTCAGCGATCATCTGCGAGAAAGTAACCTATACTATAAACTGGATCTCTTCTCACAACGAATTCGATGGTTCTCGCGGAGTCCCGCAGATTAACCGCGGAGCTGTGCCGAAGTAGAGATTCCAAAGTAATCAATTAATGTTTTTAAATAGCGTTTTTGCATTATTACTATAGATTTAGTAATTAATGTGATGCGCAATCTCATTTACTTTTCTATATCAGTTTTAATTTTCTTGATAGCAGGTACTGATGCTGTCTCTCAAACCGTAATTCGTGGTAAAGTTCTCAGTGCAGACGGTAAACCTATTGTCAAAGCAGAGATCTCAACTGTAATTCCGGGTGTTCAGGATATCTTTGCTGATAATCGGATCAGAGTGGATGTTGCAGAGGATGGTGCTTATCAACTTCACGTCGATCGACCGGGTATTTACAACCTTGCAGTGAGGGGCGTTTTTCATCATACCATGAATATACCGGTGTTAATTTATGATCAATCTACACTTGAGATGAATATTTTGATGCTTCCAAGATACTTTAATAATGGGAGGCATTTTGAAAACGAAGATTATCTTCAGTGGATTCGCGTATTGGGTAATTTCAATAATTTTGATTTTCGCACAGGGGAACAATTCACCCTTAACAGTGATGGTTCTATCTCAGCCATGGTTCCGGTTACATCCGATACCATGCGTATTCAGGTGAGAGGGCTTAATTATGGACAGGGAGCCAGTGCAATGCCGCCGGCTGACAGGTATGAACTGCGTCCCGACAACTCATTTGTTTCGGTTTTATACAGAAACCTCCCTTCTGATTCTCTCGAAATTCGCTATAAACCGAACGAAACGATTCCTTATCGAGGAGTTTTACCAAGTGACAGAAATCCCAATAGTTTAGTTATAAGAGGATTCCTAACCTTCGAAAATGATCTCGAAAGGCATTGGGTAGAACCGATCACAGCTATGCAGGCGATACCGTTTCGGTACAAGGTTTTGGATAACAGATTTTCTGAAGGGATTACAAAAGAAGATCAAATGACACTTCAGGATAGAGAAGTTAGATCATTTTTTGATATGGATTGGAATAACTCACTCGAAAAAATATCGAATGCCTTGAACATTTCATTACTGCACGAGCAACAGGTAAATCTGCTCCTCCTTGCCTATGCGGGAGTGGTTCATCGTGCAGCGATTAGCAGAGATCATTTTAAGAGGGTTGAGCGAGATGAAAACATCCCCAAAATTGAGTATAAGCCTGTGATTATTGATAGAATTTTTGATGAGATTGAGCCCGGACATACGGTCTGGGCCAGAAATCGCCTTTTACCACAATTTCTTCTGGAGCTACAGCAGTTTGATGATCGCCGGATAAACTATTTTACCGATCTTGTTTTGTACCACAATAACGATGCTCTGGCAGCAAATGTCTCTCAGGCGATAGTTGAAGCTACAGCTCAAAACTATCAATCTGTTGAGCAGCTACCGGTCTATCAGGCCATTTTACAACGCTTTGGAGAGGGGAGTGTACTCAGGCGGGCAGAGTTGGTGTTTGAACAACAGAACCGAAGAGAATAAAAACCGGCGTCAGCGCACTGGCCAACCTGACAATCGATTACATGATGAAATAGGAAACTCAGCGAAACTCTGCGCAAAACTCAGCGATCATCTGCGAGAAAGTAATCTAAACTATAAACTGGATCTATTCTCACAACGAAATTTGACGGTTCTCGCAGAGTGGCGCAGATGAACCGCGGAGTTACGCAGAGGTAATCATCCAAGAAATTTGATACTTTCCTCTACTCTTTTACAAGAGAATTGGTATTATCTTATCAGAAATCAAATAGATGAGCCAATCCATTTTATGAAAACAGTAATCTCTCTTTTTCTGCTGTTCATCATTTTTACAGCAGATCTTTCCGCTCAGGGCTTTAACTCTCTGAATGGCCGTAATCATCCCTACCTGAACTGGCAGGTAGCTGAGACGGAACACTTCAGAATTATCTTTCCTGATCGTATTTCAGAAATTATTCCTCAAGCCGCAGCCGTTGCGGAAGAGAGTTACGCTGCATTGTCCGCAAATCTTGAAGTGGAGTTTTCAAAGAAAATAAGGATCTATCTTTCGGATGAGGATGAGATCGTCAACGGTTTTGCCAACCCGATCGGAAAAGGCTACACCGCTATCTGGGTGAACCTGAATGACTATGCCGAAACATGGACGGGTAGTGAAAAGTGGCTTCGGAAAGTGATTGCCCACGAATTGGGACATATTTTCCATTTCAAGGCAGTATGGTCCGATTTTGGGCTTTTGAACTATCTAATTGCCGACCCGCTTCCTCGTCACTGGACTGAAGGATTGGCGCAGTATCAGACGGAATATTGGGACTCCCAGCGTGGAGACCGCTGGCTTCGAAAAGCGATTTTTGACAGCCGGCCGGGATTCAATGATGGCCAATCCATCGAGAACGGAAGGCTGCTCTATGCGGTTGGGAATTCGCAGCTTCGCTTTTTTACCGAAAAATATGGCGATAGTACACTTGTGAATCTACTTTCGCACAGAGATGATTTTCTGGGAATGAAGTACCACGATTTTAACAGTGCATTTGATGAAGTAGTAGAGGGCGGGTATCGATCATTCTACGAGGATTGGCGTAAGCATATGAATGTGTACTACAATACTCTTGCATCTCAGATGGAGCGCACAGACTCTTTGGGAACAGAGTCTGTTTCCTTGCCCGGTCAGTTCTATTACGATGTGGCGGTGAGTCCGGATGGGTCACAGCTGGCCGTTCTCTCATTGCAGTCGCTTGCCAGGCCCGTTCGTAGCCTCCATATCGTTCAAAACGACTCCACCCGCAACAGCCGGAAAGTGGCTGAGGGCTCAATTAACTCAGATGTTTCATGGAGTTCCGACGGTTCAGTCCTGTACTACTCCCGAACCGTTCGGGGAGTAAACTCTTCACTGTTGAATGACATTTTCAGCTTGGATGTAGAGTCGGGAAAGGAGGAACGACTTACACAAAGCCGCAAAGCAAAGTATCCTACACAGGGTCCGCTGAATAATACCATAGCATATATAGTAAATGAAAACGGTGTCGGAAATCTTTTTCAGCTTGATTTGGTAACGGGAGAGGAGAGTCGAATTACAAACTACTCCGGCGATGTGCAAACGATACACCCGCTTTGGGTAAAACGAAACCAGTCGTGGCTGATTCATAAGTTCAATGAAGATGGCAGTCGAAATATGGTGCTGGTCGACCCGCTTTCCGGAAGCGAAACTGTTCTGGACCGAAATGATACAGACAACAGAAATTTTGTTTTAAGTCCTGATGGCAGCAAATTGGCCTATACATCCCTTCGCGATGAAGTGCCAAATGTGTTTGTGTACGACTTTGAATCAGCTGAAGAACGGCGGGTAACCAATCTCTTCACCGGAGGAGAAATTTATGGATGGACGTCATCAGTGGATACGCTCGAGACGGAAAAGTTGCTGATCAAAGCGAGTGAAACAAAACGAAGGGATCAAGTCTATTGGGTTGATCCGGATAGGGATGTTTTTACTGGCGATGATAGGGTACCTGAAGTCTACTCGAGCTGGAGACTCAAACAGGCGCCGAATATGATTTCGTCTGTGATTGATCCTGACGAAAGCCTGATTGTTGACCGGTACAAGTATCGACCGCTTCAGAATTTGACGCACGCATCAACCATCATTCTGCCTTACTACGCAGATTCGAGAAACTGGGGACTGTTTGGGGTGACCGGATTTACAGAACCGCTGGGTAAACATATTTTTGCGGCAACGGGTAATGTTTCATTCGGGAATTTTGATTACTCCTACGGTGTGTTGAGCTACATCAACAATCAGTTTTATCCATCTATTGCTACCTCGATCTATAAAACTCCGGGAAGCGCCTTTTTTTATGGGGATAAATTTCTGGTTGAGGAGCTGATAGGCGGACAAATTACCGTAAATATACCGGTAGATCGTTTTGAAGCGCCCTATCAAAACGGGAGTATTTATGCACGATTCCGGCATGTTTTGATTCACCCTTTTGACCGAGATGCTTTCCCCGGTTCATTCCAAGTCCCGGCTCCGGAGGAAGCGCGGCAAACGGATCTGACGGTTGGATTTCAGATCAAAAAGCAGAGGCCGTGGAGAGATAATGTGATCCACACGCTGGACGGCTGGGGTGTTCGTGGATTATTGACCGGTGCAGAAAAGATTCTGGGATCAGAAGTGAGATTTGCAACGGCAGACCTAAGCGCATATAAGGTGTTTCCGTCTCTCGGTCTGCAGCGGTTTTATTTCTATGGACGATATCAGCAGCAGTGGGGATCTCCGTTACTTCAGAACTACATCGGTTTTTCCCGGCTGGATAACATCCATTTGAGTTTACCTGGAGAAGTGCCGCTCGAGTTGTTTAATCAGGCTGAAAGAGTTCGCGGATACCGGGAGTTTATTGCCGGTGATCGTGTTGCCTTTGGACGATTTGAGTACCGGATTCCGTTTCTGCCATCACTGAACACAACTATTCTGGGACTGCTTGATTTAGGAGCAACGTCAATTTCGCTGTTCTCAGACGCCGGTGTGGTTTGGAATGCAAGGTTTGCAGATGGCACGACCGGCAGAGAGGAGCGATGGGGAGCCGGTGCGGAACTAAAAAATTCACTGAATCTTGCAGGTATCAGGATTGCCCATGCAGTCGGAATTGCACAGCCTGCGCAGGAGCTTTTTACAGATACTGATTACGATCTTTACTATCGGGTGCGTGCGGTGGTTCCGTTTTAAAAAAAGTATTGGGTAGCGGGTATCGAGTATAAAGTAAACTCCTTTTTACTTGTTACCTGATACTTACTACTTAATACTGAATCAAATTCCTCTTCTCAATCCTCGCTCGGTAAATCGCCAATCCTCAATTGAAGTGTTGATTTCCCTGTCACTCCAGGTGATTTCTGTTTTTCGGTCTTCGCGCAGGTCGTACATCGTCATTTTGGCCGGACTCCAGAGCTGATCTGTGATCTGTTCTAAATTTTCAGCTTCCAGTCTCTTAATCTGTTCGCCTTCCTCATTGTAATAGTGAATTTTCTGAAGCGCGTATTTCTCTTTCAGGATTTCAAACTCTACATAAGCATACTGACCGGATTCGGGTTTGGACGCGCGAACGAGGTAGTATGCTTCATGCTCTTCAAGCCACTCAAATTCATAATCGTCCGGATCCTGATCGCCGAGATCTTCGTAGGTGAAGTCGCTACCCATAAAGCGGTCACCTCGTTCGGCTGATCCGATGGTTTGTATTCTTCCGACTGACGGTAGATAAAGACGTTGATCTGTATTTCCATCCTTCCGAACGGTTAAGAATCCCGTGCCTCTTACATTGCCCGGATCGGAAAATATAATCAGGCTTTTGTTGTTGTCGCCGTCAACTACATTCCAGGATTGCATGGTTCTGGAGCGGGTTCTACCTCTCGGATCGGTAATCACCATCTCCATTTTTGCCGTTTCAGACTCGATGGAATTTCTGCGATCATCTACTTCCTCAAAAATAGATCGAGCCTGTTCTTCATCTGTGATTCTTTCCTGGGCTGCGAGCTGATTGGTAAGTGAGAAAAGGAGAAAGCCTGCAAATAAAAAAGTCAGTTTTTTCATCATATTTGTTCTGTTTTCTGAAAAAACAGCCCGGAATTTTTAAACGTTCAAATATAGGTCAGTTTATTTTAAGGAGGTATTTCTTAACTCCTCTTCAAAAAAGAACTTCGATCGTCCAAATGCCGGCTGAAGCTCATCAAGCCAGATGGCATCCGGATTATACTTGGCAAAAAATGGCTTGTCTACCCATTCGGGATTCCTGCCTTGAATCAATCGCAGGACAAAAACCTTTTCTCCGTGGACTTCTTCTACTCCAAGTATTTGCACCTTGCCGGGGTGTGCTGACATGCTGGGGCCTCTCACAGTCCGTCCCAGTCCACTTGTTTGTTGATAAGCCTCCTGGAAAATCTGCCAGGCTCGCTCAAGAGGTATGCCATAAAAATGTTGAGCACCGGTATTCCGAACTACAAACATATAGTACGGGATGACACCCATCTGCACCTGTTGCTGCCACATTTTAGCCCATATATCAGGATGATCATTAATTTTGTAGAGCAGCGGTGACTGGGTTCGTATCACAGCACCTGTCTGCTGAATATTTTGAACAGCTTTTTTGACAATAGCTGTTTCTTGTTCAACCGGGTGATTGAAGTGCGCCATGAATGCAAGATGTATCCCGGAGTCGACCACTTTTTTAAAAAGGCTGAGCGTTTTACGGGCATCGCGGTCAGTTACATATTTGTAAGGCCAGTAACTCAGGGATTTGCTGCCGATGCGAATGTTTTGCAGATTCGGAAGGTCTGCTTCAAGAAGAGGATTGATGTACCGTTCCAGTATATCAGCTTTCATAACCATTGGATCACCGCCGGTAAAGAGAATATCAGTAATCTGAGGGTTTTCTCTGAGATAGCCGATCAGTTTTTCAATTTCCCGAGTTGCAAATCTATAATCATTCATACCAACAAACTGAGGCCAGCGAAAACAAAAAGTACAGTATGCATGACAGGTTTGTCCTTGACTGGGAAAGAAGAGAAGGGTCTCCCGGTATTTATGCTGAATACCCTCAAGCTTCTCTTCATGATAATGTGGAACATTATGCTCCATCTGTCCGGCAGGGTTGGGATTTAGTTGTAGCCTGATCGCATTGGCTTTAGCCTTTATTTCTTTTTTTGAAGCACCACTCCTGATCAGCTCAGCCATCGTATTAAAGTGCTCCTCATTCAGCAGCTCTTTAACCGGAAAAGTCAATATAAAAATGGGATCGTCAGGAGCATTATCCCAATTAATTAATTCGTCAACCACATAATTATTAGCCCTGAAGGGCAAAACAGATCCCACAACCTCAATGGCAAATCTGGCTTCTTCAGATAGTTTTTTTATTTGAGGAATTTCCCGAAAATTTTTCAGAGTGTATGCTCTATAGTTTTGAATTGAAATATCGGAATGACCATTTGGATGGTGAACATTTGATTTCATACCCTCCTCATTTGAACGGTTAACTTTTCTTTAAAATCGTATCAACACTTTCTGATTGACAGCTACGTCTAGCAGGTGCAGGTTTATAGCCTCTCGCAGATAAATATGTGATCCTTTTTTAATATATAAAGGATTTTAAGAGTAAAATTAAAAACTTAAGAGCACTAATGGCTAAATGATGAATATAAATTACTTGAATCAGCTTATGAATTTTAGAGGACGTTGGAAGGGCGCAACTGAGTGGCATACTATAGTGGGATAGAAATCGGTATATTCTTGTAGATTTCTGATTTACTGTTTCTCTCAACCCCAAATTGAATAAAAATTGATTTCATGAGTACCTTTCGTGATCTGATTAATAAACAGGCGAAAATACATTTCGATTACATGGTTTCCGTACGCCGCCACCTCCACAAAAATCCGGAGGTGAGCTACAAAGAGTACGACACCACCGAATTTATTCTGAATGAGCTGAAGCAGATGGGAATTGAGACTCACCGCCCGCTCGAGACCGGATGCGTGGGAATCATTGAAGGGAAACCTTCAGGCCGGGTCATTGCACTGCGTGCCGATATTGATGCGCTGGCAATGGATGAAGAGGGTGAAGCAAAGCAGGAGTTCAAATCTGAAAGGCCGGGAGCGGCTCACTGCTGCGGACACGATGCTCATACGGCCAATATGCTGGGGGCTGCAAAAATCCTGATGGATCTGAAAGATCAGATTCAGGGAAAGGTCGTATTGATATTTCAACCCGGAGAGGAGAAGCTTCCCGGTGGCGGGCGTCTGCTGATGGAGTCCGGATTTTTGCAGAAACAGGGAGTTCAGGAGGTGTATGGCCTTCATATGAATCCGAACTACGAAGTTGGACAAATTGCCACAAAAACCGGCCCGCTGATGGCTCGCCCCGATGAGATCGAGATCGAAATTTATGGTAAAGGTGGTCACGCGGCTTCCCCTCACGAAACGATCGATCCGATTGTGCTGGCAGCACAGGTTATTACTCAATTTCAAACCATTGTGAGCCGAAATATTAATCCGACCGAGCCTGCAGTGATAACTATTGGAAAAATTCAGGCGGGGTCAACCTATAACGTGATACCGGAAAAAGCGAAGCTGCTTGGGACCGTTCGAACATTTTCGCGGGACACTGCCATGCTGATCAAATCAAGAATGGAGGCGATTCTGAAAGGAGTTGTTGAGGGGGCCGGCGGCAGATACGAATTTCTATTTAATGAGGGGTATCCGGCAATTGATAATGAGGAAGGTTGTACACAGAACGTGATGGAGACGGCAAAAGAGCTGTTTGGTGAGGATCAGCTTATTGAAATCGATACTCCGGTTATGGGCGGGGAGGATTTTGCTTTTTATCAACAGGAATTTCCGGGAGCTTTCTACTTTTTGGGTATCAGAAGTGAAGAGGCGGATTCCGCCTGGAGCTGGCATCATCCCAAATACAATATCGATGAGCGGGCTTTTCTGACCGGCGCTTCGCTTATGGCAGGTTTGGCTTTAAAGGAGTAATTCGATGAAACTTGCATTTGATAATCCTTCGGGCAGCTTTTTTCAACTTTCTGATGAGCAGATTAAAAAAGGATTGGAAGCTTCTCGTAAAAGCCCGCGGAAAAGAATGATTTTGCCAATCCACCGTGTGCAGGGAGCTGAAGTGCAACGGTTGATCAACTTCCTTCAGCCGGGAACCTATATA
>LKNA01000036.1 GCA_001564065.1 Chitinophagaceae bacterium T5-Br10_B2g13
ATTTACGGTTCTCGCAGAGAACATTGTTCAACGGATCACCTGATTCTCATAGAAATGATTTCTGTTTAGTAACCCAATTGGAAAATTTCATTTCTAACTCAATTTAAAACCAACTCCGTCAGGAGTTACCTGTTTATAGAAAAGACACAGCCCCTACCATAACAAGGCTACGGGGGAGCCTCCTTTTTTAGATACGGGAAGAATTGACAACACGAGAGGTATTTTGAGCATTTATAGACATTCATAATTAGGCGATGTTGGCAGTGTAACAAACACAAACCAACAAACAGGACAAATTATGAGACCATTTAATGTTCCAACAAAAGACGAAGTAACCGAACAAAACCAACAGATATTTGAGCAGTTAGAATCCAATCTGGGTTTTATACCCAATATCTACGCGACCTACGCCCACTCTAAAAACGGGCTTTCGCGGTATATGAATTTTGCCAACGGCAAGACTTCTCTCAATAATAAAGAGAAAGAGGTGATCAACCTGGCGGTTAGTGAGATTAACGGATGCAGTTACTGCTTGGCCGCACACACCCAGCTGGGAAAAATGAACGGGTTCACCGATGAGCAGACCATTGAGCTGCGACAAGGCAAGGCATCATTCAACAATAAGTTTGATGCACTTGCGGCACTGGCACGTGAAATCATAGAGAACCGTGGAAACATATCAGACCAGACTCTTCAAAACTTCTTTGATGCCGGATATAGCAAGGAAAACCTGATTGATGTCATTATTAATGTAGGCGAGAAATCGATCACCAACTTCCTGCATAACATCACGGAGATCCCGATAGATTTCCCTGAAGCGCCTGAACTCGAAACCGCAACTGTTTAATCTCCGACATTATGCATACGATTAACTGGACAAAAGCAATTATAGCTGGTATAGCAGGAACCATCCTTTTCGATCTGTTCGGATTTATGATGGGAATGGGCTGGTGGGATATTCCCGCTATGCTCGGAGACAAAACCGGTCTGGGCTTGGCCTACGGTGTAGCCGGTCACTACGGAAATGGTGTTCTGCTTGCCGTACTCTATGCAGGAATTGCCCCCTCACTCTGGGGGCCGGCTTGGATCAGGCCGTTTATATTCACAACTGGCGAAACCATTGCGCTGGTCTGGCTCTTTATGTTTCCGCTATTGGGAGCAGGCGTTGCCGGACTTGACATGGGAGTAGACATGGCAGTAGGCTCATTGGTTCGTCACTGGATTTACGCAATTCCGCTGGTCTTAATCGTAAACAGTGACCTATTTCCGACACGACAAGAGTAGTTATTTATTTCCCATCAACCCGAGGTGCTTCGTGTGAAAACGGAGCACCTTTTTCTATTTCACTCTCACATTTATTCAGTCTAAATAAGGATTTACTTTTATCAGATTATTATTTTGTTTAAAAAAATTAGGGATAATCGTGCTAAACGCATCTATATTGGATGTTTTTGTCCAATTTAAAATCAATGCCTACGACATTTATTAAGTGATTTCCTTATACCTCTAAGGGAATCCCCCAGGCGAACGTTCAGGACAAACCTTAAAACTCCCCCCCCCTTTATGTAATAAGTTGTAATTGTCGTCAGAGAAAACTTACGACATTAATGTTAAACCACATATAAACTAAATTTTTAAAGAAATGAATAAACTAATCACAATAATCGTATCCATGGCTTTCCTTATTGGATTGTCGTTTCACACTGCTGAAGCACAAAAGCCGGACTACGACAGAAAGGGTATTGAAATTGGGTCTACCGATAACATCACATTTTCAATGGGTCTCCATTCTGTAGGCCGGGTACAAGTATTAACACAAGACAACGTTAGAGTTTGGAGCGGTGGCCAATGGGTTACACCGGACGATAATCTGCACGGCATGCAGACCTCCTTCGCAAACCTCGACTTTTTAATTACAATCGGAGATAATGATATCGAGGTATTTATGGACGGCCTTCTGGGTACTCAGAGACATCCAAGCAGATGGTGGGGTAATAATGGATACATGTACATCAGAAATATCCCCGGAAATTCTTTCCTGACAGCTATTAATCCTCTGTTAGAGCATATCGACATAAAGGCCGGTAACTTCTTTGCCGATTTTGGTGAGCATCAATATACGCGAACAGTTAATGCAGATGCCCACCGTAACCCATTGGTTGGTAATCCCATACTTTCACCATTTGGAACTGAGCCGGGTATGGAAATTATTCTAGACAAAAACGCTTTCGGCCTTATGTTAGGTACGGGAATTGGTGCTCCTGAGCAGGATTTTCAGGAAGCTAGAAAATATTCCTTCCGCACTAAATTGTGGATGGATATGATTGATGGCGTATATCTTTCAGGATCATTTTACACGGTAAATCATGATCAGGAAGCTAATCGTGGTACAAATATCTTTCGAAGAGAAAGACATGGATCTTCCTATGCTGCTGTCTGGAATTTAAATAATGATGATGGCGGATCAGGTGAAGGTCCCGGACAAGTACAGCCCGGAAACGGACGTCAACTTACGGCATGGGAAGTTAACGGTATTTTCACTCCGTTTGATGGTAATAAGATCTCTGCTTTCTTTGGAATGGGAGAGGATACAGGACCGGATCCAAATAACTTTGGTGAATTTGGTGATGAAGAATGGTCTTACTACTCTGTTGATGTGCAGCAATTTCTCAATGACGATTTCTACCTGTCTGCACGATACAGCAATGTAGATTACAGTAAATTCTTAACTGATGATAATGACGGTAATGTGTCAAGAATTCAGGCTGG
Organism: Chitinophagaceae bacterium T5-Br10_B2g13; assembly: GCA_001564065.1. Lineage (GTDB taxonomy): Bacteria > Bacteroidota > Rhodothermia > Balneolales > Balneolaceae > Rhodohalobacter. The sequence continues at coordinate 2,770 of LKNA01000036.1, forward strand.
ATTCGGAACATTTGTAACTGATAATATTCTGCTAAAAGCTGAGTATGTGTATCAGAAAGCATCCGGTTTCAACGAAGGAACAACAGGTGTTGTAAGAAGCGTGGATGTTGGTATGGAGCCGACATTCCAGGGCTTGATGCTTGAAATGGCAGTAAGCTTCTAAACAAATATATAAGTTATAACGAGATCGTTATAACTATGTGGTAAAGGTCACCGGGTTAATCATCCGGTGACCTTTTTTTATTTACTTCTCCTATTTACATCTTTTTTCGTCACCCGCCCTTCTCTTTCGATATTTTATTTTGAATCGCAGCATGGATTTATAAATTGTCAAGGATTGGCAACTCTTGCCCGTTGGCTTAAAATTCTGCTCAATCATTTCGAACTATCTATACCACATTTTTTTCGACTCACTTTAACAATAACCTGAACTTTACTCAGATTCTATGAATCATATGTACCATTTATTTGAAAATTTGATTTCGCCATTTATGAAGTGTCTGGCTGTTTTGATGATCTCCTTTGCCCTTCCGGTATTGCTGATCGCCCAAACGGCCCCCACAGAGGGCATGAAAGATAATACACCCGGCGTTCACGCATTCACTAATGCAACGATCGTAACAGCTCCGGGCCAATCCATCAGCAACGCAACGCTGGTTATCCGTAACGGAGTGATTGAAGCCGTAGGAACACGCGTCTCTCCACCCGCCGATGCGCGCATCTGGGACATGGAGGGAAAAACTCTCTATCCGGGATTCATCGATTCTTACAGCGACCTGGGCATGAAAGAGCCCCGCGTAGATCTCGATCGCGGAAATAACTCCTGGAATCCAAATTTACGATCGCACCTTAAGGCGGCACAAGAATATGACAGGGAAGATGACGGAAGTTCAGCCTTGAGAAATCAGGGATTCACAACTGCTCTTACGATGCCTCCGCTCGGTATTTTTAAAGGCGAAGCTGCCGTGATGAGCTTGAAAGGCGGTGAAGTCTCAGATCGTGTGGTTAGAGATGATGTTGCTCAGGGTGTTTCACTCTCACGCAGCTGGGAACTGGGATATAACTATCCGACTTCTCAAATTGGTGTGATCGCACTCATTCGTCAAACACTCTATGATGCAGACTGGTACGAGAGAGCTCATCAGGCGTATAGAAGCAATCCATCTCTGGAACGCCCTGAGTCGAATGCACCGCTTGCAGCGCTGCGTGATGCAGTACATGGAAATCAGCCTATGATTTTCCACACTACCAGTGACGAAGAGATTCTTCGGGCACTGCGATTTAAAAACGAATTCGAAAGAATTAACCCATGGATATTGGGCAATGGCCACGAATACAAAGTACTGGATGTATTGAGAGATCAAAGGCCGTCGTTAATTTTGCCTTTAGCCTATCCTGATAAACCCGATGTTAATACTCCTGAGGATGCACTCAGTGAAGATCTTGCCGATCTGAGACACTGGTATCTAGCACCTGAAAATCCTGCCAGGGTTGCATCAGCCGGTTTGCAGTTCTCCTTCACCACAGCGGGATTGGATAAACCGGGAGATTTCTTAGGAAACCTGAGAAAAGCCGTCCAACTGGGACTTGATAAAGACACCGCCCTGGCTGCGCTGACATCAAATCCGGCTCAGCTGCTCGGAATCAGCTCCACTCACGGTACTCTGGAAGCAGGGAAAACCGCCAACATTATTATTGCTGATGGTGATCTTTTTGAAAACGGATCTAAAATTCTGGATGTATGGGTAGAAGGTTCATACTACCGAATTAATCACGAAAATGAGCTCGACCCGCGCGGCGACTGGGAGATCGTATCAACTGACGGTTCTATAGACGGTACCCTGAAGGTGGACGGTTCCGGTAATGGCCGATTGAATGGTACGGTTACAATCAACGGAAATGAGATCGACCTGATGTCTGTAGCCATGCAGGATCAGCCCAGAAGAGTACGGGCCGATTTCTCCGGCAACGAACTCGGCCTGGAAGGTCCGGTTCGGCTAACAGCTTCTGTTGATGGAAACTATCTGCGCGGCTGGGCTGAAGTAACCGGAAGAGACCGGGTGCAGTTCAGCGCTACCCGAACATCATCACCGGAAGATGAAGAGGCAGAAAGCTCATCGGAAACCATCAGCCGGGACTTTCAGCTTACGGATCTTCGTCCTGCAATGGAGTATGGGCGTGAATCGATTCCTGAGCAGCCCAGAAATGTACTGGTCAGAAACGCGACAATCTGGACAATGGGTCCGCAGGGAATCCTCGAAAATGCCGACATGCTGGTTAGCAACGGTGAGGTTGCAGAGATTGGTCAAAATCTGCGCGCACCGCGCAATGCCGTTGTTATTGATGCCGAAGGCAAACATGTTACACCTGGCTTGATTGATGCTCACATTCATTCCGGAGTAGATGGCGTAAACGAAGTTGGAAACGCGATAACCGCAGAAGTGCGGCTTGGTGATGTGCTCAATGTCAATAACATCTGGATGTACCGTCAGATTGCAGGTGGTTTAACATCAGCGCACGTAATGCACGGTTCGGCGAACCCGATTGGAGGACAAAACGTACACATCAAAATGAGATGGGGTTCTCTCTCCGATGATCTGAAAATTGATGACGCTCCGCGTACCGTGAAGTTTGCACTGGGTGAAAATCCTAAGCGTGTAGGTTCTAACCGCTATCCGGAAACCCGTATGGGAACAGAGCAGATTATTGAGGACCGTTTCAGAATGGCTCGCGATTATGAAGCACGCTGGAACGAGTGGAACGAAACCGGGCAGGGAATACCTCCTCGAAAAGATCTGAGACTTGATGCACTTCGAGATATTCTGAATGGAGACATACTTGTTCAATCTCACAGTTATCGACAGGATGAAATCCTGATGCTGATGCGACTGGCCGAGCGTTTTGATTTCACGATCAAAGCATTCCACCACGGCGTAGAAGCATACAAAGTAGCGCCAGAGCTCGCCGAGCATGGTGCCGGAGCCGTAGTGTGGTCAGACTGGTCTTCCTTCAAAATTGAAGCATATGACGGAACACTCTACAATGCGCGTCTGCTGATGGAAGCCGGAGTTTTAACTTCACTCCACTCCGACAACAGCCAGATTGCATCCCGTATGAACTGGGAAGCGGCAAAAATGGTGCGTGCAGGAATGGACCCGGAAGATGCTCTTGCACTGGTTACAATCAACACGGCAAAACTATTGGGAATTGACCATCGAGTGGGATCGCTTGAAAACGGCAAGGATGCTGACTTTGTGATCTGGAACGGTGATCCGCTCTCTACCCTCACCAAAGCAGAGCAGACCTGGATAGACGGTCGTAAATATTTCGACCTGGAAGAGGATATGGAACTGCGCCGAACCGTTGAGGAAGAGCGTGCACAACTCATCCGATTGATTATGGAGGAGAAATAATGAAATATTTCAAATCAACTTCTCAATCCGATCAGTACAATCGTTTGAACAATAAAAACTTTTTTACCATGAAATACGTAATCTTATCACTTACACTGTTTGCGGTATGTGTGATGTTTGCTCCCGACCTGGAAGCACAGACACCGGCCCCGAAACAGAGTGAGCCTATCGCACTTGTGGGTGGAACAATCCATACACTGGCCGGTGATGTGATTGAAAATGGAACCATTCTATTTGAGGATGGAAAAATCACGGCCGTTGGAGCCAGCGTAAATGTGCCTTCCAATGCACGGACAAAAGATGTATCCGGCAAGCATATCTATCCGGGACTCATCGACTCCTACAATCAGATGGGTATCTACGAAATTGGTGCAGTTAACATGACTGTAGACATCAATGAGCAGGGCTCTGTTAATCCAAATATTCTACCGGAAAGAGCTTTTAACCCGGAAAGCCGCCACATCGGCATCGCCCGTTCGGCAGGTATACTTACATCTGTAACCACACCCGGCGGTGGTTTGATATCGGGGCAGTCATCAGCCATGAAAATGGACGGCTGGGCCTGGGATGAAATGACTCTGAAGTCCGGCACCGGATTGATGGTAAACTGGCCAAACCCGCGGAACAATAGCTACGAAAATAATATCCGTACGCTTCGCGATGTATTTGCAGATGCCAAATCCTATCAAAGAGCTCGTGAGGCTATGGATGCAGGCAATGCTCCCCGCCACGATCTGGATACTCGCTGGGAAGCGATGATTCCGGTTCTGAACGGTGATGTGCCCGTTGTTGTCAACGCATCAGAAGTGCGACAAATTCAGGATGCAATTACATGGTCTGAAGAAGAAAATGTTCGCCTTATCATTCTGGGTGGCGCCGATGCTCATTTGGTTACCGATCACCTCAGAGCCAAACAAATTCCGGTAATTATCACCAGCGTACTCACCTCTTCCAACAGAGATTGGGAAAGCTACGATGCACGATACAGCCTGCCTTCGAAACTACACGAAGCCGGAGTGCAGTTTGCCATAGCGGGTGGATCTAGCGCTCCTTATGCTCACCGTCTCCCCTATGAGGCCGGTGCCGCTGCCGCGTACGGATTAGATGCAGACACCGCGCTCAGAGCACTGACCACCTATCCTGCAGCAATTCTCGGCCTGGATGATCGAATCGGTACTCTGGAAGTAGGGAAGGATGCCACACTTCTTATCACAACCGGAAGCCCAATTGAGTACAGCACTCAAATTGAACAGGTTTATGTGGAAGGAAGAGAAAGCGACATGCGAGACATGCACCGACAGCTTTATGAGAAATACCGCGAAAAAGTTGATCAGCGAAATGCTGAGCGGTAATTAATTTACACCCCTGTCCGACGAATTTTTAAAAGTCTCCCCTAACAAGGGCCCCGAATTGTCGGGGAGAGGGGTGTTATTCGGATTGACCAATATTTCCGCCCGTCAGGCGGTTGCCATCAAAATTTGACCAAACCCCGGCAAGCAATCGTTTGGCGGGGTTTTTCTTTTCTATTGTATTAAGCGGTGACCTGTAAGCGTCTGAAGCATGGTGCTCATTTTTTGAACACTAAGTGAAAGTCCTGACAGCGTCGGTACAAAACACAAACTCAACGCTGACAGAAACCCTCCAAATTCAGTCGGGAATGCTGTCAGGTTGATATAAAATTAATCCGTCAGACGGGTATTCAGAATGAATTTTTAGAATTGAAGCAACCAACATCCGTCAGACGGATCTTTAAAAACTAAACCACAGTATCTCTCTGCTCGGCAGGAATAAACTCCTTAACGCGTTCTAGCAGCAGCTGATGAACCTCCGGATTTCCCGCGATAATACGCTGTCCAAAGAGCCAGTTATTTTCGCCGTTCCAGTCGGATATAACACCTCCCGCCTCCTGCACAATCAAAGACGCAGCGGCCACATCCCATGCGTGGAGTGAATACTCAAAAAAGCCGTCGAACCGGCCACACGCTACACAGCAGAGATCGAATGTTGCTGCTCCGGGACGCCGAATACCCTGCAACTCCTCCATCAGATGTCTGAACAACTTCAGGTAGGGTTCAACAAGAGAGAGATCGTTATAAGGAAAACCGGTGCCTATAAATGCATCTCTCGGATTCGATGTTTTTGAAACTGAGATTTTTTCACCGTTCAGAAATGCTCCTTCTCCCGCAACTGCCGTAAACTCTTCGTTGCGGTTCACCTCAATCACCACACCCACTTGAGGCTTCTTATTTTCCCAGAGGGCAACGGAGACACAATAAACCGGAAAATCGTGCGCAAAGTTTGTGGTTCCGTCAATAGGATCAACAATCCAGGTTCGGGCACTGCTTAGTTTTTCATGAGCTTCCGTCTCCTCAGCAAGTACTTCATCGGCCGGACAGTGCTCTTCAATGAAAGATAAAATGTTTTTCTCTGTCTCCAGATCCGCATCCGTTACCAGATCGTGATGCCCCTTCTCGCGCGTATTCAGCTTTTTGGTTTGATGGCTTTTGATGGTTTCGACACCTCTTCGCGCGGCGTTCAGGGCAATCTTTAAATCCTTATTCATAAATATGTTGAATTACTGAATGATGAATTTTGAATGATAATCACATTTCTCAAGGCTCAAATCTCACATCTCAAATCTACTTCTCTCCCTTCATCTTGTACTCAAACCGCCCGGATATTGTAGCTGAATCATCATTTCTTAAAAATTCCGGATCTTCATAAAGCTCATCGGCAGAAATTTTCTGAATGCGGGTAATCTCTTTTTGAAGTTTGGTCATGGTTTTCATCAGCTTCGACTTATCCTCCCCTTCGCTCTTTTTCATCCGCTCTGTCACTTCTCTGCGTTTTCTTTCCAGAAAATAGAGCCTCAGCGGTTTCATGGAGTATTTCGCTGTTTTAAATGGATTACGGTCTTTTTTAACATCATTGCCGGTTTTCTGAACATACTTTTCACTAACCGAATATCTCTCCAAAACAATATCACCAACCAACGTTGGGTACGGTTTTTCTCTGTTTGTATAGTGCTGAACCGTTACCTCTTTTTCCGATAGATGGCGCTTGATAATATCCTTATAAAACTCCCTGAGTTCATCATCTTCAAAATGATCATCAGCTATGTTGTGCCCGATAAATTTGATCATTCTTTCTCCATACTGGAGCATCAGCCTGATGATCTCTTTTTCGTAGTGAGGCTTTTTCTTTTGAACCGTAGGAGATTCAAGTTCCTGCTGTGGAAAAGGAGGCTCATCACCAATAGAGTGAGGAATCGGCGCCGATGGCTTCTGCTGCTTCCGGTCTTTATAACGATTTTGTTTTTTCTGTTCAGATACGATCTTCTCCAACAGCTGAAATAGCTCTCTGTCGCTTCCCTTCCGATATTTCTGGGTCTGTTGATGCAAATGCTGCACGTACACCTGCCGGTCCAGCTCTTCCGGAATCAGAGCAATACTTTCAAGAACAGATTTGATCGCCGCGGATCGATCTCCCGGGCTCTCCATTCGTCCCTCTTTCTCCGCCTTATGAATTGAGAACGTAACAAAGTCTTCCGCGTTTTTTTTCTTAAACTCCCTGAAGGAGTCTCTGCCAAACTGCTTCACAAAGGAATCGGGATCTTCGCCATCGGGAAGCTGCATTAAAAAGACTTCCATCCCCTGTTCCAGAGCGATATTCATCCCGCGCTCCATCGCTTTCTGTCCGGCACTGTCGGCATCGTAAATCATCACGATCCGGTTACCATACCTCTGCAAAATCTTGATCTGTCCGGCGGTGAGAGATGTCCCGCTTGACGAAACCACATTCTTCACACCGTGCTGATGCATGGTAATCACATCCGTGTACCCCTCAACCAGAATGACTTCCCCCTCTTTGCGGATGTCATTTTTTGAAAAGTTTACACCATAAACCACTTCACTTTTGTTGTAAACAATGGTTTGAGCCGAATTCACATACTTCGCGGTTTTCTTATCCTCATCCAGAATTCGTCCCGCAAAGGCGATGACTTTTCCGGAGGGGTTGAAAATCGGAAACATAAGACGATCCCGGAATGTATCGTAAAATCCATCACCGCGATTGCTGGGTTTAACAAGATCCGCTTCGGCAAGATACTCTTCAGGTATACCTTCTTTCTCGGCCTCTTTTAAAAGCTGTGAATTTTTCGGAGCGTAACCCAGTCCAAATTTTCGGATAATGGATTTGTCATAACCCCGCTTTTTTAAATATGCCCTGGCTTTTTCCGCATCTTCGGTTTCGAGCAGATGCCGGTAAAAGAAAAGTCCCGCATATTTCAGTGCATGATAAACACCCTCTCTTTTTTTAGTTCTCTCGTCATCTCCCTCAACGTGCTCATCCGGAATATCAATCCCGTAGCGGTCGGCCAGCGATCGAAGCGCCTCAGGGAAACCCACTCCCTCCATGGCCATCACAAAACTGAATACGTCACCGCTCTCACCGCACCCGAAGCATTTGTAAATCCCCATATTCGGGGTTACATGAAAAGAAGGTGTCTTTTCATTGTGAAACGGACAGAGCCCTACAAACCCGCTCCCGGACTTTTTGAGCTTTACGTAATCGCCAACAACCTCAACGATATCAGCCGTCTCGCGTATTTCTTCTTTTTTGTTTTCGGGTATCATCATAATGCAATTTGAAAATACAAAATTGAACAGACTAAATAAGACGAGAGTTTAAAATGGATAAGCGAATTGGCCCGGTGTTCGCTTTATACGCAAAAGCACTAAACGGATAACTACACTCCGCGAATCACTCACAGATAGATTATGATAAAGCAGATCATCGTTTTAACAAGATTTGTTAATAGCCCGCTTGGGAAAATCTGATCAATGATGGTATATTCAGGCATAGATTTTAAATCAAAATTACAAATCAAACTAACCTGATTCATGAGTGTATTAGTTGGTAAAGATACCCGGCTTATTGTGCAGGGTTTTACAGGCAGTGAAGGGACATTTCATGCCGAGCAAATGATTGAATACGGTACAAATGTAGTTGGCGGTGTAACACCAAAGAAAGGTGGCCAAAAGCATTTAGACCGACCCGTTTTTAACACTGTAGCAGATTCCGTTAATGAAGAAGGAGCAAACACTTCTGTAATCTTTGTTCCACCACCGTTTGCAGCGGATGCTATTATCGAGGCGGCTCAGGCCGGTATTAAAGTAATTATCTGTATCACTGAGGGAATTCCTGTTCAGGATATGGTTAAAGCAAAAACAGTTTGTGATCATCACGGAGCAACTCTGGTAGGTCCTAACTGCCCCGGTGTAATCACACCCGGCGAAGCTAAAGTTGGAATTATGCCGGCAATGATCTTCACACCCGGTAATGTAGGTCTGATTTCTCGATCCGGTACACTGACTTATGAAGCTGTTGATCAGCTAACAAAGGTCGGACTCGGACAGAGTACAGCTATCGGAATTGGCGGTGACCCCGTTATTGGAACTAATCACACTGATGCAGTTAAACTCTTCCAAGACGATCCGGATACTGATGCAATCGTATTGATTGGTGAAATTGGCGGATCAGCTGAAGAAGATGCTGCAGCCTATATCAAAGATAATGTAGATAAGCCTGTAGTGGCATTTATCGCCGGAAGCACAGCGCCTCCCGGACGACGAATGGGTCACGCCGGTGCAATTATCTCTGGTGGAAAAGGAGGTGCAGACGACAAGAAGAAAGCACTGAAAGATGCCGGAGTTACTGTTGCCGAAAGTCCTGCTGAAATCGGCGTTACACTGAAAGAGATTCTCTAAATCTTTTTCAGTTCTAAATGTTTTAAAAAGCCACTCTGAATTTTCAGGGTGGCTTTTTTTTCTGGGAACATAATTGCGCTTTCTCAGTTACGTAAAACAGACTAATTATTTAGCAACCTAGAAAATTTCTGTATTCAAATGAAAACGATACTCACCAGTATCTTACTGCTCATCTTATCTATTTTACTAGTCATCGGGTGTGAAGTTATCGAGAAGTCCATTCACGATGAGGATGTTTCGTTATCTGATTCCGAAACGGTTCAGGACAACAGATCAACCCAAAGCAATGATGAGTTTACCACGATCAAGTTGGATGAAGAGGAAAATATTCAGGAAAAAAAGAAGCAAAGCACAAGTGAATCCTGACGTTTGACAATCGATCTGAGACATTTCTTTAGGCCGCTTATTAATAATTTAAGCGGCCTTTTCTTTTTACGACCTACTCACTTTCATAACCCCAGGGAGCCGGTGGAGCTTCCACAGTTTGTGTTATATCAAATTCAATTCGAATTGAATGACCGTGTTTAGGCCAGTGAACTCCGTATGCGAAGGTTTCTTCATCCATAATATCCAGAAACCAGAAGTTATCTGAGCGCTGTGGAAGAATATCAGCGGTGTGTTCATCTGCCCAGAATATCTGGCGGGTTTCGAGTCCGGGTGAGGGGGCATCGCCTCCATATTGGGTGATCTGCTCTTCGCTGCCGTCCTCATTTCGATGGTCGTGTTTGAGCCTAAGCGTACCGCTCGCTTTGGTGAGCATCAAGTTTCGTGAATGATCATCATCCATGTGAAGAGAGATATGCGTAAGTGTTTCCGTACAGTTTCTTACATGAATCACAATTCTGTCTGCTGCCGAACCGTGATAGTAAGGTGTAGCATCAGCGAGTTGACCTCTGTAGGCATTACCACATAGTTGCTGAACATTATTCCAGAAAGCCAGCTGTTCAGAAGCTAAAGCCATCTCTTCAGCAGCTTCTTCCGGAGCGTATGCAAAATCGGTTTCGGGACCCTCGCTCCCGGTGCAGGCTGTAAATACAAAAAACAGAAGTGTACTAATGATCAAACTAGAAGCGGATAAATTAAATTTCATAATCACGTTTTTAAAGATCTAATTGGGGACTTAATTACCTGAGCATTCGATTCAAAATTGTGTAATCAAAAATGCTCTAATAATCCTTTCAATACAGATAATTTAAATGAACATTCGTAGCAATCCTCAATCGAACAGAGGTTAATATAGACGTATCTGCCAGAATAGAAAACCGGTAAAAAAGCTTTTAACCTAGCAAATACCCCACCGATTGAGGCTGATGCAGCAACCATCCGGTAAGACTGTAGCGCGGTACCTTTGTAGTGAGAACTTCATGTTCGATTGTATCGCTTTTAAAAAGAAGCATTCTCCTGGCAATCGGTTCCACCACAATTTCCTCACCATCTTTATAAATCACCAGTTCTCCCCCGTCTCCATTTTTCCAATGTTCATTCAGATAAATCAGAACCGTAATTTGCCGGTTCGAACGCTCATTGAACTGATCCAGGTGCCGATCGTAATGGGAACCTTCAGGGTATTTAGCGATATGAAATTCTGATCCGGACAGGCTTAAAAAACAGTATCTCTTCAATTTTTGAATAAGCTCATCAATAAAATCAAATACGGGTTTGAGATCAGTATCACGGTTTTGATCTAGCCAGTGGATAAAATCTCCCCGAATGGATGACTTAATCTGAAACTCACCGGATGCACCAATACCTGCTTTTTTGAGTCGATTATCCTCCTCTGCCCTACGGAAGAAATCCATGATCAACCTAAATTCATCAATTGATAGGAAATCATCAACAACTACAAAATCATCCTCGGCGAGCTTATCAAACCGGTTTACCCAAATATCTTCCTGATCCATGATGAATATTTATCTGTTTAGTAACGATGCATTTTTGATGAGTGAAAATGCATATTACGCAGTTCACCAAATAGAGTAAATATTCCCTAAGAAAATATTTTAGTAGCTATTCTGTAATCGGAGTTAAATACTGAAACCGTCGGGGATTACAGTACCTTTAGGAACGATGACGATCCCATCCACTACATGATAGTTCTCATATTCACCATCTTCCAGATGCGATCCGCCTACAATGCGAACATCATTACCAATCCGTACATTTTTATCAACAATGGCGTGGCTGATGTAGCAGCGCTGACCGATACCCATTAACGGCATATCTCTGCTTTGCTTGTTCAGGTCATCCGGTGTAGGGAAGTTGTCATTACCCATTACAATAGATGATTCGATTGTGGTTCCCTTCCCAATTCTTGATCTAATTCCAATCACAGATTTTTCAATGCGGCTGGCCTCAATAATACAGCCTTCACCAATAATCACCCGCTCAAGGTTGGTTCCTGTAAGTTTTGAAGTAGGAAGAAGGCGAGCCCTGGTGTAGATCAGCCGCTCGTTGTCGTAAAGGTTAAACTTAGGCAGCGTTTCTGTAAGGGCAAGGTTTGCTTCAAAAAATGAGGAGATTGTTCCAATGTCTGTCCAGTATCCAATAAACGGATAGCTGTTTACCTTGGCTCCTTCGTCAATTGCCTTTGGAATAATCTCTTTTCCAAAATCTGTTGCTTCCGGATTTTCCTCAAACAGCCTGTTCAGGTCATCTTTGTTAAAAACATATATGCCCATAGATGCCAGATAAACTTTACCATCCTTTTTTAATTCGGGAGTAGTTTCCGACTTCCACTTTGACAGTTCTTCGGGTTCAGGTTTTTCAACAAAAGAGTCGATATGGCCATCTTTATTGGTTTTCATAATACCAAAACCGGGAGCGTCATTGGCATCCACAGGAATGGTAGCTACAGTCAGATTTGCACCCTGCTCTTTGTGATCTTTAATCAGCTTGTCGTAGTCCATTTGATAGAGCTGATCGCCTGACAAAATAAGCACATAATCATACTCGTGGTTGGCCAGATGGTGAATAGACTGCCTTACCGCATCTGCCGTACCCTGAAACCAGTTACTGCTCTTCGGAGTCTGTTCAGCTGCCAGGATATCCACAAAACCGTGAGAAAATGAATCGAAATTGTAAGTGTTTTTAATGTGTCTGTTCAGGGATGCGGAATTGAACTGGGTGAGGACAAATATTTTTCGAATTCCTGAGTTGAGACAGTTTGAAATGGGAATATCAACCAACCTGTACTTACCGGCTATAGGAACGGCCGGTTTGCTTCTGTGATATGTAAGCGGATGCAGACGGGTACCTCTCCCCCCTCCCAAAATAATAGCAATTGTTTTCTGTTTCATGGTAATACCCTGTTATTATTTAATCAGTGAGCGATATAGTTTAACGTAATTTTCTGATGAACTTTTCCAGGAGCAGTCTAATGACATTACTTCCCTTATCTTCTTATTAAATAACTGTTTTTTGTCAAATAGTTCCACTGCTCTTTCAACTGCTTCAACAGCCTGATCAAGATCAAACTCATCAAAAACCAAACCATAACCATTTTCATCGATATCAATCACCGTATCGGCCAAGCCACCTGTTTTCCTGACTACAGGAATTGTGCCGTAACGCATGGCGTAAAGCTGATTAAGTCCGCAAGGCTCAACTCTGGACGGCATCAGTAAAAAATCACTGCCGGCATAAATTTGATGGGCAAGTTTCTCATTGTACTCCAGACGCGTATCAAAATACCCGACATATTCGCTTTGCAATCCCTCAAAAATTTGATGAAGACCGGGATCTCCGGTTCCCAAAACCAGAAATGATGCAGGAATCCCTTTTTGATGGCAGGATTCAATCAACTTCGGCAGAAGGTCGGCTCCTTTTTCTCTCACCAGCCTGCCAATAAAGGAGAACAAGGGTCGATCATGATCAATTGGAAACTCTTTACATAAATATGTTTTATTTCTCTTCTTCCCTTTTTTAACATCTTTTTTAGAGTAGTGATCGGAAATAAACGGATCGGTAGCAGGGTTCCAGACATCCGAGTCAATTCCGTTTACTATTCCGGCTGTTTTTTGCTGTTCATGGCGAAGGAGTTGCTCCAGACCGTGGCAATATTCCAGAAGTTCTTCCATATACCCTTCCGATACGGTAGTTACCTTCCACGCTGATTTGATTCCCGCTGCCAAAGAGTTCAGGTTACCATCCCAATCCAACAGTCCGATTTTCTCAAGATTAAATGCCGGAAGGAGTTCATAATCCTCTCGATCGTATCTTCCCTGGTACTCACCGTTGTGAATTGTAAGCACGGATGGAATCTCCCGAAACACCTCAAACCTGAATGCTTGACTCATCATGAAAGGCACAAGTCCGGTGTGATGGTCGTGTGCGTGAACCACATCCGGTTTAAAATCAAAATTCTTGAGCCACTCTAAAGCGGCTATCTGAAAACTGAAAAATCTCTCTTTTTCATCCCAGTATGCGTGACCTGACCAGGGATCGATATAGATACCCGGACGATCAAACCGGCCGGGAATGTCCACAGCATAAAGATCAAAATCTTTGTTGTCCTCTATTTTAAAAACCCTGAAGTAGAACCAGTCATCATAGAACGGAGCCTGCCCCTCATAAACCTGTGTCTTTTTAGTCTCTATCAGCTTATTGTTGTGATAATAAGGAAGAACTACCAGGCAGTTATGGCCAATTTGATTTAAATATTTAGGTAATGCCCCTACTACATCTCCGAGTCCACCTGCTTTGGCATAAGGATAGCACTCAGCAGAAATGTGTACTATTTTCATATATAAATTTTGAAACTATTAAAATAAACGCCCGTAATGTTTGCTTTCTTTGAATTAAGAAAATAAAATCAGATCTGCAATCTTATTACAGATTAACAACCAAGCATTAATAAATGATGAACTTTAATTCGTATTTCGGATTTTTTTCCGCCCTTCGGTTTTTTTAGAGTATTCTAAATGCTATCATCATTGAAAATCAATCCTTTAATTATTCAATTTAAATGAGTGTTACAATATCTGTACAGAATGTCAGCAAAAGTTTTGGTGAAACAAAAGCTGTTGACAATGTATCATTTGAAGCAGAAAAAGGACGGATTTTTGGTTTACTGGGCCCTAACGGTGCCGGTAAAACAACTACAATCCGCATGATTAACTACATCACGCTTCAGGATGAGGGGAAAATTTTCATCAACAATCAGCCGGTGAGCCCCAAAACTCAGAAAATGATCGGCTATATGCCTGAAGAACGCGGGTTGTATAAGAAAATGAAAGTTGGTGAACAGCTGATGTATCTCGCCCAGCTTAAAGGGATGAATAAAGCGGACGCAAGGGAAAAGATTACGTATTGGCTGAAAAGGTTTAATGCTTACGACTGGCATTCAAAGGTTGTGGGTGAGCTTTCGAAAGGGATGAGCCAAAAAATACAGTTCATCTCCACGATTGTGCATAATCCTGAAATTTACATTTTTGATGAGCCTTTCAGCGGGCTCGATCCTATCAACAGTGAACTCCTTAAAGAGATCATTATTGAATTGAAAGAAGATGGAAATACGATACTCTTTTCTACACACAGAATGGAGCAGGTAGAACAGATGTGTGATGACATTTGCTTATTTAATAACGGTAAGGTTGTCTTGACCGGGAATTTGAGACAAATCAAAAAAGAGTACGGTAAAAATACTGTTCTTCTTGAGTTCCAGGGCGACAGCAGTTTTCTGGATGAACTCGAAGATGTGCGAATTAACAACCGTTCAACAAACTTTGCTGAAATCAGAATTCTAAATGGTTTAAACCCGCAGCAAATTTTAAAGAAAGCGATGCAAAATTCTGAAATCCACAAGTTTCAGCTGGTGGAGCCTTCATTAAACGAAATTTTTATATCCACGGTGGGCGAAGATAATATCAAAAAACAGCAGGAGGCCGATTTACAATGAACTGGAGGCAAACCTACTTAGTTCTCAAAAGAGAGTATCTTACACGGGTAAAGAGTAAAGGATTCATCTGGGCTACAATCCTGGTCCCTCTTGGATTTGCTGTGCTGATAGGCGTTGGAATCTTCATCGCCGCATGGGATAGTGAAATAGAATTTACAATTGGTGTTTATGATGAAACAGGTGAGGTTGTAGCAAACCTTCAGGAGATAGATGAAAATCGCTACATCAACTACTCTGACGTTCCAGTTGACACGCTCAGGGCCATGGTTCAAAGGGAGGAGATAACAGGTTATGTATTGATCAACGACTCTCACATCAGTGAAAATAACAATCTTGAACTGATCTATAGCGGTAGCGGCGGGTTGCAGCTACTGACAGCTGTACGAAGTGATTTCAGGGAGTCTATCAGGCAAGAGCGCCTTCGTCGTCAGGAGGTAAGTGAAGATATTCGAAACATCTTTGAAAGCCGTGTAGTAGTCGACTCCAGAAGACTAAGCCGGGAAGGTGAAGAGACGGATGATGACACCGAATTTTTATCGGTAGTTGGAATGTTTATGGGCCTGATTATTTTTGGTGCAATATTCGGCTACGGCGGTTACATCATGCGTGGAGTTATTGAAGAGAAAACAAACCGGATTATTGAGGTGATCGCCTCTTCGGTAAAGCCCATCGAGCTGCTAACCGGAAAAATGGCCGGAGTTGGCGCAATTGCCATCACTCAGTTTGGTATATGGATTTTAGCATTTACAGGGCTCTCGGCAGTTGCCGGACCTATTGCCTCCTCTATCATTGGACCTGAAGCCGCGGCAAATCAGATGGGGGGTGAACTGGCTCAGGCAGAAGAACAACTGCCCGCAATTCTTGATATCCCTACCCTGGAGACCTCCTTAATTATTTATTTTGTAATCTTCTTTTTCCTGGGCTATCTGCTGTACAGTTCTCTCTTTGCAGCGATTGGGTCAGCGGCAGATTCAGAAACGGATACACAGCAGCTCATGCTTCCGATCTCCGCCCCAATATTTATTGCGTATATCATCATGTTCCACACTATGCAGAGCCCGGACAGTACCCTATCGGTTGTGGGATCACTGATACCGTTCTTCTCTCCAATTTTGATGATCACCAGAATTGCAATTACGGAAGTTCCGCTCTGGCAAACCTCCACAGCTATATTATTGATGCTGCTTTCGTTTGTAGGAACCATGTGGCTTAGTTCAAAGATCTACCAGGTGGGAATTTTAAGCTATGGAAAGACAGCGAGCTTCAAGGATCTTGCTAAGTGGATCAAACAGTCATAAAAAATAACCTCTGATTGTGGATACAATCAGAGGTTGTAAGTTCGGTTGATTAAAGGCGCTCCAATGCTCTTCGGACACGTTCGTCATACTCTTCATTGAGCCGGTTGTTTTTCCACTCATCCCTGAATTGGGAACTGACTCTATCCATTGCATCCAGCGCTTTATACCTTATTCTCGGATCACGATCCGTCAGCAGTTCCGGAAGCCTGTTTTCCCAACCGTCCCGAGACTGGTCAATACGTAAAACCAGATCTAAAACATCTTTGCGTATTGCATAAGGAAAGCCTTCAGCCATAAAGGTGGAAGCATATCTTACAGATGCCTCTCTTTCTCCCTTTTGAGCCAGCAGATTTAAAATCAGCGGTACATTTTTCAGGACCTCTTCCTGAGTAATCAAATCCTCAGCAAGAGTCTTAAATCGATCGGCATCCATAACCTCGTTAAGAGATCGAATTGCCGCTGTTCTGATCTGCTCATCATCTGTGCGCAGAGCAAGAGATCTGAGACGACTAATTACGCTGTCGTTTCCGCGGAAATAAGCCAGTCCCTCAACAGCAGCCAATCTTACTTCAAGGCTGTAATTAGATGACAGCCTGTCAAAAAATAACTGGTCAGTACCTGTTGCACCGGCCGTGACTGAAGAGAGTGTGCGGAGTAATTCTGCATAAACCTCACTGTTATCCTCATTTCTCATTTGATCCTGCAGCGCAAGTTGAAGATCCGGGTTTTCTGAATAAACCGATAAGCCGGTTGCGGCAGATGTTCTATCTTCCGGATTGTCAGAGTTACGCAGCTGATAGATCCAGAATTCAAAAGGTTTTTCAACTTCAAGAGAAATGTCCTCACGACCCATTACAGTGAATTTTACATTCTCGGTACTCGCCGAAGTATTCAATACAATTGTATCCGTTTCACCGGTAAATGAAATTTCATACTGTTTGTGATCCATCAGCGTGTACTCATCAACCCGAACGGTAACCAGCTCCTGAACAGGTTCATCAAGGGCTGTGAAATTAACCGAAATTCGCTGTTCTCCCTCTTCCCTATTTAATACTGCCCGATATGGATATAGCTGCTCATCCTCAATTTCAATTTCCCGAAGAGCCGGTTTTTCAAAATATGGGTAACCGGTTTCATCGTATATAAGCCGGGCTAACCTATCCCAGGTCAGTAAAGATGCATTGCGCGTAACTAAATCATCTCTGACTCTTTGAAAGTGGTTGGCAAAACGAGAGTCTTCATTCTCATTGAAATAGAGCTGCCATTTAGAGCTTCCATTTCCATCAAAAACATGGTAAGGCGGTTCAGTCTGTTCTGATATTGGCGTTACATCAAAAAGTCTATTCATTATATCTGCCTGTAATGCCAGAACAGCATCTGTATCACTCCACTGCTCCGGTACGATGTGTGAACCGATCCATAAACCGGTCATCGCTCTCTGCATCTGTTCAACCAGGTCACCTCTGTTTTGATAGAGATAAATTACACCGCCACCGTAGGACTTTGTCTCCCAGAAGTCGTCTTCCAGGATTACTATCGATAAATCTCGAAATGGATAATTTATGTTTAATTCATTGTACAGTTTACCATAGGCATTAACAGCGTTATTAAGAAGGCTTTCTGCATCCAGATCACCAATTTCACTGTAAATGTGGATTTGATCATCCGACCTTCGATTAAAGAGAGATTGATATTGTGAATTCAGATTATCACGGTTTTGAGTAGTGGCAACTACATCCAGGTTACCAGTTGCAAAATTGATATCCGTTGCCGGAACTGCTCGGTTTGAACTAAATGTAGTTACCTCTTCAGATACACTTTCCACCTCTGCGGAAGATCTGCGGCCGTTTGCAACAACTGTTTTCCCAGCCGTATGGGTGAATATCAACTCTGTAGTAAAATGACTCCTTGGATGATCGGGTACCGGCAGCCAGTGGGAGTTGGAAAGCGGTAGAAATGAGGTAAAAAATGTTCCTTTCGCTGTCTGATGCAAACCGAAGTTGGGATTGCTGCGATATTGAACTCTCAACGTGATTGTTTCACCACGATCGTACCCGTTATCCGTTAGAATAATGAGCCGGTTACCGTTAACGTAATACTCTTTCGTGCTGTCATTAATCACGGTGCTCAATATCTCCAGACCTCTCGCATCAAATACCAATGAGTCGACCGAGCTATCCTTTAAGGTGATTGAGTAGAGCAGGTCTCCTTCAATAGCCCCCGTATCACTTAAGTTTAATTCAGCGTCGAGGTGTTCAATATTGTAAGGCATCAACGGATAGGGTTCATAGTCCCAGCCCTGAGCAAAAGAGACTTGCAGATTTGCAGCAAAGGCAAAAATCAGAAGTAACGTCAAAGATACTTTTTTAATCATTTTTATTGATTCGATAGTGATAAAATTTTTGAAAGTAATGTAGAATTTGTTGAAAGAGCGTTGCCAGTATAGATGGTCTCTTCTCCGGATAAATCTGTGTAGGATCCTCCGGCCTCTGTTATCACCGGTAATAACGCGGCAGCATCCCAGATATTTAAAATCGGGTCGATCATGATATCGGCCCTGCCGGTAGCAACCATCATGTGTCCGTACGCATCGCCCCATGTTCTGTGAAGCCTTGTTCGGTTTAGAAGTTCCGAGAAAAGTTTTTTAAAACCGTGCTTTTCAAAGGTTGTTACTTCGGTAGAGAGAAATGTTGCCTTCGAAAGGTCATCACACTTTCTCACGCCGGTTTTTTCCCCGTTTAAAGTGCATCCCAATCCCGTTGCAGCAGAAACCATCTCACCCAACGCAGGGGCATAGATAACGCCAACTTCAGGGCTTTTTTTCACCAGAACACCTATCAGAGTGGTGTAAAATGGAATTCCATGA
This sequence comes from Chitinophagaceae bacterium T5-Br10_B2g13, assembly GCA_001564065.1. GTDB lineage: Bacteria > Bacteroidota > Rhodothermia > Balneolales > Balneolaceae > Rhodohalobacter. The sequence goes on from LKNA01000036.1 coordinate 22,011, forward strand.
ATGAAGGATTGAGTTCCATCAATGGGGTCCAAAATCCAAACCACATCGCTATCGGTGTTCTCTTCCCCAAACTCCTCACCAATTATACCGTGTTCGGGATATCGCTCATTGATGCGATCGCGAATAATTTTCTCAGCCTGACGGTCAGCATTTGTAACGGGTGAGTCATCCTCTTTGAACTCAAGCTGAAATGATTTTTTGAAAAGTTGAAGTGTGGAATCGCCACCTGCTTTGGCAAATTCTTCTGCAGATTTACGTAATTCCTCTAGAGTTTGAGACATAAAAAATACCTTTTATTTTGAACATAGCCTCTGTTCGATTTATCCTAAAAGATACCTATTTATGAATCCATTCTCTCTTGTGTTTTTAAAAGAGGTGGCAACCTTACTTGAAATCAGTTCTTCAATTAGTTTCCAAATTGGATTTGAAGTTTTCGGGGAGAAGTAACCTCCAAAGTAGCCTTGTCAGTTTCAAGCATATCTATCTTGAAGTTTCCTTCACTATCTGTGAGAATCAAGGAACCCCCAAAATGGCCATCATTACGAGTCCAGTTAAATTCAACTTCACCTGTCTCACCCGGCTCTACTATCAGATCCCAAACTATCCTGCTGTTCAATGAGTTTCTAAAATCACTGCGCAGCTCTCTGCCGTCATTTTCAAACCACGCGTGCAGAACACCTTCAGGCGGTGCCGGCGGTGATTCCAAATCAATACCGGAATCGTAAGAGTCTGTGGCTCCGGGTTTTTGACCAAAAGCCAGTTCCACATTAGATCCGTCTGAAAGCTCCATGTCAAATCGGTAGTTATTGCTTTGCACTTCAAAATTGGCCGTTAAAGCGATATCACTTTCAAGTTCAACTGTAAGTGGATTATCATTTGATTCAATATCACCGGTCCATCCCGAAAACTGCCAGCCTTCATTAGCTACTGCCAGAAATTCAGCGTTAGCTCCTACCTGGTCACCACCGCTTGACAACACATTCCCGGCCGTTGAAGGACTTACCGTAATGGATATATTCACGCGATCCGTTGGGCCCGATACGTCTCCACATCCTGCAATTAGAAGAAAGAGTGACGTTATGAGTAATACTGTTTTTTTCATTTTCATCTACTTAATAAGAGTCATTTTACGAATGTCTACGACATCACCGGCCTGGAATCGTATAAAATAGAGACCGGATGAAAGGTTGGATCCGTCAAAATCTACCCTGTGTTGGCCTGAAAGTTGAGTTTCGTTTGCAAGAAGCTGAATTCTACGTCCAATCACATCATAAACCTCAATCATTACATGGGTCTGCTCCCGTAACTGATACTGTATAGTAGTGGTTGGATTGAACGGGTTGGGATAGTTTGGCAAGAGCTCGTTCTCAGTAACAACCTCATCAGCATAAATCATCTCGATTTCAATCCTATCGTACTCCTGGTCCAGCATTTCTGAACTTCCGGGCTTAATGTCAATTGTTCTGCTTTCACCCTGTTTTTCTGCATGGAGTCTGTAAGCGTAGCCAGAGCTTTCATCCAAACCTTCCAGGCTAATTCTTATTGGGTACTCATCAGCTGTAATCTGAAGGGTTGAAGGTTCATTATTAATCAACCTGCTTCTATTGTTTACTCTTACATCAAGTTTCGGATCTGGAGATCGAGGCGGCAACAGGTATTTCAGCTGCTCGCTTTCCGACAGATAAATTTGGCTGGCGATCAACTCAGTACTAAAATCACCGGATTGAAATTTAATCCTGGCTAAATCACTCTCAAATCCATCAGATTCGAAATTCTGTACTTGTGAATCTGCCAATTCAATGCCGGCTGTTGGAGGCTGATTCTGAATAGTTACCTTAACATGACCGCTATCCCGGGCAAACACCCAGTGGCCAAAGTTGGGAACTAACTCTCTTGTTGTCTGATAGTTTTCTCCTTTGTATAAATAGACCGGAGCTTCCGTTAAAATCTCTTCCGGATCTCTAACATCAGATAGAGATACAGGCAGACTCAAACTTCCAATCAAATTCCATCCGGCATTTAACTCAATGCGCAAACTGTCCAGTCCGGTACCGGAAGCCGGAAGTTTTTCATCATCAAATGTCCTGGTTTTCACCCAGTATCCTTTCCCGGGCTCGAAAGAAGTATTTAGATCATACCGATCACTAAAGCTATAGATAGTTGCCAGCTCCATGTCTGCAGTTCCCTGCTGCAATGGAATACTGATAAGCTGCCACTCAGTGGATGCTACAACTTCACTCTTCACAAAGTAAAGTGTATTTGATATATCACTCTCTTCTTCATTACGGTTTACTGCTGAGATTGCATAGACAGAAGTACCCTCAGGTGGGTTTTGATCGGTAAATGATCTGACCCCGGAGTTTGTCTCATTAATTACCGTGAGATTTCCGACTGAATCCCCTCTGTAAATGAAGAATCTATCAACATGTTCAGAAGAAGTTACGGACCAGTTTATTTCTGCACTGCCATCCACTGCCGTAACGGAGGTGAGAATCGGTGACAGTGGAATACCTATTTCAATTTCCTCGAATATAATCTCGGGCTGATCCCCAATGACAACTCCTTCCACCGTAACTGTGATCAGTACCGTTTCTGCTACGGCGTTTGTTACCGTTAGTGCAAATTCTCCAGGATCGCCTGTTGATTCCAATTCAGATAATTGAGCACTGCCGCTAACTGCTACAGAAATATCCTGAGTATTTATGCGGTCAACCGGCTCACCCAGGGAATCCACCAATGCAACACTTACAAAAGATTGATCCTCTCCATCCGCCAAGTGCGGAGATGTGGCTGTAACCACAGACTGTTCTGAATCTACAAGCTGAATTGGCTCTTCAAATACAATTTCTGGCTGATCTGAAAGCTGAATATCATCAACCGTTACCGTTACAGTTACTGTTTCAGCCGTACTGTTTGTAACCGTAAAACCGAACTGTCCGGGATCACCCAGATTATCAGGCTGCGTGAACGCTGCATCTCCGGTGATTTGAATATTTAATTCTGATGGAGCATATCGGTCAATCGGGTTTCCATCCGAATCCAGAAGTGTCACAGATACAAAGGATTGATCAACACCGTCAGCAAGGTGTGGAGTGGTTGTTTCAACCGAAGATTGATCAGCGTCTACCATCGGTGGCGCTGAAGTAGTTTCACCATAGCGGAGAAGTGTTCGTTGACGACCTACAGCCCATCCAAACTCCTCATTGGAAAATGAGAGATCATAAAGTTCATTGGTTGAGGTTGTTCCCGGATACTCTTTTTGCCATGTATCTCCGGCATCATTGGTAGCCAAAATAGTTGATGAATTCCCGACAATTCGGCCGGTTCTCTCACCGATAAATTCAATACTGTTCAGATTTACAGCCACCCCTGAATCAACAAGTTCCCAGGTTGAGCCATCAGGATTTGACTTAAATATTATGCCGTCCCAGCCAACTAAAAATATAGCCCCGGATTGACTGACATCGATAGCTGTTAACCGGGCCCCTTCAAGGTCAGGTGTCCAGCTATTTCCGCCATCATTTGTAACCAGCAGGCCGGGATCCCTTAGCTGAGAATTTGTCATCGCTACATAACCTGTCTGATCATCCAAAAACTTTATGTCTCTGATATTAATGTCTTCCGGTACATTCTGTGATGCCCAGCTCTCCCCTCCATCAGTTGTTTTATAGAGATCACTGCCGCCAATCCACCCGGTACTTTCATCGAGGAAATAGACAGTATTAAAAAATTGAAAGTTACCTGACTCATCAACCTGTCTCTCTATCCAGCTTTCACCGCCATCTTCTGTATATAAAACACCATTTGAGGGTCCTGCAGCCCATCCCAGTCTCTCATTAACAAAGAAGATTTCATTCACCGGTTGATCTTCTGAACGGTATTGATTGGTCCAGGTTTCACCGCCATCTGTTGTTTTGAAAATTGTATACTCATTTTCAAATACACCGTCACCAAACAGATTTCCGGCCAGCCAGCCTGTTGATTCATTGATAAATTGAATGGATGTAATATCACTGAACTCGCTAATTTGATCAAAAGCTACGGCGGTCCAATCACTTTCCGCAGTCAGAAATTCTATTTCCGGCTGATCGCTAAGTTCAACACCACTTACACGTACTGTTAACCGCACCGTCTCAGCCACGCTGTTTTGTAGATATAGTCGGTAGTTTCCATCCGTGAACTGTTCCTCAACTGAACCGGCTAAAACAGCATTTCCGGAATTGAACTGAAAATCATCCGTTGTCAGCCCTGTAATTGGATCTCCATCTCCGTTTACAATTACCAGATCTACCCGGGATTGATCTGAGCCATCAGCCCAGTGTGGAGTGGTTGCCGAAACTTCAGATAAAACAGGATCAGGCATTAAATCCTCAGCTGTTATCTCTCTGAAGGAGTGCAAACCCGTATTATCACTTCCTATATAAACATTACCATTGATAACCGTTGGTGAAGAGTGCACATTACCAATTCCGTCATATCTGAAAAGCTCTGAACCGTCGGTAATATCCACAGCTACAAGCATTCTGGCTGAACCGTTATTACCGGTTGTACCAATGTAAAGATAGCCATTGGCTATAGTTGGGGAAACTGTGCTAAAAGAGATGGAACCAAAATCAGGCTCAATATTCGTTGACCATATCTCCTGCCCGGTTTCATAATTTAGGGCAAAAAGTTCAGCTTCACCCGATCCAACATAGAGTACATCATCAACAACTGCCGGAGATGTTGCTCTGTTACCTGCAACAGTCCTGCTCCATCTCACCTCACCTGTATGCTTGTCAAATGCATAGAACTCTACATCACCGAATGCCGCTGTACTTGCATAGACAAAATCACCATATACAACAGGTGTACTCACAAAAGAGCCGGCTCCTTCGTAAGACCAGATCACCCTGTCCTCCACCGACAAATCATCGGAGGAGATATCCAGTGCATACAGGGAGTTGTCGTTACTCCCTACGTATAGAATTTCTTCTGAAACAGCCGGTGAAGAAAATATACTCGCTCCGGTTGGGAAGCTAAACAGACTGCTTCCACTGTCAATGTCAATGGCATAAACTTGGCCATTTTCTTCATCAAATACACCGAAGTAGGCAATACCATTTATAACTGTAGGTGAGGATCGAATAGCTCCTTGAGTTGTAAACCTCCATAACTCATCTCCGCTATCAATATCGATCCCAAACAGAATTCCATCATCATTACCGATGATCAATTTGTTATCTACAAGTGCAGGTGATGAGCGAACACTGTTTTGAGTCTCAAATTCCCATATTACTTCTCCCGTACTTTCAGAGATGGCATACACGCTGTTATCATTACTTCCAAAGTAGACAACTCCATCTGCTACAACCGGAGATGAACGCATCCATGCACTAATATCCACTAACCAGTTTTCGCGAACTTGATCCGTTTGCGGACCGGAAAGAAATTCCGCAGCCGAGTTGTTGTCAGACCCAAAATTGTATTGTGTCCACCCAGGTTGAACGGTTACATTCTCTACAGGTAAATCCGCTATGGTAACCTCATAGTCTCCGGGCTCATTGATTTGATAGTTGAATATCAGGACCTCCTGTGAATTTTCGTCTAATACACCGGACTTTCTACTCACTACTTCACCATTAACATAAAGTGGAGTACTGTATTCTCCTGTACTCTCTCCAATATTTTCAACAACTGCTCTCACAGTTATTGTGTTACCTGAGATGATTTCAGCAGACAATACATTTAAATCGCTATAAGTAAATACAGCATCAGATGGTGTTGAGTCGTCGACTTCCGTTGTAAAACTGAATGAATCGGAAAAATCACCTTCACCTAATTCATTCACTCCTCTAACTCTCCAGAAGTAAACGGTTTCAAATTCCAAATTTTCAACCTGAAGTTGTGTATCAGTCACACTTTCAACCAGATCTACTGTTTCAAATAACGGATCAGTGCTCAGTTCAACCTCATAACTCTCCGAATAAATTGATGACGCCCAACTTAGAATAGTGTTTACAGATACATCAATTTGTTGATCCGATGGTTCAATCAGATCCGGTGCAGCTGCTATTCCGGGAACAGTTTCAAATGTCCAAGTCTCCGACCACGGCCCTGCTCCTTCTGTATTAACAGCCCGGGCTCTCCAATAGTAATCCGTTTTTAAATCAAGTTCTTGTTCAAGCAGGTATGATGTATCAGAGATCGATTGCTGACTTGCAACCGGTTGAGTGAGTTCTGCATCAGAGTAAATCTCCAACTCATACTCAACTGCGTCTGTTATCTCTTCCCATGTAAATTCTGGTGTTGTCGGCACACTTGATTCAAGATTTTCAGGACTCACAAGTGTAACCTGAGCCGGCAGCACTGAGTCAACAAAATTTACCGTACCTGATCGCCGGGTTGCCGTCGGGGTATCCGGTCCGGGTTCATTAAACTGTACTCTTGATGGATTTACTATACCTGAAGTACCAAAATCTACTGTATTCTGCACACTAAAGTTGATACGTAACAGCTCACCTTCTCCCTCCAATGGAACAGTTCCGGCAACGGCAATCTTCAATACACCCTGCTCTTCATAACTGGAAAGACTCAGCTCCTCAGATATTGTGCCGTTTTGCTCAATTGCTTCAAAGTTTAAGAGGCTTTCATCAAAATCCAGATCCACTTCATAAGCAATAATACCAAGCCCGGTGAGATCCGTCGTTGTAATCGGCAGAGAAAATATCTCATAATCACCAACATTGACGTCAGGAATTTCAACTGTAACATCATTTACAGTTAACTGGACAGGATCGGACTCAAAACCATCACTGTCTGTTGCTATAATGTTTGTCGTACCCCTGGCCAGTGCTTCAAGTTCACCTGTATTTTCATCAATCACAGCTACAGATTCATCATCGGATCGCCACACATATGGTGCAGTTCCACCTGAATCAACCGTGTATGTCTGCCCCTCACCAATTGTCAATTCATCTTCAGGCTGATTTACTACAATTTCAGGCGCACCTTCAATTGTTACCGTACCTGAATAAGTATCTGCTTCGTAATCTTCATTAAAGAGAACATTTTGCGGAATGAATGATGCCGTACCGGTCGCATCTCTGTTAACACTGAATACTATGTTGAAAAGTGCTCCTTCCCCTTCGTATGGAACGGCATCGGCAAACGCCACACTCATCTGGCTGCCATCCTCAAAAACTGTCGGTGCCTGTCTGCCCTCCAATATTGTACCCGCTGTAGAGATTGAGAGGATTTCAAGTTTAGAGGAAGTAAAACTGAGATCAAACTGACCGGATGTTATATTGAGCCCAGTCAAATCAGAAACCATCACCTGTACTGAATCAGTCAATGTCTGGGTTACCGTACGATCGGAAACACCCAAAGTAAGTTCCTGAAGTGATGCAGGCTCAACCCTAAAAAAGTCTGTAGAGTCGGCCAGACCTGCTGCATCTTCAACAAATATTTTTACAGTTCCGGGAGTAATACCCTCCACGAGGCCTTCAGAAGTTACTGTCGCTATTTCGGTATCTGACGAACTCCAGTTAACCGGTTCTGTTACGTTACCCTCTACAGAAAATTGGAACGTTTGCCCCTCTATAAGTGCACTTGAAGGTTTTTTGGGAGTCAGTTCAATCCCTCTCACAGAAACCGTACCCGATTCAGACTCGAGCTGAGGTTCTCCCTCGTTAAACCTTGCATCCGTTATGTTAATTACTGCTTCCTCAAACTTAACTGCGTTTTCACGAACCTGAACTGTCAGATTAAGAATTGTACCTGATCCAGTTACCGGTTGCGTAGAAGCAAATGCAAAATTACCCGATGTTGAGTTAAACGAACTGTTAATCCCATCAAGCAATGTTCCTGCTGTAGATATACTTTGAAAAGTGATCAGATCTGAGGATGTCGTAAATTTCCACTCGCCTGAAAAAATATTATCATCTTCAGTTATCTCACTTACAGATATCGGTATCGTAACCTCATCACCGGCATCTACAATTTCATTCGGTATGGAAATTGTGATTGTCTGGGAAACTGCATTTCCGTAGAAAAAACCACAGAAAAGCAGCAGAAACCCTAAAAACTTAATGTAATTCAGTTTTTCCATTGAAAAGCCTATAGAAGGTTTCATTGATTATTTGATCAGGGTCATTCTTTTCACGTCAGTAAACTGCCTGCCATCAGGGCTGGTGACCTCTATTCTGTAGAAATAAATTCCGCTGGAAACATTAAGCGCATTCCACTCCAACTGGTACGTTCCGGCTGTCTGTACCTGATTATTAACCAGTACGGCTACCTCCTGTCCGATCGAGTTGAATACCTTCACAGATACTTGTCCTTCAACCGGAATTTGGTACTGAATATTTGTAGACGGGTTGAATGGATTCGGATAGTTTTGCTTCAATGTAAACGAGTCCGGCAATAACCTCTCTGTTTGATCCGAAAGATCCTGCTCTGCGCTCTCTGTTACATCCACTTCATTAATGACAAGATTTGAAATTTGAATGTCTCTCAATTCAATCTGTTCATCCCCTTTCTTGTTAAACCGAAGATGTATCAGATCCCCCGCTTCAGTCATTGGTTCCATACCTGCGAGCGCAAACTTAAGGTTACCTCGATCAATATTATCTATTGAGTTCCAGTTTGCTGTGTCAGAGGTTTTAATAATCTCAACATTCGATACACTCGATTCCGGATAGTTAAGTTCTATCTCACCGGCATAAACACTCAGATTCCCTTTAGATTTAATAATAAGATCGAAGTATGAATCAGCAACGATCGTTTCTATATCGTAAATCTGATCAGCTTCAAGCTCAGGAATTTTACCTGCACCGGGAAACCCTGAGATCAAGCCAACAACATACTGGAGAACATAGGATGCGTCCAGCGCACTTACTGAACCATCACCTGATACGTCTGCTGCTGCTATTTGTGAAGGTTCCAAAGTAATGAGTTCAACCACATACTGAAGGATCAGTGATCCGTCAAAAGCTGAAATAGATCCATCTTCACTGACATCACCCAGAAGCACACCGGTTCGATCGGTCAAAAATGGACGATAAATAACTTCGTTTGAACCGCTGATTTCTATGCGATCCCCCTGGCCATCTAAATTCAGATCAGGCCCTTGGTCTACAAATGGCCCCGTTAGGTCTCCCCAGTAATTATCTATGGCAGTCACATCCCTGCGTACATATAAACCGGCATCATCATTATCATATATATTATTCAGATGAATATTCGGATCATCCGAATCTGTATTTACGTAAATACCATAACGGTTAGAATGTATATCCGAATTACGTATGGTTGGTTTGGCATCACTAAACGTGTATACACCGTAATCTGAATTCGATGTAAAACTCGAATCAATTACGGCCTCCGTATTTCTCATATAGAGATTGTAGCGGCCGTACCGAACTATGGCGTGCTTTAACAGAGAATTGTTCGAGCCCGAATTTCGAAATTCCAGGGAGTGCCAGTCCCGACGATCAGGCAGAGTTGCATTGTCGTCTTTATTTGTATCTCCGGCAAAGGAATCATCCTTGATAGAGGTAAATACGATTTTGTCATCTACTTCACCCACAGCGTTAAACTGTCCCTGAATCAAAAAGGAGTCGTTGGATGAGTTGTGACCCATTTTGAATACTGTACCCGGAGCTACATCAACACTGTTCGATGAGTTGATATACGTTGTACTTACAATCGGTATATATACGCCATTTTGATAGGATTCGGGCCAGGTGTATCCAAGTTTACCGTCAAGGCTAATGCTGCTTGTTGAGTAGAGTGCTATCGCATCTTGATAGAGGTGCTCTCCTATCACATTTCCTTCAAACAGTGTTCCATTTTCGTTAGCACTGTCTTCTCGTGACAGTTCTCCCATTAATCCGATTGGAAACGCGTTGTTGTCGAATGTGTTATCCGTGATAATTGCCCTGGTAACAATAGCCCCGGTTCCGGAAGTATGTCCGGTTACCGTGTTGCCGGAAATTGTCAATGATGTATCCGTATCAACGGAGACCAGACGTGTATAGATACCGTTGCTGGCATTGTTTTCAATGGTATTACCCTGAATTGTTGATGGTAACGGTGACTCATCCATTTGAATACCGATGGAGTTTCCGCTGATGGTACTGTTGGATACCTCCGTAAATGCCGCTCCGTCTCCGATGCTTCGCGCATAGAGTCCTGCATAGCTCGTATTTGTACCACCGTTACCGGTAA